>NZ_CP110009.1:355000-710000 GCF_025947305.1 Flavobacterium sp. N3904
CATAGAACCTTCGCCAATTACATTCACGTCTCCTTCTCCACTCTGTATTTCGCCTTGAGCGTAAATAACAGCTATTTGATTATCGGTATTTAGATCAATCGAGGTGGTCGCAACATTTTGAGCGTAATCAGACATAGATACTTTATTATAATCTTCATCCGCATCTACCTTCAAAATTTTCTTTATAGCATTATGATACACGTCTTCATAAGCTACAATATCAATGAGTTTGTTGGCCTTTGCCATCTCTGGAGTACGAGCCAATAAACCCGTTGCGATTTCATTCAATCTCCCAGCAGAAATAGTACGGCTTACCGAAATATCGGCAACAATGGAGTTCCAAACCGAGTTTAACAATGCTGTGGTTTGTTCTCTATTGGCATCACTCATTTTATTTTCCAAGAAAGGTTCTACGGCACTTTTGTATTTGCCATGACGAATAACTTCCATCTTTATTCCTGATTTTTCTTGTAAATCTTTAAAAAACATAACTTCGGTCGAAAGTCCTTTAAAATCTAAATCTCCAGCCGGATTCAAATAAATGGTATTGGCTACAGAATTTAAATAATAATCTCTTTGCGAATAATTATTGGCATAAGCCATCACAAATTTACCCGAGGTTTTGAAGTCATTCAAAGCTTCTCTCAATTCTTTACTTTGTGCCAAACCTAAAGAGGAGTTTTCATTTAAGATAGAAATCCCTTTGATATCACTGTCTGTTTTTGCAGCAGCAATGGCATTAATTATATCCGTAAGACCGATTCCTTTTTTCTCAGAAAAAATATCCATCCACGGATCTTTATATTTTCCGGCGTAATCATTCGAAATATTTTCTAAATTTAATTCAATAACCGAATTACTTTTTACTTCAATTCCTTCTGGTTCACCACCAAAAATGGCTCCCAAAAGCACAATTCCGAAGAAAAATAACATAAAAAAAACAAAAATACCAACAATAGTGGCCATTACATTTCCTAAAAATCTCATACAAATCTATTTTTATAATAAGTAGTAAAAAGTATCATTTTGTTACATTTTAGAATTAAAAAATAAAACGCAACAGAGCGCGCAAATATACTGTTATTCTAAAATTCTTTTAGTTAATTTGTGTCTAATATGGAATCACAACATCAAGTCATTTTATCCTTAGGGAGCAATCAAGGCAATCGATTGAAAAACATCGAATTATGCCTGGAATTGATCCATCAAGAAATTGGAACTGTTATAAAAGTTTCCAACCTTTATGAAACTCCGTCATGGGGTTTTGAGAGTGACGCATTTTATAATTGTATTTTATCCATCCATACTTCAAAATCACCTCAGCAGGTTTTAGATCAGGTTTTACAAGTTGAAAAGACACTTGGGCGCATTCGAAATGAAAATGCGGGCTATCAATCCCGAATAATAGATATTGATTTGATTGCGTTTGATGATGAAATAATCGATTTAAAAAACCTTCAAATTCCGCATCCTTTACTGCAGGATAGGAAATTTGTTTTGTTGCCTTTTCAGGATCTAAATATAAATTGGAAGCATCCTGTTTTAAAAAAAACAATTTCAGAGCTAATTCAGATTACACCTGATGTGAGCGTTTGCGAAGTCGTTCAAAAACTAGAAAGTCCATTAGACCAAATACAACTGAATCATTATAATTATATAGCAATAGAAGGAAATATTGGTGCTGGAAAATCGACTTTGGCACTTAAAATGGCACAGGATTTTAATGCTAAAACCGTTTTGGAACGATTTGCCGACAATCCTTTTTTACCCAAATTCTACGAAGATCAAAACCGTTATGCTTTTTCTTTGGAAATATCATTCTTGGCCGATAGATACCAGCAATTATCCGATGATTTGTCTCAATTTGATTTGTTTAAAGATTTTGTGGTAGCCGATTATCATATTTTTAAATCATTGCTGTTTTCCAAAATTACTCTAGGAGAAGACGAGTTTAGATTGTATCGCACCCTTTTTGATATTATATATAAAGAAATGCCAAAACCCGATTTGTACATTTATCTGTATCAAAATACGAATCGATTATTGGAGAATATCAAATCTCGTGGAAGAAGTTATGAGCAAGATATTACCGCTGAATATTTAGAAAAAATAAACAAAGGATATTTGGAATACATCAAAACCCAGACCGATTTGAATGTTTTAATTATTGATGTTTCCGATCGTGATTTTGTAAACAAGCAAGAAGATTACCTATATATTTTGAATGAAATTCAAGAAAAAATCAAACAATAATTTATCTTTTCAAAGAGAAATGTCCTTTGACTTCCGGGCTATTATTGTCTAATTTTAAAACATACCAATAATCTGTTGCAGGCAAAGGAGTTTTATTGAAAGTTCCATCCCAACTTCGATTTGAAGCATTGAGTTGAGTTATTATTTTTCCGTAGCGGTCAAAAAGAGTTACTTCTGCCAAAGGGTAATTGACGATTCCTTTTACTTCCCAAACATCATTAAAACCATCATTATTCGGAGTAAAATATTTTGGAACAACAATCACAACAAAGGGTTTACTGTCCATAGTGCAAAGATTTACCTCTCGCACATAAGCAGTTTGCAATCCACTCGGAGCGTTGGTAAAAATATTTGAGTTTTGATAATTTACGCCATCGATTGAATATTCAAAATAGTTTTCACTCTTTATTAGTTCAACTGTTACCGTTGTTTCATTTACAAGGATATCTTTTATTTCTGGTTTATTGTTTTCTACAACCGTAATTGTTTTTTTACTCGTACAGCTTTCTGGCGCAAGGCTAGTTACATCTACAGTATAAACCCCTTTTTCTGTCACATCTATTGTTTGAGTGAATGCACCCGTAGACCATAGATAAGTCATGTTTGGAACAGCTGCATCCAGTGTTATACTAAAAGAAACACAATGTGCAACTTCTTGATCGCTAACTGGTGGTAGTGGATAAATTAGTATGTCAACTGGAATTCGAGTACTATTTATACAGCCATTATTAGTCGCTTCTGCATAATACACTGAATTTACCGAAATGCTTGGAGTAATAAACGACTGCCCTGTACTTAAAATTGTTCCTCCAACCAGTTCTGAATACCAGTTTACTGTTCCAGCCGAAGCCAAGGCTGTCAATGTGACTGATCCCGGTCCACAATTAGTAACAGGAGTATTGGTTTGTGTAATAGACGGAGTTGTATTTATAGTTGCAATTACTTCTTTTCTTGCTGTTGAACATCCAGCATCTACAAAATATGAAGTAGTCGCTGTCAATATTGGAGTCGTAAAACTTGTTCCGCTTCCTAATAAATTCCCTCCGGTAACAGCACCATACCAATTAATAGTTCCCGCAGATGCTGTTGCATTAAGGGTCATGGCTCCAGAATCACATTTTGAAGCTGGCGAAGTAGTAAGTATCGATGGAATTGTCAAAGTAGTACTAGCAGAAAGTTGCAATACGGGATCTCCAGGCATCCCTCCATATTCTACAATATATCCTTTGGGTTGGTAGTCACCACTTGGGCTTCCAGCATCGGCTAAATCATTCCAAGAACCAGCTTTCCCAATACTTGGCGCTGTTATATGAGCATAATCTTCATCACCAGCTTGGTTGGGTTCGTTGAAATTCCAAAAGGCAAAATTCGGGGTTGATCCATTCGAAAGTCCGTTCCAGAAAACAGTTCCTATTTCTGGACCTGTTACCCATTTCCAAACACCTTCTGTTTCGGCATCGCTACCTCCAATCCAACCAGCGCCGGGAGCTTGTTTTCCTGCCAACTGAGCTTCATCTGCAGCCGTAATTGTTGCCAAATAGCCTTTTAATCCGTAATATGTTCTTACCTCAGCAGCAGCTTTTGCGACAGTCCAAGTAACTCCTATATTAGGCACGAACTCATAATAATGGCCATTTCGAGGTAAATAATTGGCCTGACCTATACTAATCGAAAAATTTTTAATTCCAGAAGGTGTAATAGAAGAATTCGTAAATTGAACGTCCTTAATCGCACTTTCAAAATCAGAGTATGTAATTGGTAGTCCAGATGGACTTTTTAAAGTTAATTTCCCTTCACTTGCATTCCAACTACTTCTTACGGTTGGATGCAGCAAAGCATTATTAAGGAACAACTGATCATTACCATTGCTATAACCTGATGATATTTGTACGTAAATAGCATCAGTGCTCGTATCATCTGGATCGGTAATAGAAATTGATGTAACAATATTTACGCTTGTTAATGGACAGTAAATTTGATTCCCTGAAGCTGTAATAATTGGTGCAGCGTTGTTTAAAACAGTATTGCAAGTGCTAGAAAAATTAGCTGTTATGTCTTTGTTTGAAGACCAATTCGCATTTGAATAAGCGACATTGTCAACTTGAATGCAGCTAAGATTAGGATTGAATTTAAAATCGGCAACATTCATTAGATTATTGATTCCGTTTTTTAAATTTAACGAGGTTAATTTATTGTTTTCGCACTGGAAAGAACTTAAATTGATGTTTTTGGAAATGTCCAAATTTGTTATTTGATTATTGTTGCAAGAAAATAAGTTGATTTTTGTGTTTTTTGAGATGTCTAAATTGCTGATTTTGTTATCATAACAAACAAATATATTTAAATTTGTGTTGCTTCTAGTATCTAAATTTGTTATTTGGTTAAAGGTACAATAGAATGAATTTAATGCGATGTTTCTTGAAATGTCTAAATTAGTAAGATTGTTATAGCTACAGCCTAAATCATTTAAAGATAAATTATTTGAAATGTTTAAATTGTTTAATTTATTGAAATTACAATTTAATGAGGTAAGGTTGGTGTTGTTATCTACATTTAAACTAGTTAATTGATTGTAACTACAATCTAAATATTTCAACTGAATGTTTTTAGTTAAATTTAGAGTAGTTAAATTATTATTGTTACAAATGAGTGTTTGTAAATTTGTGAAATCTTCAATCCCTGTCAAATCTGAAATGTTTTCAAATCGCATTTCTAAACTTGAAATAAAAGAGACATTTGACGTAAGGACTTTACCGTCAATTGCACCATTGTCTATACCTAAGCTAATTAATGTTCTTTCGAAATTGGTATCTGGAATTGCTGTATATTGGGCAAACACAAAAAAAGTTGAGAATAGTGAAAGAAAAAAGAATATGTTTTTCATAGTTAGCCAATTTCTTGAAATCGTTTTGTAAAAATACCTAACTATGAACAAAAAAAAATGACATTCAATAATTATTTTGTTAGAATTAAGTGTTTTTTTTTGAAATTTACTGATTCATATTGATTTTACAAAACAAATCCCAAACCACAATCCCGGCACTTACCGAAATATTTAAAGAATGCTTGGTACCCAATTGCGGAATTTCTATACAACCATCACACAAAGCAACCGCATCCTGCGCAACTCCATATACTTCATTTCCAAATACTAAGGCGTATTTTTGGTCTTTTTTTACTTTAAAATCTTGAAGAAAAATGGCGCTTTCCACCTGTTCAATAGCCAAGGTAGTTATGTTTTCTTTTTTTAGATTAGCAATAACTTCCAATACATTTTCTTGATGCTCCCAAGTAACCGTTTCGGTGGCTCCGAGGGCAGTTTTGTGAATTTCTTTATTGGGGGGTGTAGCCGTAATACCGCATAGAATTATTTTTTCTATCAAAAAAGCATCTGCTGTTCTAAAAACCGAACCAATATTATGCAAACTACGAATATCATCTAATACTAGAATTAAAGGTGTTTTGTCTGATTTTTTAAAATCAGCTATTGATTTTCGTTCTAATTCATTGTTTTCTAGCTTTCTCATTGTTTGGCAAAAGTTTACAAAAAAGGCTTCCTAGTAATTAGGAAGCCTTTTTTAATTGTATAAAATATAATATTAGCTTTTTGTAGCAGCTGGTGCAGCATCTGGCAATACAGTTCCTTTGATAGTAAGAACAACGCTTGGTTTTCCTTCAGCATTTGAAGTTACTGTAACTGTTTTTGTAAATGGACCAACTCTGTCTGTTGCATATTTTACTCCAATAACTCCTTTTGCTCCTGGTGCAATTGGTTCCTTTGGTGTAGTAGGCACAGTACATCCACAAGATCCTTGTGTGTTTGTAATGATTAATGGTTTGTTTCCATTATTTGTAAATGTAAATTGACGATTTCCATCAGCGTTGTGTGCAATGGTACCGTAATCGATAGTTTCACTTGCAAAAACCATTCCTGCTCCATCTACTGTAGGAAGTGCTGCTGTTGTTGTGGCTTTTTTACTTTTCTTTGAAGTTTCTTGGGCATTAGAAGTAGTTACTCCTAAAACAGTTAGCATAGCTAATAGAAATATTTTTTTCATAGTCTTTTTTAAATTATTGGTACAAATTTATACAAATAAACAAAATAGTATTGTAAAATTTTCTTAAAAGTAATTTAATTTTTGCCTCCTTAGTTTTTTGCTATATAAAATTATAAATTCGCTGAGTTTTTTATTCATTTTAACACAACCATTTTGGCAACTAAAGATAAGACAGTTAAAGAGACTCCGTTAATGAAACAATACAACGAAATCAAGAGGAAATATCCGGATGCATGTTTGTTGTTTCGTGTAGGCGATTTTTATGAGACTTTTGGAGAAGACGCCGTTCGGGCTTCTAAAATTCTTGGAATAACATTAACCAAAAGAGGTGCAGGATCGGAAACAGAAACTGCCCTGGCCGGTTTTCCACATCATTCGATAAATACGTATTTGCCAAAATTAGTCAAAGCTGGTCTTCGTGTCGCAATTTGTGATCAGCTTGAAGATCCAAAAATGACAAAAACGATTGTAAAACGTGGTGTTACAGAATTGGTAACTCCAGGCGTTTCTATGAATGATGAAGTCTTGCAATCCAAAACCAATAACTTTTTGGCAGCTATTTATTTCGCCAATAAAACAATCGGAATTTCTTTTTTGGACGTGTCTACAGGAGAGTTTCTTACGGCTCAGGGAAATGCGGAGTATATTGACAAATTACTTCAGAATTTTAATCCAAGTGAGGTTTTGATTCCGAAAAATAATAAAAGTGATTTTCGTGAAATTTTTGGTGAAGATTTTCATAATTTCTATTTAGAAGATTGGATTTTTAAAGAAGATTATGCTTTTGAAACCTTAACCAAACATTTTCAAACGGTTTCACTAAAAGGTTTTGGAATCGAAGAATTAAACGAAGGAATCATTGCTTCGGGTGCCATTTTATATTACTTATCCGAAACACAACACAATAGAGTACAGCACATTACATCTATTCAGCGAATTGCCGAAGATGCTTACGTCTGGATGGATCGATTTACCATACGCAATCTCGAATTATATCATAGTTACAATCCAAATGCAGTCACACTTTTGGATGTGATTGACAAAACGCTTTCGCCAATGGGAGGACGTTTACTCAAACGTTGGCTGGCATTACCATTAAAGGATAATAATAAAATCAAGAGCCGCCATCAGGTAGTGGCTTATTTAAAAGAAAACCAAGATATTCTAAAAAACATTCAATATCAAATCAAACAAATTTCGGATTTAGAGCGATTAATTTCCAAAATTGCCACAGGTAAAGTTTCCCCAAGGGAAGTGGTGTATTTGAAAGAGTCTTTAGATGCCATTATTCCAATTAAAACTTTAGCGTTAGCGAGTCCTCAAGAAGCGGTAAAAGTAATTGGAGATAGTTTACACAGTTGTGATTTGTTGCGCGAAAAGATAAAAACCACCCTGAATCAAGATGCTCCTGTGGCCGTTGCCAAAGGAAATGCAATAGCCAAGGGAATCAATGAAGAGTTGGACGATTTACGTGCTATTTCAACTTCAGGAAAACAATTTCTGGAAGGAATCGAAAAAAGAGAATCAGAACGAACAGGAATTTCTTCTTTGAAAATATCATTCAATAATGTTTTTGGATATTACATAGAAGTTCGAAATACCCATAAAGACAAAGTGCCTGCAGAATGGATTAGAAAACAAACATTGGTTAGCGCCGAACGTTATATTACCGAGGAGTTAAAAGAATACGAAACCAAAATCCTTGGCGCCGAAGAAAAAATTCAAAAAATAGAATCCGATTTATTCGAACAATTAGTAAGTTGGATTGCCACTTACATCAAGCCTGTTCAAATGAATGCCAATTTAGTAGCACAATTGGACTGCTTGTGCTCCTTTACCCAATTGGCTATCGAAAATAAATATGTTTGCCCGGATTTAGATGAAACATTCGAACTGGACATCAAAAACGGAAGACACCCAGTCATCGAGAAGCAACTGCCAGTTGGAATGCCTTATATTGCCAATGATGTTTTCTTGGATAGAGAAACCCAACAGTTAATTATGATTACCGGACCAAACATGTCGGGTAAATCGGCAATATTGCGTCAAACCGCCTTAATTGTATTATTAGCCCAAATGGGAAGTTTTGTACCTGCCGAAAGTGTTCGAATGGGAATTGTAGACAAAATATTCACGAGAGTGGGTGCAAGTGATAATATTTCGATGGGCGAATCTACTTTTATGGTCGAAATGAACGAAACTGCCTCCATCCTAAATAATATTTCTGATAGAAGTCTGGTGCTGTTGGACGAAATTGGAAGAGGAACCAGCACCTACGATGGAATTTCAATCGCATGGGCAATAGCGGAATTTTTACACGAACATCCTTCAAAACCCAAAACCTTATTTGCCACTCATTATCATGAATTGAATGAAATGAGCGAATCGTTACCTCGAATTCAGAATTACAATGTGTCCGTAAAGGAACTAAAAGACACAGTGCTTTTTATTCGAAAACTAGTAAAAGGAGGAAGTGCACACAGTTTTGGTATTCATGTCGCAAAAATGGCAGGAATGCCACAAATCGTTATTTTGAAAGCACAAAAAATGTTAAAGAAGCTAGAGAAAAACCATTCCAGCGATGCTCTTAACGGAATTAAAGCCGATAAGGAAGAAATGCAAATGAGCTTCTTTAATCTTGATGATCCACTCTTGGAAGAAATCAAAGATGAAATTGTAAATTTGGACATTAACACCATTACTCCTGTTGAAGCTTTAATGAAACTCAACGAGATTAAACGAATGCTATCCAGAAAATAATTTTTTTTTTATATTTAAAGCAATCGTTGTCAGAACGTTAAATTTTATCATGATTTTTTTTCTAAAAAAGGCTTGTGTAATTGAATAAATGTACTAAATTTGCAACCGCAATACAAAACAAGTATCGCAGTTCGCTTTAGCGAATTGAGAATGCGAAAATAGCTCAGTTGGTAGAGCGCGACCTTGCCAAGGTCGAGGTCGCGGGTTCGAGCCCCGTTTTTCGCTCCAACACCACATAATGCTCGGATGGTGAAATTGGTAGACACGCTGGACTTAAAATCCAGTGAACAGCAATGTTCGTGCGGGTTCAAGTCCCGCTCTGAGTACTAAAAAGCTTCAAACTATGTTTGAAGCTTTTTTATTTATACAAAATCATGTCTGAATAAATTAGTTTTTATTTCAGTCTGCACATTTTTAAATCTAAAATTCTAAATTCTGCAATCTAAAATCTAAACTTTATGGGCGCTTTTGTTATAAGTAAAAGGTTTGATGACCAGTATAAATTTGTATTTACTTCAAGAAAAGGAAAAGTAATCTTTACAAGTATGAGATATGAACTTAAATTCGAATGTGAAGAAGCGATAGAATATTTCAAAAACAACATCGAATTGGCAACTTTTACCAAATTCAAATCACCTGGTAATAAGTATTTTTTTAAGTTATTTTTGGACGGAGCCCAAATTGCATTAAGCAGAAAATACACAACTGAATTAAGAGTTCAAAAAGGAATCGATGAAATCATAAAATACGCCTCAGTTTCTGAAATATTAGACTTTTCTGATGACGATCTAATTTTTACAGCTTGATATTTTTAAGACGCTCTTGTTAGAGCAAAAGCTGTTTTTAAAGCACAAAAAAAAGCTGCATACAAGTATACAGCTTATTTTTTCTTTTTGTAATTTGAAATTACTTAGCTGGAGTTGCAGCAGGTGCAGCAGCTGGAGTTGCAACAGTATCAACAGTAGTAGTTGAATCAACAGCGATTACAGCAGAAGAATCAGTTACAACAGCAGTAGAATCTACAGTTGTAGTTTCAACTACTTCAGCATCAGCTTTTTTACAAGAAACAACAGTTAAAACAGCAACAACGGCTAAACTTAAAAATACTTTTTTCATCTTAATTTAATATAAAGGTTAATTATTAATTCGTGGCAAAGATATAAAATTTTTAATACGTAAAATATTTTTTCATTTATTTTTTTAAAATTATTTTCTATCAGCACTTTAGCACTTTGTAACAGAAATCTTTTAACATACATAATAACACGAAAAAAGATTGGAAATTTACAATATTCTGTATTATAATTGAAAAAATTATAGATTTTTTAATTTCGCCAATATATGGGTTTTGTTATCAAAAAAACTTAAATAGAAATTATTTTTGAAATTATACAACTAGTTGCCCCTTTATTACTTTGGACAAAATTGTTACAAATAATCCCCTTTTCGTCCCTTGCCTTTTTTGAATCAAGTAAATCATTAATAGCAAGTTCTAATTCCTCGTAATTAGAAACAGAAGTACAACCTCCCAACGCCACCAAAGCTGTTGCTTCTGCAAAATGAGAATAATTCGGCCCAATCACAATTGGAACACCAAAAGTAGCTGGCTCCAATATATTATGGACACCTGGATTACCAAATCCCCCTCCAACATAAGCTATATCAGCATAACTGTATATTTTGGTAAGAATTCCGACAGTATCAATTATAAACACATCATATTGCGATAAATCTTTATCCTCTTTTTCAGAAAATAAAACTACTTTATTTGCAATGCTTTTTTTCAATTGTTGAATTTGCTCCTTTTTTATATTGTGTGGAGCAATTATAAATTTGACATTTTTTAAAGCACAATTATTAATAAAATCAATTAACAAAATTTCATCTTTTGGCCACGAACTCCCCACAACTATTGTCACACTATCCCCTTTAAATTTAGCTATAAAATCCAAGTGATTGTCTTTTTCTAAAATAGCCACTACCCTATCAAATCTAGTATCTCCCGAAACAGTAACGTTTGTCATTCCCAATTGCGTTATAAGTCTTTTTGAATCCTTATTTTGAACAAAAAAGTGAGTGAATGTATCCAATGCTTTTCTGTAGAATTCACCATACCATTTAAAAAATAATTGTTTTTCTCTAAAGATTCCCGAAATCAAATAAGTAGGTATGTTTTGTTTTCGAAGTTGATACAAATAGTTAATCCAAAACTCATACTTGATAAAGAAAACAAGATCGGGATGCACTAATTCTAAAAACCGTTTCGCGTATTTTGGAGTGTCCAAAGGCAAATAGAGCGTCACATCGGCTACAGTATTGTTTTTTCGCACTTCGTAACCTGAAGGAGAGAAAAAAGTAATTATAATTTTATGATCAGGATAGTTGTTTTTAATTTTTTCAATTACAGGCAAACCTTGTTCATACTCGCCTAAAGAAGCAGCGTGAAACCAGATGGTTTGATCCTGAGCAGCTATTTTTTGTTCCAAAATCTTAAAAACATCTTTTCTGCCGTCAACAAAAAGTTTCATTTTTGGACTGAAAAGCGCAATAATTTTTAATAAAAACTGGGCTATTCGAATAGTTAAATTATAAAGAAAATGCATCGTTATTTTTTTTGTAAAAATACATTTTCTTTGTGTTATTTTATTCTTTAAAAAATGTTTAAATTTTGGTTCATCCCGACAGCTTACGAGGCATTTTTTATTTTATCGGAAAAATGTTTTTTATTACGAGTTTCATTGCTTTAAACTCATTAAATAACTATTTTTGTTCCGCTTGTTTGAAATAGCAGAATTGTACTTAAATTTTGCACTAAGACAAGTTTTACTTCTATTAATTAGTTCTGTGAATGGCATGGAATATTAAAAAAGAATACATGAAAAAAATACAAATGGTTGACTTAAAAAGTCAATACGATAAAATCGCAGCAACAGTAAACGCTTCGATTCAAGAAGTTTTGGACACCAACACTTATATCAACGGACCTCAGGTTCATGCATTTCAAAAATCACTAGAAGAATATTTAGATGTTAAGCACGTAATTCCATGTGCCAACGGAACCGATGCCTTACAAATCGCCATGATGGGATTGGACTTAAAACCGGGTGACGAAGTCATTACAGCCGATTTTACTTTTGCAGCCACTGTTGAAGTAATTGCTTTGTTGCAATTGACGCCAGTTTTGGTTGATGTGGATTTGGTAAACATGAACATCTCTATTGAAGCTA
The DNA here is from genome assembly GCF_025947305.1 of Flavobacterium sp. N3904. NCBI lineage: Bacteria > Pseudomonadati > Bacteroidota > Flavobacteriia > Flavobacteriales > Flavobacteriaceae > Flavobacterium > Flavobacterium sp. N3904. The sequence continues at coordinate 367,299 of NZ_CP110009.1, forward strand.
TCAAAAAAGCAATTACACCAAAAACCAAAGCAATTGTTCCTGTTCATTTATTTGGTCGTGCCGCCAATATGGAAGCTATTATGGCTATTGCCAAAGAGCATAATTTATATGTTATAGAAGATAATGCACAAGCCATTGGAGCCAATTGTAAATTCTCGGATGGAACAAAAAAGAAAGCAGGAACTATTGGGCATGTCTCTTCAACTTCTTTCTTTCCTTCAAAAAATCTAGGGTGTTATGGTGACGGTGGAGCAATTTTTACCAATGATGATGCTTTGGCACACAAACTACGCGGTATTGTAAATCACGGAATGTACGAGCGTTACCATCATGATGTTGTAGGAGTCAATTCTCGTTTGGATAGTATTCAAGCAGCGGTTCTTAATGCTAAGTTGCCCTTTTTAGATGATTACGGAAAAGCGAGACAAAACGCAGCCAGAAAATATACAGCTGCTTTTGAAGGACACAAAAATATTGTTGCTCCAAGTATTTGTGATAATTGTGATTGCCACGTTTTTCATCAATATACATTGCGAATTACAGATGCTGACAGAAACGGATTGATGCAGCATTTGCTGGACAAAGGAATTCCATGTGCGATTTACTATCCGATTCCTTTGCATTCTCAAAAAGCTTATTTGGATGTACGTTATAAAGAGGAAGATTTCCCAGTAACAAATCAACTCGTAAAGGAAGTTATTTCATTGCCGATGCATACCGAGTTAGACGATGAACAAATCAAATTTATAACGGATAGCGTTTTAGAATATTTAAAATAATTTCCATAGAAGACGCTATAAATAGCGTCTTTTTTTTATAAAAGCAAATATGAAAATACTAGTAACAGGAGGTTTAGGATTTATCGGTTCGCATACAGTTGTCGAATTACAAAACGAAGGTTTTGAAGTGGTAATTGTTGATAATCTATCCAATTCTTCGAAAGAAGTTTTAAAAGGAATTGTCTCAATTACTGGTAAAATGCCCCTATTCGAAAAATTGGATTTGCGAGTAAAACAAAGTGTACAGGATTTTTTTAAAAAACACGACGATGTTGCTGGTGTAATACATTTTGCAGCATCCAAAGCTGTTGGAGAAAGCGTAGAAAATCCTTTATTGTATTATGAAAACAATATTGCTGCACTAGTATATATTTTGCAGGAATTAGAAAAAAAACCAAAAGCCAATTTTATTTTCAGTTCGTCTTGTACAGTTTACGGTCAAGCTGAAAAAATGCCAATTACCGAAAATGCTCCTTTACAACAACCAATGTCACCTTACGGGAATACCAAGAAAATAGGCGAAGAAATCATAAACGATGTAGCAAAAGCAACTAATATTAATGCAATATTGTTACGCTACTTCAACCCAATTGGATCTCATCCTTCTGCCGAAATTGGAGAATTGCCACTAGGAGTCCCTCAAAATTTAGTGCCTTTTATAACTCAAACCGGTTTTGGTTTGCGCAAAGAATTATCTGTTTTTGGAAATGATTATCCTACGCCTGACGGAACCTGCATTCGGGATTATATACATGTAGTCGATTTGGCAAAAGCTCATGTAATTGCCTTACAACGTTTGTTAAACAATAAGAATCTGGATAAAGTAGAGACATTCAATCTGGGAACAGGAACAGGAAGTTCAGTTCTGGAAGTGATTCGAAGCTTTGAAAAAGTAAGTGGCAAAAAACTTCCCTATAAAATTGTTCCCCGCAGAGAAGGCGATATTACCGAAGCTTATGCTAATACCGATAAGGCCAATACCATATTGGGATGGAAAGCACAATCTTCGTTGGATGAAGCCATGGCAAGTGCCTGGAAATGGGAACAGAAAATTAGAGGATAGATCTCAGAATGCAGATTTTAGAAAAACAAAATCCCAAACTATCAAAGATAATTTGGGATTTTTTTGTTGTTATTCTGCAATCTAAAATTTATGCATTAGCAGTCACAGCTTCTTTATCAATTTTTCCAATCAAACCAGCCAACACTTTTCCTGGACCAACTTCGGTAAACAAAGTAGCGCCATCAGAAATCATTTGTTGAACTGATTGCGTCCAACGTACCGGAGCTGTCAATTGAATAATCAAGTTTTTCTTAATTTCATTTGCATCAGAAACAGCAGTTGCCGTTACATTTTGATACACAGGACAAATCGGAGTTGAGAACGTAGTCGCTTCAATAGCAGCAGCCAGTTCTTCTCTTGCAGGTTCCATCATTGGAGAGTGAAAAGCACCTCCAACTGGCAATAATAAAGCACGTTTTGCACCAGCTGCTTTCATTGCTTCGCAGGCTTTTTCTACTGCTGATGTTTCTCCCGAAATCACCAATTGTCCAGGACAATTATAATTGGCAGCAACCACAACACCGTCGATTGATGCACAAACTTCTTCCACAATATTATCGGCCAATCCTAATACCGCTGCCATTGTAGAAGGTTTAATTTCACAGGCTTTTTGCATGGCTAAAGCACGTTGAGAAACCAATTTCAATCCGTCTTCAAAAGACAAAGCACCATTGGCAACCAATGCCGAAAATTCACCCAATGAGTGTCCAGCAACCATTTCTGGTTTGAAATCTTCAAGATTTTTAGCCAAAATAACCGAGTGTAAAAAAACAGCTGGTTGTGTCACTTTGGTTTCTTTCAATTCTTCTGCCGTACCTTCAAACATAATGTCGGTAATGCGGAAACCTAAAATTTCATTTGCTTTTTCGAATAATTCCTTTGCTAATGGAGAGTTTTCATATAAGTCTTTGCCCATTCCTGTAAATTGCGCACCTTGACCTGGAAATACGTATGCCTTCATATTTTTTATTTTTCTTAATGTTTAAAAAGTTTTAGGTTCTTAAAAGAGACGAACAAAAAACCATCTGCAAAAGTACTACTTTTTTTAGGAGCTGCAATTTTTTGAGTATCAAGAACAAATTTTCTGCCTCTGGCAGCAATCAGATTTCCAGATCTTTTGTCTGTTAAAAAAGTGTTCGGAAAAGTTTTTTATTTCCATTAGCAGAAAATATTCCTCCTTTCTTTTTTAGAAAAAGAATAAATAAATACTAGATGTAATATATTTAAAATCAAATTTTTACATGTTTTTTATTTGTATATTTGGTAGTATTTTTTATCTAAAAAAAGCAGTCTTTTTTGCGTTTCTTTTGAATAAGCACTGCTATAGGGCGTAATAAATTGGCACTAACTTTTTACAACAACCAAAATACGCTTAGTTAATGTATTATAATTAAAAAAATAATTCGATGAAAGTTTCTGTTACAAGAAAAAATGTAAAGTTTTTACCTGATTCTAGTAGAGTTGTTGCTAGATATTTTAATAGTGGAGAACAACGAACCAAAGAGTTAATCGGTCGGATATTGGTTATGAGCAATTATGATGTTAGTCATACTTTGGAACAAATTAACAGAGGTTTTGCAAGACGTCATCGGAATATTTCGGCTATATTTTATAAGCATTATGATTTTATTAAGCCCATAATTACTGAAATGCAAATAAACGAAGCGGATTTATCTGAAGAAAGAAAAATGCTTATTGGTTCCTATCTAACTATGGAGTATTCTATCGAATCATCTGCTTTTTTTAATCCTTCAATTGTAGAAGATTTTGACCAATCGAGTTTGGAAAAAGGAGAAAAACGAGTGGTAATTTCTTTTCGGGCTACAGGAGAAGGTCATGTTTCTTCGATAGTGTTTAGAAGAGGAATTATTGATAAAGACAATAATCTAAGGATGATGCGAATTGGCGATGATATTGAAAAGGCAGAGATTTTGCATAAAATGATGTTCAATAAAAAGAAGATTATTGCTAAGCTGACAGAAATGCACACTCTAGATATCTATTCTTCAATAATGTGTGATTTACCCGAAGTGTTTGAATACTCAGCCTTTAAAGAAATTTTAAATATTGAATTAGCAAACCCAAATATTAATCTGGAGAAAAAAGAGGCTTATGAGGAAGTGCTTTGGTTGCTGAATTCCTTTTATGACATTCAATTCAAACACGATTCAGATATTTCAGAACGCGTTATTTTTCCAATATCCGATGCAGAAAGCCGCGGTATAGAAGATGCCCGTTTTGTACGCTTTGTAGATGATGATAATTCAGAAATTGTAATGGGCACCTATACTGCTTATAATGGGCACTCCATACTTTCAAAATTAATTACAACTGAAGATTTTTATACGTTTCGAGTGATGCCTTTGTATGGCGAAGGATCTCAAAGCAAAGGAATGGCTTTATTCCCAAAAAAAATAAAAGGAAAATACGCCATGTTAGGCAGAATAGACGGTGTCAATAATTATCTAATGTATTCGGCACGTCCTAACGAATGGAAAAACCCTCAAATTATTCAGCGCCCTGAATATCCATGGGAGTTTACACAAATTGGAAATTGCGGATCCCCTTTGTGGACAACCGAAGGGTGGCTTGTAATTACTCATGGTGTCGGAGCGATGAGACGCTACTGTGTAGGAGCATCATTGTTTGATTTGGATGATCCCTCCAAAGAAATTGGAAGACTAACTGAGCCATTGCTTAGTCCTTTGGAAGATGAACGTGAGGGATATGTGCCCAATGTAGTATATTCCTGTGGTTCAATAATTCATAATAACTGTCTTATTTTGCCTTATGCTGTATCCGATTATTCATCGACTTATGCGGTAATTGATTTGGCTGAATTGCTGGAAGCATTGAAAGACAGTAAAAAATAGCATCATGAAATCAAAGAAAAGCAAAACAATACTACTGATGAGCTCCTATCCGCCAAGAGAATGCGGGTTGGCAACTTTTTCTAATGATATCGTAAATTCCGTCAAATTAGTTTTTGGGGATTCTTTGCCAATAGAAGTCTGTGCTTTGCAAAAAGAAGAAAATCAATTTGAGTATGGACTTGATGTACATTATGCTTTAACTGTAACTTCAATCGAGGAATACCGTCTTTTGGCAGAAAAAATTAACACCCGAGATGATATAGGAATGGTTTGTATCGAACATGAATTTGGTCTTTATGAGGGGGAATATGGAAATTATTTATTGTCTTTTTTATTGGCCGTAAATAAACCTATTGCGACCGTTTTTCATACTGTTTTACCGGAACCCAATGATAAATTGAAAAAAATAGTACAGGCAATCATCGATTTTTCCAACAAAATTGTGGTTCTCACCAAAAAATCACAAGAGATTCTAATACAATATTACGATTGTCAGGAATCTAAATTAACACTAATTCCTCACGGTACACACATGGTATTATGGGATCAAAAGGACAAACTAAAAAAAGCATACGGATATTCTGAGAAAATCGTATTATCAACATTTGGTTTAATAAGTGACAATAAAAATATAGAGTCTGTTTTATTTGCTCTGCCCGCTGTTATTGCAAAACATCCCGAAGTGATCTATTTGGTAATTGGCAAAACGCATCCCGAAATCTTAAAAAGAGATGGCGAAAAATACCGAAACATTTTAGTTGAGACAACCAAAAAACTCAAAATTGAGAATAATGTATTCTTTGTTAATGAGTTTCTGGAATTAAAGCAGCTTCTTAATTATTTGATTTTATCAGACATTTATTTGTTTGCTTCCAAAGATCCCAATCAAGCTGTGAGTGGAACTTTTGCTTATGCTATGAGTTGCGGATGCGCTATTATTTCAACTCCTATAGCTCACGCGGTTGAGGATTTAAACTCGAGTATTGGAATATTATTACACGAATTTGACAAGCCCGAAGAATTTCAAAACGCCATATTGAAACTGGTTGAAAATAAAGAAAAAAGGTTGGAAATGGGCCGAAATGGTTATGCTTTGACCCACGAAACTACATGGGAGAATGTTGCCTTAAAATACGGTTTCCTTTTTGCTGAAGTAACAGAAAGTAAGAAAAAATTAAGATTCAATTTTCCTCCTATAAAGTTGGATCACATCAAAGAGATGACAACAGATTACGGAATTCTTCAATTTTCAAATTTTAGTCAACCCGATTTTTCATCAGGCTATACCGTAGATGATAATGCTCGCGCATTAATTAATATGATTATGTATCACGATACAAGTGCAGATCCTATTGCCTTGAAACTTGCCTCTATTTATTTGAATTTTATTGTAGGCATACAACGCGATGATGGTAGTTTTGATAATTACAAAGACTTTAACCATCATTTGACAAAGCAAAATGAGTTAGTAAACCTCGAGGATTCGAATGGAAGAGCTTTGTGGAGTTTAGGATTTACATTATCTCATCAAAAAAAGCTTCCATTAGATTTAGTTGAACAAACCCAAAAAGCATGGGATAAAGCCATTGTGCATATCGATGAAGTTGTTTCTCCAAGAGCGATAGCTTATACGCTCAAGGGGCTTTATTACTATTATCAGGTTAATCCAGAAGAAAAGATTAAAAAAAATATAACGCAACTTGCCGATAAATTGCTGAATCACTACCACATCAACTCCGATGAAGATTGGTGTTGGTATGAAGATTATATGACGTATGCCAACAATGTGCTTCCGGAGGCTATGCTTTTTAGTTTTTTGGCTACAGGAGATTTGAAATACAAAAAAATTGCTCTTACTACATTTGATTTTCTTTTGTCCCATTATTTTATGAAAGGAGAATTTAGTGTGATTTCAAATAGAGGATGGTTTGTTAGAGGCAAGAAAAAAAACACTTACGGAGAACAACCTATTGAAGTGGCGACAACAATTATTACCTTACATTTGTTTTATGAAGTAACGGGAAATGTTAAATATAGAAAGCAACTGAATCTTGCTTTTTCATGGTTTTTAGGAAATAACCATCTGAATCAGATTGTTTATAATCCAGTAAATGGAGCTTCCTATGACGGGCTTGAAGAAAAAAATGTCAATATCAATCAAGGTGCCGAATCGACGCTTTGTTTTTTTAAGGCACAGCTTATCATGAATAAATATAAGGATTATGGCAAGCACAGACATTTAGATACAAAGAGTACTTATTCGATTTGAAAATAGAATCTTAAGATAATGACCGAAAAAGAAAAAATGCTTTTGGGCGAAATCTATTTTGCCAATGATAAACAACTGATTGAAGAGCGTAGCAGAGCCAAAAAATTATTGCACAAATTGAATGTTACTGAATATTTGATGAACGGAAAATCACGTGCCATTCTCAGGGAGCTAATGCCCAATTCTCATAAACGTTTGTATATAGAACCACCGTTTCATTGTGATTATGGGTACAACATCCATTCGGGCGAAAATGTATATTTCAATGTCAATTGCGTGGTTTTGGACACGATGAAAGTGACCATTGGAAACAATGTTTTCTTTGCGCCAGGTGTACATATTTACACCGCAACCCATCCGCTTAATGCCATTGAAAGAAGAACTGTCGAAAGTTCAAAACCCGTATCCATTGGAGACGATTGCTGGATAGGAGGAAATTCTGTGATTTGTCCGGGAGTCATTATTGGTGCCGGTTGTGTAATTGGTGCCGGATCAATTGTAACCAAGGATATTCCCGAAAATTCGTTAGCAGTTGGTAATCCTGCCAAAGTGATTCGGAAATTGAATGAGGATTAATCTTTTATGTTTTTGTAATAGCTCAATGCTCCTGATGGACATTTATTGATTGTATCAATAATTTTTTCTGTTGTTGAGTTTTCGGGTGTAACCCACGGTTGTTCTTTGGGTTTGAAAACGTCGGGATTATTGCGAACGCAATTTCCAGAATGAATGCATTTTTCCGATTGCCATACGATGGTTACTTCGCCGTTGGTATATTCTTTTTTGATGTTTTTTGGATCCATGATTAAAGGGTGGTGTTAATGTTTATTTTTCCTTTAAGTAATTTTGAAATAGGACATTTGTCAGCAATGATTAACAATCTCTCTTTTTGTTCGGCACTTACTTCTCCCAAAAAGCTGATGTTCCTTTTGATTGTTGTTGTCATTTCGCCTTCCATTTCTTGCTTTAAATTTAGTGAAATATTTATTTCAGGAATTATCCATTCTTTTCGATCAATATACATTCTTAGGGTAGAAAGCGTGCATCCTGCCAAAGAAGCCAATAAGGTAGAAAACGGATCCATTCCTAAATCCTTTCCACCAACACTGTCGGGCTCATCCATAAGAAATTGTCCGTTTCTCCAAGTAATGGTGCATAGGTATTTTTGAGTACCAATGTGCCCGAGTATATCATTTTCAAAAAGATCTTCCATTATAATACATCATTGAATTGAGGGTTTTTGTCAAAAGTCTTTTTTGCAAAAGGACATAACGGAATAATTTTCCAGTTTTTTTCTCTTGCCACTTCAACCGCTTTTTCCACCAATTTTTTACCCAAACCCTTTCCGTTAAAGGCCGGAGAAACTTCGGTATGATCAATAATAATTTTATCTGGACCGGCAAATACAAAAGTCATCAAAGCTACTTTTCTTTCTTCGGTAGTGATATTGAAATTACCATTTTTTTCGTTGAATTCTATATTTACTATTTCGTTCATGATTTTTTTATTTAATATTAAGATTCTAAGTCTCTATGAAACTTAGAATCTTAGTCACTTTTACTCTAAATTAATAAGCCATTGGGATTTCCATTAACAGAAATTTTGCATCTGTTGTAGCTTTTATATCCAAAGTTTCGAAATCTGTTATTCCTAAACCGTCACGAGTTTCCATTTCCTGTCCGTCAACAGTTATTGTCCCCGAAATCACAAAAACATACATACCGTTTCCTTCTTTTTTAATCTCGTATTTTTTAGAAAAACCAGCGCTAAAATCGGCTAAGTGAAACCAAGCATCTTGGTGAATCCAAACTCCAGCATCATCAGGATTTGGGGATACTATTTGAGCAAAATTATTTTTTTGTTCAGTAGTGTCTAATGTGATTTGTTGGTAACGAGGCTCCACATTTCTCACTTTTGGAAATACCCAGATTTGAAAAAGTTTGGTTCGCTGATCTGCATTTGGATTGAATTCGCTGTGTTGAATTCCTGTTCCAGCGCTCATTACTTGTATATCTCCTGTTTTTATTACTTCAGTATTGCCCATACTATCTTTGTGAGCCAAATCTCCTTCAAGCGGAATTGTAATAATTTCCATATTGTCGTGTGGATGCGTTCCAAAACCCATTCCTGCGGCAACGGTATCATCGTTTAAAACGCGTAAAGAACCAAATTGAACTCTATCTGGATTGTACCAACTCGCGAAACTAAAGCTATGGTATGCATTTAACCATCCGTGATCTGCGTGTCCTCTTGTGTCTGCTTTGTGTAATACTGTATTTTTCATGATGTATAAATTTAGTGATTTTTGTTATACAAATTTACATTGGATATCAGCAAAAGACACTTAACCTAGATTAAGAAATTATTTGGCACTGTCAGCAAGTCTTATAAATTCGGCTTTATATCCCTCTTCATCATTAGATAAGCCTGATTTAGCTAGGTTTTTTATTGCTTCAATAGAGGTGTTTGCAATTAGTTTTGATTCTTTTAATTTTAAGCCAAACCAAGCTACAGCAGTACTGAATTTAAAATCCGCAGAAGTTTTTCCTAATCCAATGGATGAATTATTAATGATTTGAATCATTTCTATGCTTTTTTCTCCATCGGGTTTTTTATATCTGAATTTTACCGTTGCTAGTTCATCATTATAGTTTATTGTTTCCGTTTTGGTTTTCGAATATTTTAAAGCATCAGGAATAAAGTCACTTTGAACACCTGTTGGAATTATTTCGTATAGGGCGGTAACCGTATGTCCGCTTCCTAATTCGCCTGCATCAATTGCGTCGTTTTTAAAATCTTCTGCTTTTAGTTTTCGATTTTCATAACCAATCAGTCTATATGCTTGCACATGCTTTGGATTGAATTCTATTTGAATTTTTACATCTTTTGCAATAGCAAACATAGAACCTTTGAATTCTTTACCTAAAAAACGGTTAGCTTCTTGCATGTTATCAATATAGGCGTAATTTCCATTTCCTTTATCCGCTAAAATTTCCATTTTACTATCTTTATAATTACCCATTCCAAATCCTAAAACGGTCAAGAAAACACCTGATTTTCGTTTTTCTTCAATCAAATCTTCCATGTCTTTATCCGAAGAGCTTCCAACATTGAAATCCCCATCGGTTGCAATTATCACTCGATTATTTCCTTCTTTTATAAAGTTCTCTTCTGCCAATTCATATGCCAATTCAATTCCTTCACCACCAGCAGTGCTTCCCCCAGCTTTTAATTCGTCAAATGCATTCATAATGACTTTTTTTTCATCACCCGATGTTGGAGGCAAAACCACTCCGGCCGAACCAGCGTAAACCACAATTGATACCTTGTCTTTAGGTCTTAACTCTTCGACTAAAATTCGCATGGATTCTTTTAATAGCGGCAGTTTATTTTCTTCATCCATCGATCCCGAAACATCAATTAGAAACACCAAATTGGATGTTGGTAAATTGGTCATTGGGATATTTTTTCCTTGTAAACCTATTTTTAATAATTTATGATTTTCATTCCAAGGACAGGCACTGTATTCCGTATTGATGGAGAAAGGATTACTGTCTTTAGGTTGAGGATAGCTGTATTTAAAAAAGTTTACCATTTCTTCTACGCGGACAGCATCAGTGGGAACTTTCTGGCCATTATTTATAAATCGTCGAATATTGGTGTAAGAAGCATTATCTACATCAATCGAAAAAGTGGAAAGCGGAGCTGTTTTTGGAGATTCAAAGGGGTTTTCTTCTACTTCTGCATAGCTTTCGTTGTTTGTTTCTACAGGGTATGTTTCTTGATATTCTTCGGATAGAGCAGGTGCTGACAAAGTTATATTTGAGACATTCTCTTCTACACTTTCTGCTTTTTTACAATTGGTTAAAAATAGGAATACAAATGACACTAAAATAAAATGTTTTTTGTTCATTAGGAATGGTTTTAGAAGTTAAAAAAGGGTGATTTAAATAGGAATTACTCCTCAGAATTTATAAACAGAATTGTTTGAATAATATTGCGTATTAGACTCTAAATCTTGTTAATTTTTTTTTATAAGCACCTGCTTATTAAATAAAAAAAGGTGTACTGGTGTTATTATCGCAACATTTTACTTTTCATCTTGCTAAAAAACTCTGGAGTCACGCCAAGATAGGAAGCAATTTGCTTTTGGGCGACTTTCTGAATGAGTGTGGGGTACTTTTTGCAGAATTTTTCAAAACGTTCTTCGGCAGTTAGGCTGAGGTTGTCCATTAAACGTTCCTGATTGGCGACCAATGAATTTTCAGTAAGTATCCTAAAGACCCGTTCGAGTTTTGGGATTTCCTGATACAGTATTTCTTGATTTTCTTTGGACAATAAAACCACTTCGGCATCTTCTAAAACTTCGATGAAAAGGTTGCCGGGTTTTTGCGAAAGTAAACTGTACATATCACCAATCCACCAGCCTTGACAAGCAAAACTCAACACATGTTCTACAATATTATCATTAATATTGAAACTACGGAGAATACCCGAATTTACAAAATAAGAATGCTTGCAAATTTCGCCTGCATGAAGTAAAACGGTTTTGGCTTTGTAATGATGAGTCTCTGTTTTAGACAAGAAAAACTCTTGTTCTTCGGGGGTGAGAATTACATGCTGCGCAATATTATTGAGTATTAATGCCATTTATTTTGCTTTGGTAAAGTGTATAAAAATAACTTGAAAGTCCTAAGTTAAGTATTTTACTTTACCCGATATTCTAAATGGAATAGTTTTTAAACATATAAATCCATAATAATCGTGACAGCCGAATGTTGAAAGAGGCCATCGATACAATGACAACGGAAATAACGGCAATTATTCTTAAGTCGAAACGCTCTGCAAAAAATTGTTGCGCAATTAAATAAGTAGCAATTCCCTGTGCTACCGTTAAACCATAATTAACATACATAGCACCAAAGAAATAGCCAGGTTCTTTTTCGAATTTAAATTGACAATGAGGACAATATTGATTCATTTTTGGAAAACCAATATTTAAGAAAATATTTTTTTCGTTAAAAACTTTGCCTTCAAGACAATGAGGGCAATCATTATTTAGGATGTGAGCAAGTGTGTGTGACATTTTTTATTTTTTTCAAAGGTATTTTTTATTCGTGTCATGGATGTTTTCTATATTCGCCTATTATAGCACAATAAAGACATTAAGCGCAGATGAAAAAATATCCGATTTATTCCATTCAGCGATTCAATTGCAATGATATCAATAGTGATTTTTATATCAATACTTTCAAAAATCACTTGGTTGACCACAGTTTTGTAGAAGAGCCGCATAGACATAATTCGTATGTGTTGGTTCTTTTTACCAATGGGGCAGGTATGCATGATATCGATTTTGATACTTTTGGGATTCAGCCCGGGAGTATGTTTTTTATTCAGCCCGGACAAATACATCATTGGAGTTTGTCTGATGATATTGATGGTTTTGTTGTTTTTTATTCCCAAGAGATGTACAACCTTTATTTTAGGCAAAAAGCAATCGAAATGTATTCTTTTTATTATGCTTTGGGGAATTCTCCTAAAATGATTTTTGAAACCAAAGAATTGAAGGTGATCGAACCTTATTTTTATAATATGCTTGAAGAATATCAAGGGAATAAAATCATGAAGCAAGATAAAATCATGAATTTATTGGACAATATTCATATTGAAATTGCGAGAAAATACAATGAGGAGCATGTTCTGGAACCCCATTCTTATAATGTGAAAATTAAAGATTTTGACATGCTTTTGGAAAAATATTTTCGGACCGAAAAAGCACCTTCTTTTTATGCTTCGGAACTCCACATTACGTTAAAGCATCTAAATAGAATATGCAATGAAATCCTAAAAAAGACCACCACTCAGGTCATTACCGACAGGATTATTCTGGAAGCCAAAAGGATGCTGATGGATAAAAAAAGAACAGTCAACGAAATTGCAACAGAGTTGGGTTTCGATGACTATTCCTATTTTGTACGATTATTTAAAAAACATACGGCAATGACGCCGACAGCTTTTCGGGTTTCGAAATAGTGATGATAAGTGCTTTTAACAGTATTAATCGATAGGGAAACTATATCCTATAGCCATAGCTCCAGAAAATTGATCAGCGGCAGGAGTTAGGAAGTAAGACACTGCAATTTCTATATTGTGTTTACGCCCTACGGCAAGACCAAAATTAACAGGTACATGCATTAAAACGGAACTTTTTTTGTAATTTGTAGAAGGCGTAAAAGTTTGGAATGAACCAACTGAAGTACCAATACCGATCTCAATAAAAGGGGCAACATAAGGAATGGGAGCGCATAGACGTGCTTTTCCTCCTAATAAAAAAGCATTGGTAGTTACTTTATAATTCGGTTCCCCATGAGGATTACCACCATCAGAGGATGTTAGAATCAGTCCGGCGTAAGGTCTTATTCCAAACCATTTGCTAATCCCAATAATGTATTCTACTTGGGCATAAAAACCATCACCGTCAACATCTAACTCATTTTGATTTCCGTAGTTTTCAATATTGTATGAAGTACTTAGTCCTAATCCAATGGATACATTAATGGATTTGCCAACTCTTGGTTGAGCTTTTGTGTGATTTGTGAAAAATAAAGTAAAGATTATTATCAGGAAAGAGTTGCGTAAAGTTGAATTCATAGGGCTTTTTATTTTTTGACGAATGTAAGAGTTATTTTTAAATAACTTAAAGTAAGAAAAAAAGGCATGATTGTTTAAATTTAAACAGTAGCGATTATTTAAGAAGCATGCCGCAATGACGCCGACAGCTTTTCGAGCTTCTAAACAGTAATTAGGGATGTACTTTGACTAGTTGAGCCGCTTCTTTAGCTTTTTCTACTATTTCTTCAATTGGAGTGTCTAAGGTATCGTTGACTAAAGCGACTCCCATTCTCCTGTAGGGTCTTGAAGTGGGTTTTCCGAAGATCCTGAAATCGGTTTTGGGTAAAGCAGCAATTTTATTGATGCCTGAATAACTTATATTTTCTGAATTTTTGGAAGCGGCAATTACGGCACTTGCACCCGCTTTTTCTAATGTAATTTCGAAAATGGGTAAACTCAAAATGGCTCGCAAATGCAATTCAAATTCATTAAAGTTTTGCGTTCCTGCCAAAGTAACCATTCCTGTATCGTGTGGTCTTGGAGACAATTCAGAGAAATAAACACCATCATCGGCAAGGAAAAACTCTACTCCAAATAATCCTGCTCCGCCCAAAGCTTCGGTTACTTTTTCGGCCATGTCTTGTGCTTCGTATAGGTCTTTGTCTGATACTTTTGCAGGTTGCCAGCTTTCCTGATAATCGCCACGTTCTTGTCTGTGTCCGATTGGCGCACAAAACAAAGTAGGATTATTGTTTTGAACAACTGTCAATAATGTGATTTCCGAATTGAACTTCACAAAAGCTTCGACTATGACTTCAACTACATCGCCACGGGAACCTTCTACGGCGTATTGCCATGCTTTGTCGATATCGGCAGCTGTTTTTATGGTCGATTGTCCTTTTCCGGAGGAAGACATTAATGGTTTTACGACGCATGGCATTCCAACGGCTTCAACTCCTTTGTGTAATTCTTCGGCAGAAGTGGCATATCGATAATTGGCAGTGCGCAATCCTAGCTCTTTGGCAGCCAAATCCCGAATGGCTTTTCTGTTCATAGTAAAATTTGCCGCTTTTGCAGAGGGAACAACGGTAATACCTTGGTTTTCGTAATCATAAAAACGCTCGGTTCTGATGGCTTCTATTTCGGGAACGATGAAATCGGGTTGGTGTTTGGCAACGATTTTGTCTAAAGCTACTCCATCGAGCATATTGATCACTTCAAAACCGTGCGCCACTTGCATAGCGGGAGCATTTTCGTAGCTGTCAACAGCAATCACGATTTGGCCGATGCGTTGAGCTGCGATTGCAAATTCTTTTCCTAATTCACCTGAGCCTAGAAGTAATATTTTCATTTTGAACTGTATATGTTATGATTTCCTGAAGTTCAGGAAAGGTTGTTTTGATTGTAACAAAAATACATTTTTTGCGCGAAATACTTTTAGGAATGCTTTCGCAATTTTGTTGTTTGTTGAAAAATTTGTATTCACCCGTTTACTTGCGTGAGGGACAGGAATAAGCTACCGAAGTAGCATGGATGGCCCGACCCCGTTGAGCTAAGGGGCAGTATATGCGGTAGGATAAGTTTGCCCCTTTGCTCAACTGGGTCACGCCCAGACAAACTTTATCAAATCGACGATGTTGATGTTCCGGTAAATTGCTGTTTTAAACTTCCAAACGAACCACATAGCCTTCGAAGCTTCTGATGTTGAAAACCGTACCGTCTTCAAAAATAAGGTATTGCCCTTTAATTCCAGTCAGTTTTCCTTTGTAACTTGGTGTTTTGTCCAAACTCAAACTGTTTACCTTTTTGGGATATTGCAAAACTGGGAAATGCATTTCGTATAGATCATTTTTCTCCAAATGAAAAAACTCTTGTACCTCGGTTGGTATTAGTTTTTCCAATTTTAATCTTTCGGCAATTAAGTCGACATGAACTATATCATTCTGAAGCATTTTGCGCCAATTGGTTTTATCGGTATAATGGCCTTTGAGAGCAACCTCGGTAATTCCTGCCAAATAACGATTGGGTACTTCTACAATAGAAATTGCCTGACTTGCGCCTTGATCAATCCATCGTGTAGGCACTTGACTTTTGCGAGTTACTCCTACTTTGACCTCACTGGACAACGCCAAATAGACAATATGGGGTTGTAGTTGCACCGATTCTTCATAAGCCAAATCACGATCTTGAATGCCAAGATGTGCGGTACTCAACTCGGGTTTCATAATCCAATCCCCAACTGCGGCGCTCGAATAGAAACAATCATAACAAAATCCTTGTCGAAATATTTTTTTCTTTTTCCCACAATTTAAGCATTGATATCCCTCGAAATTAATTTCCAATTCTTTGTTCAATAACTGATTTACATTGAGAAAACTATTCTCAAAAACCAAATAATATTGAATAGGATTACCGAATTCAGTTTGCATTTTAGAAAGTACTCCTTGGTATGTCATTTTAGATTGCGGATTTTAGATTGCAGTTGGCAAGACTATGCATTTGTGTTAGAATATTTGATACAAATAGAATTGTTTTTTATAAAAAAACACTATTTTTGGTATTATTGCAAAGTTAGCGTTTGTAAATCTATTTTCAAATCAGAAATCTAAAATCAGAAATCTCCATGCCGTTATCAATAATCAATTCATTTGCCTCATGGGTTTTAAAACAAAGAATTCACCAGATTGAACTTTTTCTAAAATATCCCAATGAAGTTCAAGAAGAGTTATTAATGAACCTGATTCGTTCTTCTGAAGAAACGGTTATTGGTAAGCAATACGATTATAATTCCATAAAATCATACCAAACTTTTACCGAAAGAGTTCCTATTTCTACGTACGAAGATCTGGAACCCTTAATTGAACGAACTCGAAAAGGAGAACAAAATGTACTTTGGGAAACTCCGATAAAATGGTTTGCCAAATCCAGCGGGACTACCAATGCCAAAAGCAAATTCATCCCAGTGAGCAACGAAGCTCTTGAAGATTGCCATTACAAAGGAAGTAAAGATTTATTGTGTTTGTATCTAAACAATAACGAGGATTCTGACATGTTTTTGGGCAAAAGTTTACGTTTGGGAGGAAGTTCACAGATTTACGAAAACAACAATACTTTTTTTGGAGATTTATCGGCCATTTTAATAGAGAATATGCCTATTTGGGCTGAATTCAGCAGTACCCCAAGCAGCAAAATATCTTTAATGAGCGAATGGGAAACCAAAATAGCAGCAATTATTAAAGAAACCGTAAATGAAAATGTAACCAGTTTTGCAGGAGTTCCTTCGTGGATGTTGGTTCTGATGAATAAAGTATTGGAAGAAACTGGAAAAACAAACCTTATGGAAGTTTGGCCAAATCTGGAAGTATATTTTCACGGTGGCGTAAGTTTTGATCCCTATAGAGAGCAATACCACAAAATATTACCTAAAAATCAATTCAAATATTACGAAATTTACAATGCTTCTGAAGGTTTTTTTGCCATTCAGGATTTAAACAATTCGAGTGATTTGTTGCTAATGCTGGATTATGGAATTTTTTATGAATTCATTCCTATGGATACCTTTGGCACACCCGATCAAAAAGCTGTTCGTCTATCAGATGTTCAATTATTCAAGAATTATGCGATGGTTATTACCACAAATGGTGGCTTATGGCGTTATCTAATTGGCGACACCGTGCGATTCACTTCCTTAAATCCTTATCGAATACGAGTAACGGGGCGCACCAAACACCACATTAATGTTTTTGGCGAAGAATTGATGGTCGAAAATACAGATCAGGCTATTGCCAAAGCTTGTCAAATCACCCAAACCGAAGTGGTTGATTATACTGTCGCTCCCGTATTTATGAAAGACAAAGAAAAAGGAGGCCATGAATGGATGATTGAGTTTAAGAAAAAACCAAAAGACATTGTCGAATTCCAAAAAGCATTAGACGACACTTTGCAAAATCTAAATTCAGATTACGAAGCCAAGCGATATAACAACATGACTCTTAATCCTTTAGTAATAAACGTTGCTAGAGAAAAATTATTTTATGACTGGCTCAAACAAAATAACAAATTAGGAGGCCAACATAAAATTCCTAGACTATCGAACAAGAGAGATTATCTCGAACAATTGAAAAAGATGTAAATTAATTCTTTTGTTTTTCCTTTAATTTATTAAAATTTCAAACAAATGCCTTATTAATCAATCTATTTTATTAATTTTCAGCGATATAAAATAAAAATTTTGAACTAATTCTTTATATTTAATTAAAACAAATACTTTAACTGATGAAAAGAACGCTCCTCCTTTTAACTGCTATAGCAATTACCTCATGCAGTTCCTCCAATCATGTATGCGGCGGAAGTGGCGGAAAACGTTGCGTTGAAGTGACCACAAAAATTAATACCGATAAAATTTCCTGATTTTATACTCTATAAAAACACAAAAAAGCCATTCAAAGAATCTTTTTTTGAATAGCTTATACTTTTATAAAAATACTATTTTTCGAGTATCTTTTTTAAATTGGCCAAGTTTTGAGTTTCGGCATCTTTTATAATTTTTTCTCCTATAAAAATTATAAGATTCATTGGATAAGGAGAATGTCCATAAAATTCGGAAGTCACTTTAGTTTGATTTTCCGATACTGACCCTAATAAAGTACTTACTTTATTATCACCTTTCATTGGTCGTTCAAAATGCAAATCGACATCGATCCTGTCTTCAGAAATAGCCGTGATTTGCTGAGAACCTGCTCCTACATTATCGTCTTTACTGTCCCAAGTCGCTTTAAAGCCAACCGTTCCGTCAACGCCTTGATAGAGCATCTTTACATTCGGATCTTGCATTACCCAAATGCTGTAGTATTCTTGGTTTTTTATCAATTTAACATAATCAAAAACCACTTGTTGTGGTTTATTGATTGTTGTTGAAACCGAAACCGTATAATCATTAGGTATAAAAAGTGCAATCAATAACAATAGCGCTATAAAACCTATAATCCCTAAACCTATTATTTTAAGTATCTTCATATATTATCGATTTAATTAGTTGGCTTTTCGTCAAAATTAACCATCCAATGGATTCCAAATTTATCTACAAACATCCCAAAATATGCACCCCAAAAAGTTTGGCTCATTGGCATAAAAGGATTTCCTCCTGCCGAAAGACCATCAAAGAGTTTATCCGCTTCCTGTTTGCTTTCGGCATTAATAGAAATTGACACGTTAGCACCAAAAGTCACAGCGCCACTGGCTTCATTACTATCGCTTCCCATTAAAATAGAATCCTTACCTATTGGCAAAGAAATGTGCATAATTTTATTTTTGTCTTCTTCAGAAATAGCTCCTGCTCCTTCTGCATCTGCTGGCATGTCATTAAACTTCCCCACATAGGGGAATTCACCCCCAAAAACGGATTGATAAAATAGAAATGCTTCTTCGCAGTTTCCATTAAAAATTAAATACGGATTAATCGCTGCCATAGTATTTTATTTTTTATTAGTTTATTAGATTCTGATTTTCTAGCTACTAAGATTTTGTGTGTTATTTTAAATCTCAAAGAAATCATTAAAACCAATTAAAGGTTTTACATTTCTATTCAAGTTTAGAAACTCAGCATCTTAGCAACTTAGCATCTTTATTTATTCATTTTACTAAAATCCATATACAAAACATTCCAGCGATGACCGTCCAAATCTGCAAAAGCGCAACCATACATCCATCCTTGATTTTCGGCAGGTTCAGCAAAAAGATCACCACCAGCTTGCTTAACTTTTACAGCAAATTCATCGACTTCCTGTTTGCTTTGTGCATCGATTGAAATTAAAATTTCAGAACTCCTTTGGGTATCAGTTACTTTATTTTGGACAAAACCTTCAAACATACCTTCTTCAAAAAGCATTACGACAAAATTATGCTCTCCAACCAGCATGCAAGCCGAGGAAGCCGTTTCCTGTTTATTGTTAAAAGCAAAACCAATTTTAGAAAAAAAAGCTTTTGATTTTTCTACATTCTTCACGGGCAAATTAAGCCAAATTTGTTTTACCATCTTTCCATTTTTAGGTTTAAAAACTATCTACGTACTTTTTAAAATTATCAAGAATAGCCTGCCAACCACTTCTTTGCATTTCTTCTGGATTTACTGTTTCAGGATCAAAACTTTCGATTACTTCTACTCCATTTGGAGTTTCTTCAAAACTTATTTTGACCTTTCTTCCGTCAGCCAATACATATTCAATAGCTTCATTTTGTTTTACCAAAGTGTATTCGCCCTCAAAATCAAAACTCATTGTTCCGTCTCTGGAAGCCATAGTCGATTTGAATTTTCCGCCTACCCGCAAATCATTTTCAGCATATGGGGTATGCCAATCATCCGAGGCATTGTTCCATTTCATTATATGCTCCGGGGTTGTCCAACATTCCCAAACAGCTTTTAATGAGGCAATTATTGTGCTTTGTACGGTTATCATTGTCTAATTGTTTTTATAAAATTACAAATAATCTTAAATAAATTAAAATTTTAACTACAAAAAAAACCTGTTCCGACAACAGAACAGGTTTTTACAACTATTTGATTATTAATACTTAAGAAGCTATCTCCAAACGTTTCAATAAATTTTTATTCAATGTTTCTTTGGCGTATTCCACGTCAATTTCCAACTTTTTATCATCCGAACTTGGTAATTCATACATCGCATCGGTTAAAATTGCTTCGCATAACGAACGCAATCCTCGAGCGCCCAATTTGTATTCCAAAGCTTTTTCGACAACAAAATCCAAAGCTTCATCCGTAATTGTGAATTCTACCTCATCCATCAAGAATAATTTTTGATATTGCTTGATTAAAGCATTTTTAGGCTGAGTCAAAATCGCACGCAACGTTTCTCTGTCCAAAGGATCCATGTGTGTCAAAACAGGTAAACGTCCAATGATTTCAGGAATTAATCCAAAATCTTTAATGTCTTTTGGAATAATGTATTGCAACAAATTATCTTTATCAATATTATCCACATTTTTAGATGTAGAATAACCTACTGCCTGACGGTTCAAACGTTTAGAAATTATACGTTCCACTCCATCAAAAGCACCACCGGCAATAAACAAAATATTTTGTGTGTTTACCTCAACAAATTTTTGGTCTGGATGTTTACGACCTCCTTTTGGCGGAACATTAACCACAGTTCCTTCCAATAATTTCAACAAAGCCTGTTGAACACCTTCTCCAGAAACATCACGAGTGATGGAAGGATTATCGCTCTTACGGGCAATTTTATCAATTTCATCAATAAAAACGATTCCTCTTTCGGCTTTGGTTACATCGTAATCGGCAGCCTGCAAAAGACGCGTCAAAATACTTTCGACATCTTCTCCCACATAACCGGCTTCGGTAAGTACTGTTGCATCAACAATCGCAAGTGGCACGTCCAACATTTTGGCAATCGTTTTGGCTACCAATGTTTTTCCTGTACCTGTTTGTCCTACCATAATGATATTGCTTTTTTCAATCTCTACCTCATCGTCCAATTGCTGTTGCATCAAACGTTTGTAGTGGTTATAAACCGCAACGGACATTACTTTCTTGGTTTGTTCCTGCCCAATAACGTATTGATCAAGGAAAGCTCTGATTTCTTTTGGTTTTTTTAAAATTAAATCACCAACTAGCTTAGAGCCTCTGTTTGTTTTTAATTCTTCCAGAACAATTCCGTGTGCTTGTTCGATACATTTATCACAAATGTGAGCATCAATTCCCGCTATCAACAAATTGGTTTCTGGTTTTTTCCTTCCGCAGAAAGAACATTGTAATACTTGTTTTGCCATTTTTCATGTTTCAAGTTTAAAGTTTAAGGTTTTAAGTTAATTCTAACAACTTTAAACCTTAAACTTTAAACTAATTTAAACCCTTCTTAAAACTTCATCAATCATTCCGTATTCTTTGGCTTCATCAGCAATCATCCAATAATCACGCTCGCTGTCTTTATGTACTTTATCAAAAGTTTGTCCAGTATGCTGCGATATAATTTGGTATAATTCGTCTTTTAATTTCAACATTTCACGTAAGTTGATTTCCATATCGGTAGCAACACCTTGTGCTCCTCCTGATGGTTGGTGAATCATAACACGTGAATGAGGCAAAGCCGAACGTTTTCCAGCCGCACCTGCACACAAAAGAACAGCTCCCATTGAAGCGGCCATTCCGGTACAAATTGTAGCTACATCTGGTTTGATGTATTGCATCGTATCATAAATTCCCAAACCGGCATAAACACTTCCTCCAGGCGAATTTAAATAAATCTGAATGTCTTTAGAAGCATCAGCACTTTCTAAGAATAACAATTGAGCCTGAACGATATTTGCAATTTGATCATCAATTCCCGTGCCAAGAAAAATAATTCTGTCCATCATTAATCTCGAAAAAACATCCAATTGTGAAATATTCAACTGACGCTCTTCAATAATATAAGGAGTCATATTTGTTGGGTTCATAGCAGCTACTATTTTATCATAGTACATTGCGTTTACCCCTTGACCCTTAATTGCAAATTTTTTGAATTCTTTTCCGTAGTCCATTTTAATTAGTTTATAAGTTTATAAGTTTATAAGGTATATTTTCTAATGTTTTATATTGTTTTAATGGCAAAGCAAAGGTCATACCTTTTTGTTTTTTGTGACAAACTGTCTCATAATAATTACTGAGTTTGTATGTCAACTATCTCGAACTACTTTTATTTAACCATTTCAAACAAAAGAGCGTCAAAACTAAAATCTTTTGACGCTCAAATATACTTAATTTTTTATAAATTATTCCCCGTAAGAAGCAGCAATAAATTCGTCATAAGTTACTTCTTTCGTAGCTGGATTCGCTTTTTCTTTGAATAATTCAAGTAATTTAGCTGCAACTACTTGGTCAGATAATCTTTTCACTTCTTCTTGGTTAGACAATACTCTTGCCACAATTCCTTGAACTTCTTCGTCAGTAGGATTTGTTTGTCCAAATTGAGCCATTTGTTGTTTGATTGCATTTGTTGTAAACGCTTTCAAATCTTCAAAAGTAATTTGAATATTGCTTGTAGCCATTGCTTTTCCTTCAATCAATTGAAAACGCAATCCTCTTTCAGATCTTGCATATTCTACGATTGCTTCTTCTGGAGTCAATTGTTTTTCTCCAACAGTTTGCAACCATTTGATTAAGAATTCAGATGGCAAATCGAATTTTGTATTTTCGATCAAAAATTCTTGAACATCAGCCAATAATTTTTGGTCAGCTTGTTGAGCAAACTGAGATTCAGCATCTTCTTTGATTTTTGCTTTCAAGTCTTCCAATGAAGCTACATTTCCAGCACCAAAAAGTTTGTCGAACAATTCTTGGTTCAACTCAGCCAATTCAGCTCCGTTAATCGCTTCGATAGTGAAGTCAACATCTACTGCCAAACCGTGTACGCTATCGTGACCTACTTTCAAATAATCCATCAATTGGTGGTCATCTTCAAATAAACCTTTAGTGTTTACAGTAACAACGTCACCTACTTTTTTCCCGATGAATTTATCAGCAGTCGCTTTATCTTTAAAAATTGACAACGCAATTGTAGTTGTATTGTTGATTCCTTCAGCCTCATTAGAGAAAGTTCCGGTAATATCAGAGTCGGCTACAACAACATCCTGAGGAATTGGAGTTCCAAATTGTTTTTGAATACGCGCTACTTGACCGTCAATTAATTTGTCATCGGCAGTAACTATATATTTTACGATATCATTTTTAGCTTCAAGATCTAAATCAAAATGTGGCACCAAACCAATTTCGTATTCAAAAACTAATTCTTCAGCATCCCAGTTGAAGTTTTCGTTCACTTTAGGAAGTGGAGTTCCCAAAAGATTCAATCTTTCAGATTGCACAAAACGCTCCAAAGCCAAATCAACAACTTTCTTAACTTCTTCTTGTTTGATAGCCTTACCGTATTGTTTTTCAACAAGGTCTTTAGGCACAGCTCCTTTTCTAAAACCTTTTACAGTTGCCAAAGGCATTTTTTCGTTTATTCTTTTTGCTACTTGTCCTTTGTAATCCATGTGAACAACTGTCATCACAATCGTTTCATTCACAGCGTCTATTGCTACTCTTTTGATATCCATCTTCTTCTTTAATTTACATTATAAAATTGGGTTGCAAAATTATGAATTTTTTGCAACCCAAACAAGCTTTTTACCATTTTGAATTTTATAACGGTTTGTTAAGTTTTTCAGTCCTTTATCCCACAATTACAATCATTTAAATAATTTGGGCGTGCCCCTGCGTAAAAACTTCGGGTCAGGCTTTCCGTTTCAAGTCCTCGTCTCGTCAAAAAAAGACGAGACTGTGGGCTTTCCACTTCAATCCTTCACGCAGATTCAGACGAAAATTAGATAATTTCGTTATTATTAAGTCTCAATCTAAAAAATATGCTTTTTATAAATTGTAAAGAATTATCCCCTATATTTGTTCGGTGAATCACGATAACGAGTATCTTTCACCAAAAAATTGAAAATTCAAATTCAATAAATTGACTAAGTATTTAAAATATCTCATTTCGCTCCTTCTGGCATTTGGCCTGATGGTAAATGACGGCACAATACTTTCTCAGTCAAATTCAGCTGAATATTATCAGGTTTCATGCGTTAAGACTAGAAATGAATTCGGTCAAACCGACAAATTATACCGATTCCATCAGATAAAATCTTCCAAAAGAATTACATTTCCAATTCTTTTTGCACATCAAAAGCTTAAAGATGTTTACAGTATTCAAACCCGAATACTTCTAAAATTACAGCTTGGACTTTATCAAAACATAAGCGAAACGAAAGAATTGCACACTTTTTTGAGTAAAATAATAACATCAAGCAACCGCTACTCTAATTTATACATAGCCTAGAAAATTTTATTTCTAAGCATTTATGCATCTTAATGCATAACGATGATAAAAAAATGTCTAAATCATTTATCATTTACAAAATGTATAAACACAATAACAAAACACGTTTGAAAAAGTCCAAACAGCCTACTCATTGGTTAAAAAGAAAAATCATGCTGATTATTACAGCATTCATGATCGGAATGTCAAACGGAATGAATACTGGAGACAACATAATTCTCAAAAATCAAAATCATACCGAGCAGCATAAAAAAGATTGATTTAAATTTTACCGCAAAATTCGCAAAGAAAAAACGCAAGGAACTCAAAACTTTGTGAACCTTGCGCTTTTTGCGGTTATTTTTTATTATGACTCAACACCCTTATTTCATCACCAACCGAAACCGTTCCCAATCCAAGTCCAATCACATTTTGACCAAACAATACTTTATTGCCGAAATTTCTATATTTCGCCAATGTCTTCAAAGGGTCTTTCCCTGAAACAACTCCTTTTTCCTGATCAACGGTCGTCATTATGCAGCGATCACAAGGTTTAACCCCTACAAAAGGAACATTTCCAATGCTAAACTCCCGCCAAGTATCCTCTTCAAAAGCCGCACCATTTGTGAAAACAAAATTCGGACGAAAGCGATTTATCGGAACTTTGTTTTCCAATCGTCCATTCAAATCATCCAACGAAGATTGGCCAATAATCAGAAAAGGATACGCATCCGAAAATGAATTGTTTTCGGCTCCCGTAATCGCATAATCTGGATCCAGTTTTCGTTCGCTCTCGTCTGACATATATACCAATCGTGCCGAAAATCCCAATAATCTAGAAAACCAATCTGTCACGACTTGATTCACTTCATACGCCTCAATAGTATCATCCCAAACCGTTACCTCAATTTTAGTCACTCCATCCGAAAAAACAGAACGAAGCGGTATCTGTATAAATTCCAAAAGTATTCTGTGTGTAATTTTTAAAAAATCACCCACAATCTCAGACTTAAAAAGCGCCAATTCGGGATGTTCCCGCTGGGATAAAAAACGACCATCGTCATCTACCAACAACCAACGTCGATCCAGTTCCAAACCACGATCGGTAACTTTGGATTCTTGCAATGAAATTCCGCCTAATGATTTTACAGGATAAACCCAGATTTCTGAAAGTTGTAGCATAGCCTTATTTTTGTTCAAATCTACAAAAAAAAGAAAACAAAAATAAAGCAAAAAAGCCCCAAAAGGCTTTAATTTTTGGGACTTGTTCTGTCGATAGAACGACTTCTAATTTCGTCAAAGTTGGTGTTGCTCATGTTATTTTAGATCTGCTTTTACATTTGCTATTTTTTGGTTCTTAAAAGTAAAATCAAATACCCCTCCAATTTTTCCTTCTGGAAAATCTCCCGTAAATTCAACTTCCATATGAGCGCTATTATCTTGAATATCTAATCTCACCAATTTTGTTTGTGTTTTATAGCCAATAAAATAACTCGTATAATAGGCTCGAATCCCTTTATGACCAATAAATTTTTTACCAACGGAAGGATCATCCAAAACCGCATCTTCCAGATATTTCTCCAAATAGTTGCCCGTATTATAATTGTTGCTTACTTCTAG
This sequence comes from Flavobacterium sp. N3904, assembly GCF_025947305.1. NCBI lineage: Bacteria > Pseudomonadati > Bacteroidota > Flavobacteriia > Flavobacteriales > Flavobacteriaceae > Flavobacterium > Flavobacterium sp. N3904. Next base: position 393,383 of record NZ_CP110009.1, read on the forward strand.
CCAATTCAATAAAAATGCTTTTATATCCATTAATTATAAATTTAAAATATGATGTTTTAGCAAATGTAAAGCAAAGGCAAAGTCACGGCTTTGCTCAGAGGGGATATATTGACAACTTTATGTTGTCTTAGAGGGGCCTGAGTATTTTCTGGTAAATGGAAATACTAATAAAACGGTAATTCCATTAAAGCCCAATCTTGCCAAACAGTTAGCGATAGTAGCAATGTCAATGTATACTAACTTTTGGATTTAGCTGAATAAATTCCGCCGATAAAAATTACAATTGCAACTCCTACATAGATATAGCCTTGTTGCTGTCCGGATTCATTTGAAGCGTCTATTTTCAGTCCTAATAAATTTACCTTTTTTGTGCTACCCGAAATTTTATTGATCCCCATATAACCAATTGCCAAGCTAACTACAATTAGTATTATTCCGATAATTTTTGATGTGTTCATATTTAGTGTTTTTTTTAATTGCTCTAATTTAGCGAAATTAAATCTGGCTTACTGTATGAAGTGGGTATTATATAAAAAAAATGCAATTGGATGTAATTTTTCAAGCAATTATTGCAGCAGATTGGTGGCTTTTAGAATAACGGCTCTCCATTTAAATCTGTAGTAAGTACTTCACTCATATAATCGAAAAAAGGTCGCATTGCCAAAAATGTTGCCATCACTTCTTTCTGAAAATCATCAGACAAAACTTCGCTGTCTGTAAATTTTCGCATCAGTACAAATTGCTTTTTCTTTATCAGATTGATTGCTGGGTGATTTTTATCGAAGCCCTTGGGAGCCGTTTTTACTCCATCTTCTCCTTTAAGTTCTCCGAAATATTTTACGAAAGTAGGGTTGGAAGTAATCTTTTTGATTGCTGTTGTGTCTATTTCGAATTCTTTACGTATGCGAAGCAAATCTGCAGTACTTGGTCCCCAAAAGCCTCCTCCGACAAAACTATTGTTTGGCTCCAATTGAATATAATAACCGCCCCTCAGCATTGGTTTTGCACGGGAATAACCCGCTCCCAAATACGATTTGTAAGGCGATTTATCTTTGGAAAAACGAACATCCCTGTAAATTCTAAAAATGTGGATTCCCTGTAAACTATCGTGTTTTTGAAGTTCGGAATAAATTTGATCGAAAAAAGTTTTATTTTCTTTCATAATCAAATCGTATTCTAGCTTATGGCTAGCAAACCATTCCCGATTGTTGTTTTCTTTTAGGTGTTTAAGAAATTTAAATGCCTCTTTCATACTGTTGTATCGGTCAAAAGTTCTACTGTTTTTCTCATTTGTTTCAAGTGTTAATTGTCTTTTCGGGTTGTTTTTAATTTAAGCTCAATTTTCGGATTTGGTAAATATTCCAGTTTTCATTAAGTCAATTGCTTAACTATTTTGTAGCTGGCAGTGGTTCCTTATTGTCTGGGAATAATTCCCAATTGATTCATAAATTCCAAATTATCCATAAAATCCTGTTCCTGCATTATTTTTCCGTTTTTCATTTTTACCAAAGTAACACCTTCAATATTTACGTTTTTTCCTGTAGCCGGAATTCCAAAGAAAACGCCTGTGTGTTTGCCTTCAAATCTCCAATGTTTTACAATCCTATCGTCTTGCCCGAAAGTATCAATAATTGTAAACTTTATTCCAGAAAAACCAACCAAAAAGTTTTTGTAATAATCCTTGAAAGCTTCAATACCGACAATGTTTTTGGGTGTGCTCACTAGAGTGACATTCTTGTCAAACATTTTCTGGTCGATAAGTTCAATCTTTCCCTGATTGACAATGGCATCCCAGGTTGTCTCATAATTTTTTATGTTTTCATTGAGCTTTGCTTCAGCAATTTTCATTTTTTCGCATTCTGAAGAATCTGCTTTTTGACAACTAAAAATTGACCCTGTTATCGCGACTCCAATAATCGCGCAATAAAATAATTTTCTAATCTTCATAATTTTGTATTTAAAGTTAATTATTGATTTTTAGTAGTTATTACGATGGTGAATTTTCATTATTACAAATGTCGAAATTTGTTGTGGTGGTTGGACGGATAGCCCTTTATTTTGGTTTAATGGGACACAAAAAGGTCGATACAAACAAAAGTGCATATTGAAATAAACAATCCAATTATTCCAATAGCAATTATTCTCCACCAACTATAATATTGACCGCCATTTTCAATATGCTCATTCGCTTTTTGTTCCTGAAAACGTTTTGCAAGAGAAGATGCTATTGCAGTATAAATTATAGGGATTATTTGATTTGGTATTTTGACATTTTCAGGAATAAAAGATAGCCCGCCAAAAATTACAATTGTTGTAACTATTGCAATAATCCAAGTTATTTTTGCTTTTTCGTTCTCATTAAAAACTTTAAAGTTTTCTGCTATTAAATAACCCGCAACTAAAGGTCCCCCTAAAAAAGTACCAACCCAAATAGCTCGTTCTTTATAAATTTTTTCTGTCGGGATTTCGGTAAAAATTGATTTTTCTATTAATTCTTCTTCCATAATTATTTTTTCTAATTTCGGGTTTTTCGTTAAGGATTAGCGCCAACTTTCTGGCACTACCTTTAGATTTGCATAATAAATTATTCGTAAATTTAAATTAACAACCAAACTGACAAAGTACACCATTGGTACTACAAAGTTTTTAGACTTATCCGCTGATTAGGACTTTGTCAGTTTATATTGAGCAAGCATCAAATAGTAATTCAGGTTTTAAGGCCTATTTTCAAGGTTACGAGTGTGTTCAATAATTTGGTTGCTAATCCTTAAAATCTTTTCTTATGAGTAAATTTAAACATTTTTTAGGTATTGATGTGTCAAAAGAATATTTTGATGCCGTAGTAATTTTGGATAGAAATAAAGAAAAATCAATTCACAGCCAGTTTGTAAATGATTACAAAGGAATCAAGTCCCTTTGCAAATGGCTCAAGGAACAAGGTTCGACGTTTGAAAACACGCTTGTTTGTTTAGAACACACAGGAATGTACGGTAAGTTAATAATCAAATGTCTAATGATTGAAAAGTTCTCACTTTGGGTCGAAATGTCACTGAAAATTATTCGCAGCATTGGGGTTCAAAGAGGCAAAAACGACAAAGTTGATGCCCAAAGAATTGCTTTTTATGCCATGAAAAATGTGGAGGAAGCAGTTATTTTTAATGCTCCCAGAATGGAAATCAACAAAATGAGAAATCTTTTGTCCCTGCGGGAAAAATTAGTTGCAACAAAAGCTTCTTTGTTGCGAAATGTAAAAGAACTCAAAGCCTTTGATTTGGAAGTAGCCAGACTCTCTGAAAAACTACAGAAAAGCACCATCAAGGGAATTGATTTGGATCTAAAAAACATTGAAAAACAATTGGACAAAACAATAAGTGACGATGAAAATATTTCTAGAATTTTCACTCTTGTCACATCTGTTATTGGCATAGGAAAAGTAACGGCTTTGTTTTTGATTTGTTTTACAAACGAATTTACAATGTATACAACTCCTCGCCAACTGGCTTGTTATGCAGGTGTTGTACCTTTTGAACATACCTCGGGGAAAAGTATTCGCTCAAAACCAAAAGTCCATTATGTGGCTAACAAAAAATTAAAAAAACAGCTTCATATGTGTGCCTTGTCAGCAATTACCAGTGATCCAGAATTAAAAAATTATTTTAATCGAAAGGTGGAAGAAGGTAAAAACAAGATGCTTATCATAAACAATGTTAGGAACAAACTTGTACATAGAGTATGTGCATGCATAAGAGAAAACAAAATGTTTGAAAAAAGACAAGTAGCGTAAAAAAAACATTAAATAAAATTTCTTTTGAAAGGAAAGAGAAAAAAATGCTCTTCCCCTTCGCAAGACTTTTTTGTTTTTTCTAAACCAAAGTTATTAATTATTCGCAAAAAATAGATGGCTTTTTTTATGAATTTTTATTTGGTAATTTCATAGTAATCAGCGGGTTTGGGACTAAATCAAGCCCTATTTTCGGATTTGCCAAATCATCCCAAATACAAAACCATTTTCAAATTAAGCCTAAAACCCAAATTTCTTGTAGCGTGTGTTATGCGTTTCCGGCTTTTTATTTTTCATTTTTATTAATCCAATTTGCTATATCATTACAAGCTGCTTGAACTACCAACCAAGATATTTTACAAGTATCAATATCAGGATTCGTTCTTACAGCAAGTTGTTGATATGGATGAATAATATTTCTAAAATCTCGGAGTGCGTGGCTAAATTTCTTTACGTCGAGTTGTATCCAACCAACTTCATGTCCAACGTCAATCATATCGCTTAAAGTCCAATCTGCAAAATGTTTTACAACTCCATCTTTTTTTGGAGCATTTGATGCTTTGTTTGCAATTTGTGGTCTTCTTTGCATAGTTCCCATTAAAAAGCCTTCCAGCATACTTCCCATCATAATTACGGCACTAACTGTAGCATTTACATCTATGCAACTTTGGATTTCATTCCATCTTTGTTGAAGTATTTCTGAAATTCCAGTTTCTAAATTTAACTTGTTAAAATCTGGTGGCGGTAATGGTTTCAGTTCTCTTTCGGCAGGTTTCTCTTCAAAATCATAATTTGGTTTTTGTCTAGTCAATTTTGGCTCAATTCCTTCAATTATAATTTTCAAACTTTCTACTGCTAAAATTTCATTCATAGTATTCAAAGCTAGTTTTATATGCTCTCTATTTCCACCATAAAGTTTAGGCGATACTAATCGTAAAATTACTTTTTGTAAATCTGTTCCGTTTAATTTTGAAATTATTTCTTGTGCCCATTTATTTCTTGTCGAACCATCATGAGTTGCATCAATTCCTATTTCTTGAAAAAATCTCGTTAAATAAAATGAACTTCTGTAAACAGGATATTTAGCAACATCGTCTCCACAAATAAATTCTCCAATTTTATTTTTTGTTGTTGCATCCATTTATATAGTTGTTCTTATTTATTTCTGTACATATTTTTTTACACTCACGTAGCCTGACCGCTAACGCTCTGGCACTACCTTTAGATTTGCATAATAAATTATTCGTAAATTTAAATTAACAACCAAACTGACAAAGTACACCATTGGTACTACAAAGTTTTTAGACTTATCCGCTGATTAGGACTTTGTCAGTTTATATTGAGCAAGCATCAAATAGTAATTCAGGTTTTAAGGCCTATTTTCAAGGTTACGAGTGTGTTCAATAATTTGGTTGCTAATCCTTAAAATCTTTTCTTATGAGTAAATTTAAACATTTTTTAGGTATTGATGTGTCAAAAGAATATTTTGATGCCGTAGTAATTTTGGATAGAAATAAAGAAAAATCAATTCACAGCCAGTTTGTAAATGATTACAAAGGAATCAAGTCCCTTTGCAAATGGCTCAAGGAACAAGGTTCGACGTTTGAAAACACGCTTGTTTGTTTAGAACACACAGGAATGTACGGTAAGTTAATAATCAAATGTCTAATGATTGAAAAGTTCTCACTTTGGGTCGAAATGTCACTGAAAATTATTCGCAGCATTGGGGTTCAAAGAGGCAAAAACGACAAAGTTGATGCCCAAAGAATTGCTTTTTATGCCATGAAAAATGTGGAGGAAGCAGTTATTTTTAATGCTCCCAGAATGGAAATCAACAAAATGAGAAATCTTTTGTCCCTGCGGGAAAAATTAGTTGCAACAAAAGCTTCTTTGTTGCGAAATGTAAAAGAACTCAAAGCCTTTGATTTGGAAGTAGCCAGACTCTCTGAAAAACTACAGAAAAGCACCATCAAGGGAATTGATTTGGATCTAAAAAACATTGAAAAACAATTGGACAAAACAATAAGTGACGATGAAAATATTTCTAGAATTTTCACTCTTGTCACATCTGTTATTGGCATAGGAAAAGTAACGGCTTTGTTTTTGATTTGTTTTACAAACGAATTTACAATGTATACAACTCCTCGCCAACTGGCTTGTTATGCAGGTGTTGTACCTTTTGAACATACCTCGGGGAAAAGTATTCGCTCAAAACCAAAAGTCCATTATGTGGCTAACAAAAAATTAAAAAAACAGCTTCATATGTGTGCCTTGTCAGCAATTACCAGTGATCCAGAATTAAAAAATTATTTTAATCGAAAGGTGGAAGAAGGTAAAAACAAGATGCTTATCATAAACAATGTTAGGAACAAACTTGTACATAGAGTATGTGCATGCATAAGAGAAAACAAAATGTTTGAAAAAAGACAAGTAGCGTAAAAAAAACATTAAATAAAATTTCTTTTGAAAGGAAAGAGAAAAAAATGCTCTTCCCCTTCGCAAGACTTTTTTGTTTTTTCTAAACCAAAGTTATTAATTATTCGCAAAAAATAGATGGCTTTTTTTATGAATTTTTATTTGGTAATTTCATAGTAATCAGCGGGTTTGGGATTAAATTAAGCCCTATTTTCGGATTTGCCAAATCATCCCAAATACAAAACCCACTTTCCATTTAGCCAATTGCCCAAATCCGTTGTAGTGGCTGTTGGTGGTAGTGCATTTTTATTTCTGTGATGATTCTCCATACCAATATTCTGCTGTTACACCTCCGTCCATTAAAAAATCACTTCCTGTTATAAATGCTCCATCTTGTCCCATTAATAAATTCGCAACATTTCCAACTTCGTCAGGCGTTCCTGCTCTACCAACTGCACAAGAGTCAATCATTTTTCTATAACCATCTCCTCTCGGTCCATTTAGTTCGTCTTTGGCAAGTGGTGTAATTATAATTCCAGGACTAATTGTGTTTATTCTTGCACCGCGTTTTCCCCAACGAACTGCTTCTGCCATTACTCGCAATGAATTCCCTCTTTTTGAAAGTTGATAAGAATGAAGGGAGTCTTTTATTTTGTCTAGCTGAAGAAATGGCAATGAAAGTAATTCTTCTGTTGGTGTAGTCGCAAGTGCTTTGTTTTGCTCTATTGACAAAGGTTCTAATCTGTGTCCTGATTGAGAAGCGATAACAACTCCTGAACCGCCTTGAAAAATTACTTTTCCAAATTCTTCAAGCACAATTGCAGTTCCGTATAAATCAACCTTCAAAATTGTCTCAGGTGAAGCTTGCGATGGTGAAACTCCTGCTGTATGAATTAATCCTACAATGTCTCCTAATTCTAAAGCAACCTTAATCATCAAAAGTACCGATTGTCTTGAAGAAACATCAACTGTCGTGGTGCTCACTACAAAACCAGCTTCACTTAAAACTACAGAAGCCTTGTCAGCATTTGTTTCGTTTAGGTCTGCAAGTAAAATGTGTTTATCTGCTCCAATTCGCCTTACAATTGCTTGTCCAATTGAACCTGCTCCAATTACAACTATTATTTTTTTATTCATTATCTGTCACTTTTTAAGGTTCCGTTCGTTGGCATTACCACCAACTAGTGTGTAGCTCTGACATGTGCAATCCTTTTGGTATTGCTAAAGTATAAATAAATCCGTATGAATCAGAGCAAATGTATTTATTTAAAGGAACCGAATAGTTCTTGAAAAAACAAAACTTTTTGCTTTCCCTAAAGATCTCGGGTGCGCGTGAGGGATAGCGCCAAATTACCGCAGTAATGGCAATAGCCCGACCACCGTCAGGAAAAAGGGCCGTGACGACACAGAAGCTAGCCCTTTTTTCTGACGGTGGTCACGCCCAAAATAGCAATAGTAATTTCTACAATTTTAAATTTCGTAGTCTCAGCGCATTTGTAATTACAGAAACCGAGCTGAAACTCATGGCCAAAGCGGCTATCATCGGCGAAAGCAAAATTCCGAATACGGGATACAATACACCTGCAGCAACCGGGATTCCTAGCACATTGTACAAAAAGGCAAATACCAGGTTTTGTTTGATGTTTCGCATTACGGCGTGGCTCAGGTTTTTGGCTTTTACGATGCCTTGCAAATCGCCTTTTACGAGTGTGATTTTGGCACTTTCGATGGCGACATCGGTTCCGGTTCCCATCGCAATTCCGATATCGGCTTGCGCCAAAGCGGGAGCATCGTTTATTCCGTCGCCCGCCATCGCAACAATTTTTCCTTGTGCCTGTAATTTTTTTATTTGCTGGAGTTTGTCTTCGGGTAAACAGCTCGCTTTGTAGGCAGACAAGCTCAACGTATCTGCCACTGCTTTGGCAGTATTTTCATTGTCACCCGTAAGCATAATCACTTCGACTCCCTGACGAATTAGCTCCTGAACCGCAGCAGCACTGGTTTTTTTTATGGCATCTACTATCGAAACAAAACCAACCACATGACGATCAATGGAAATATAGGAGACTGTTTTGCCTAGCTTTTGTTCTGCCCCAATTTTATTTTCTAATTCATCGGGAACGTTGGCGTTGATTTGCTCCATTAATTTTTTATTGCCCAAAGCCACTTTTTGGTTGTTGACACTTCCCAGAACTCCTTTTCCGGCAATGGCTTCAAAATCCTGAACTTCGGATAAAGTGCTATTCTGTGTTTTGGCAAATTGAAGAACGGCTTCCGCCAAAGGATGTTCGCTGTATTTATTGACCGAAGCAATCAATTGCAGCAGATTCTCTTCATCATTATTTACCGCATATACGTTCTCTACCGAAGGTTTTCCCTCTGTGAGGGTTCCTGTTTTGTCGGTAATTAAAACCGTTACTTTATTCATATTTTCGAGTGCTTCGGCGTTTTTTATCAAAACCCCCGATTGCGCCCCTTTTCCTACTCCAACCATAACAGACATGGGTGTTGCTAGACCCAAGGCACAGGGACAGGCAATAATAAGCACCGCTATGGCATTGATAAATCCGTATACCAATCTGGGTTCGGGACCAAAATTGACCCAAACAAAAAAGGTCAAAAGAGCAATCAGCACTACAATGGGAACGAAATATTTGGCAATCCTGTCGGCCAGTTTTTGAATGGGTGCACGAGATCGGCTGGCGTCGTTTACCATTTGAATAATTTGCGAAAGCAGGGTTTCGGAACCTACTTTTTCGGCAACCATCTCAAAGGATTTGTTGCCGTTAATGGTTCCGGAACTTACCGAATCGCCAATGGTTTTGTCAACAGGGATCGGTTCTCCGGTTATCATCGACTCATCAACATGACTCGAACCGTCGGTTATTTTTCCGTCCACCGGAATTTTGTCTCCCGGTTTTACACGCAACAAATCACCTTTCTTGATGTCGTTGATCGAAATTACTGAATCTTTACCCTCAATAATCAAAGTAGCTTCGGTAGGCGCCAATTTCAACAGTGCTTTTATGGCACCGCTGGTCTGGCTGTGCGCTTTGGCCTCCATCAATTGTCCCAATAATACCAAAGTAAGGATTACGGTTGTGGCTTCAAAATAAAGCGATACCACCCCGTGATGATTTTTGAATTCATGTGGAAAAATATCTGGAAAGAACAATCCCACCAAACTAAACAGAAACGCGACTCCTGACCCAATCCCGATAAGCGTAAACATATTGAGATTCCAGGTCAGTATCGATTTCCAAGCTCTTACAAAGAATATCCAACAGGCATAAAAGACAACCGGCAATGACAAAAACAGCTGTACCCAGTTCCACTTGTTGGGATCCATCAATTGATATATTGGATTATTGGGAATCATGTCGGACATGGCAATGATAAAAATAGGCACTGTAAATCCGACCGCAATTTTCATTTTTCGCAACATGGCTTTATACCCTTCCTCTTCATCGGAATCGGCAGTGGCCATTGGCACCAAATCCATTCCGCAAATTGGGCATGAACCAGGCTGATCCTGAACAATCTCGGGATGCATCGGGCAAGTGTACTTCGCTTTTTGAGCAGCCAATTCGGGGTATTTTACCAAATCCATTCCGCAAACCGGACAATCTCCCGCTTTGTCATAGACTTTGTCGCCTTCGCAAAACATCGGGCAATAATACTTTCCCGGATTGTTATTTGGAATTTTATGGTGCTGATGTTCGTTTGGTTCTTTTGAGTCGCAACACGATTTGGTTGCGGATTTACCTTGTTGTTGATGAGCTGTCGATGCTGAATCGTCTTCGGCTATTGTGTATTTTCCAACGGCGTATAAGGCTTTTTGAAATTGGAAAAGGGGAATGTGTTTTTCCATAACAATTGTTGCCATTGGCGGATCTAAAGTAACCGAAGCTTTTACCCCTTCAATAGCATTTAATGTTTTTTCCACTTTAGAACGGCAACCATCGCAAGACATTCCTGTAACAGTATATGTATGTGTCATTATTTTTCTTTATAAAAAAACAGCCTTGTAAAATTACAAGGCTGTTTAAAATAATTTTATTGTTTGATCTCTTTAGTTTCCACTTTTTTCTCGGTCATTGCCATTCCACATTTTGGGCATTTCCCTGGTTTATTGGCAGTAGAACCGTCCATTGTACAAACATATTTGGTTTTTACGGTAGTGGAAGTCTGGCTTCCTTTGACAGCGGCATTGTGAACAGTTACTTTAGTTGCCACCATGTCCATGCCACATTTTGGGCATTGTCCCTTTTTGTCACTCATTTCTTTGGGATGCATCGGGCAGGTATACATTGTTTTCTGAACCTCTTTTTTGGTTGTCGTAGTTGTTGTTTTTGTTGTTGTTTGAGCTGATACGGCGGTACCTATAGCAAAGAATGCCGCCAAAGCGATAAATAGTGTTTTCATGATTTTTATTTTTAATGATTTATTTATTTTAACTAGTCAAAGTTCAGAAAATAATAGTGTGCTATTGTTGTATATTTCCCAAAACCATTTGTAAAATTTACAAATGATCTATTTGCGTTCTTTTGTTTTTATCCAGCAATTTGAATTTAGTAGGTGTGATTCCCGTTATTTTTTTGAATTGATTACTCAAATGAGCTACATCACTATAATTCATTTTATAGGCAATTTCACTTAATGACAATTCATTATACGTCAATAGCTCTTTTACTTTTTCAATTTTTTGCTTTATAAAAAAATGTTCGATAGTCACTCCTTCAACCTCTGAAAATAAATTACTTAATGTGTTGTAATCTTGAGCTAAGTTTTGGGCTAAATAGCTCGATAAGTTGACTTTTAAACCCAAATTCTGATGATGAACCAATGCAATAATTAGACTTTTTATTTTTTCGACAGTGATTCTTATTTTGTCCTCAACGATTTCAAAACCGAGTTCTTCCAACCTTTTTTTCAAAAGCAGTTTGTTCTTTTCGTCCCATTCATTCAAAAGTTCGACTTGACCCAACTCGATTGCAAGTGGATGGATTCCGGATTTTTCAAACTCAGATCTCACTGCCATTATGCAACGATCGCAAACCATGTTCTTGATGTATATTTTCATTTTTTTGTGTCCAAAATGTGACCTAACTAATGTTCATAAATTGCAAAACTGCATTTGGTTTCCTAGGGATTCCAAATGCAGCTATTACAATATATAAGAAGTTTATATGCCTTTAAAATAAGACAAAACAGGAATCATCTTGACTTTTAAATAAACATTTCAACTTTAATTATTTTTCGTTACCAATAATAGAATAAACAATAGACTGGCATAATGAAAGAATCACACTAAAAATCATGGCAACCCAAAAAGTATCTACTGTAAAACCTCCAACAATTTTGGTACACAGCAATATAATTATGGCGTTTACAACCAATAAAAATAATCCTAGAGTTATAATTGTAAAAGGCAGTGTTAACAATACCATTATAGGTTTAACAAATACATTAAGCAATGCCAAAACGACTGCAACCACGGCTGCCGTATAAAATCCCGCCACATGAACACCCGGTAAAAAATGAGCAATTCCAAAAACTAAACCTGCAGTAACGATTATTCTAATTAGTAAATTCATAGGTATCTCTTTTTAAAATTTTAATAAATATAGTAAAATTTTTATTTGTATCTAAATTATTTCAAAAAAGCGTTTACCAATTCATAAAACATTTTAGGATTTTCGGCATGAAGCCAATGACCTACATTTGGAATAGTCTGAATATCTGAATTTGGGAAATGTTTTTTTATATTTTCAAAATCACTGTCCAAAATATAATTTGAATTTCCACCGCGAATAAAAAGTGTAGGCTTTTTAAAAACCGAATCTGGATTTAATGCTTTACCGATTTGATCGATTTTATGATTAAAAACACTCAAATTAAATCGAAAAGCCAATTGTCCCGGTTCTTGCCAGTACAGGCTTTTCATCAAAAATTGTCTTGTGCCAAAATCAGGAATGTAATTTTTCAATACTTCCTCAACTTCATTTCGACTGGGTTTAACCGAAAAATCAACAGCATTCAATCCTGCCAAAATATCTTGATGGTGTGGTGCATAATATTTTGGACCAATATCCGCTACTACTAATTTATCGATAAGTTTAGGATAGGTAGTCGCCAAAAGCATAGCTATTTTACCGCCCATTGAGTGGCCAATAATAGAAATGTTGTTTAAATTATTTTCTTGACAATAATCATAAACATCCTGAACCATAACTTCATAACTGAACTCTTCAGAATGAAAACTGCGCCCATGATTTCTCATATCTAATAAATGAACTTGAAAACCAGCTTCAGCAAATTGAACACCAAGGGTTTTCCAGTTATCTGACATTCCCAGGAATCCATGAAGTATTAAAAGAGGAAAACCTTCTCCTTCTATTTTTGAATATAACATATTGAATACAGATTGAAAATTAGAAACTATTTTAATTTTTGCAGATACATGTTTACCACATTATCCAAACCTAGGTAAATAGCTTCTGAAATAAGGGCATGTCCAATGGAAACTTCCAATAGTCCGGGAATATTCTGGTTGAAAAACTGAATGTTATCCAAACTCAAATCGTGACCGGCATTAATTCCCAATCCCAATTCATTTGCCAAAACGGCTGAAGCAACGTAAGGATCAATTCCATTCTTATTACCTAAACCATATTGATGGGCAAAAGCTTCTGTATACAACTCTATTCTTTCGGTTCCTACTTTTTTTGCTCCTTCAATCATTTCAAGAACAGGATCGACAAAAATAGAAGTCCGAATTCCGTTTCTTTGAAATTCTTTAACAACATCTGTCAAAAAAGAAGCATGCTTTATAGTGTCCCAACCCGCATTTGAAGTTATGGCATCCACCGCATCGGGCACTAAAGTGACTTGAGTAGGTTTTATTTCGAGTACTAAATCAATGAAAGACTGCTCTGGATTTCCTTCAATATTGTATTCTGTGTAAACAATTGATTTTAAATCTCTCGCATCCTGATAGCGAATATGGCGTTCATCCGGACGAGGATGAATTGTGATTCCTTGACCTCCAAATTGCTGAATATCAGTAGCCACTTTGAATAAATCGGGTACATTTCCGCCCCGTGCATTACGCAAAGTAGCAATTTTATTTATATTAACGCTTAATTTTGTCATTGATAGAACTATTATTAGGTGTATTATTATATTTATTAAGGCAAAAATACAAAGTAAAAGGTAGCATATTTTGCATATTTTTGATTATTTTGCGTCAATTATTGAGGATAGATTTATGACAGATATTAAAAACTACATAACAAACGATTATAAGGCGATTAACAGCTACGAAACTATTGGAGCTGTTCAGGATTTCTTTGCCGATTTGCACTTTTCTCATTTCCCGGTAATCGAAGAAGAAATTTTTATTGGAAGCATCGCTGCCGATGATATTGAAACTTTTGATAGTGATAAAACTGCAATTGACTATAAATACACCCTCGAACATTTTTTTGCGAGATCAAATATGATATGGCTAGATGTGTTGGAAGTTTTTGCAAAAAACCATACCAATTTGGTTCCTGTTTTGGATGAAAACAACAAATATTTAGGGTATTATGAGATTCAAGATATTATAAAATTCTTTCATGAAACTCCATTTTTAAAAGAACAGGGAGCTATTATAGTAGTCAGAAAAAATACCGTTGATTATTCGATGAGTCAAATTACCCAAATAGTCGAAAGTAATAATGGAAAATTATTGGGATTGTTTATCTCAGATTCCGATATAAATACTGTTCAAGTAACTATTAAAATAAATTTAGGTTCATTAAACGAAATAATACAAACCTTTAGAAGGTATAATTATGAGATTTTGTCTGAGCATTATGAAGACAATTACATCAACAACCTAAAAGAACGATCCGATTATTTGGATAAATACATGAACATGTAATTTCCACAATTCCATTCAAAACAACAGATCAACCAAAAACATGAAAGTAGCTATTTACGGTCAGTATTATTTAGTAAGCACAGAACCCATTATCAAAGACATCTTTGTTTTTTTTAACACTAATAATGTTGAAATGGTTATTGAATCGAATTTTCTGAAAATGCTGTATGAAAAAAATATTATAAAAAAAGAGTACAAAACATTTTCTGACCATTCTGAATTAGACAAAAGTTTTGATATGCTAATTAGTATTGGCGGAGATGGTACAATATTGAGAGCGGTAACACTTGTTCGCAATTCAGGCGTACCTATTCTAGGTATTAATGCAGGGAGGTTAGGTTTTCTTGCAACTGTACAAAAAGAAAACATTGCCGAATTCATGCAATTTGTAATTGACAAAAAATACACCATATCAAAAAGAACATTATTGAGTCTAAAATGTTCACCAGACAATGAAGCCATAGAAGAACTGGATTTTGCAATGAATGAAATATCGGTAAGTAGAAAAGACACTACTTCAATGATCACAATTGAAACATATTTAAACGATGAGTTTTTAAACTCGTATTGGGCAGATGGCCTAATTATTGCAACACCAACTGGCTCGACAGGATACTCATTAAGCTGTGGCGGCCCTATTTTGACACCAACGGTAAAAAGTTTAGTAATAACACCTATTGCACCACACAATCTGAATGCCAGACCATTAGTAGTTCCAGATGAAACCGAAATCAGACTGAAAGTTTCTGGAAGAGAGGAACAATATTTAGTTTCGTTAGATTCAAGAATAACAACAGTAAAAAACGATTCTATTTTAACGATAAAGAAAACACCTTTTGAAATTAATATGGTTGAAATTCCAGAAGAAACCTTTTTAAAAACATTAAGAACCAAATTACTTTGGGGAGAAGACAGAAGGAATTAAGCTGCTTCAAAAAAATTTATACGATAAAGATCCTTTTTGTCGTTTGATATCAGTAGTATGTAGATACAAATAGTGGTCTGGTCTAAAATAAAGCACTATTATCATAATCTGTATTGAATACTATTGATAATTATTATATTTGCACGCAATTTTTAAATTTATGAAGAATATTTTCATTTCATTTTTATGTTTTTTTGCTTTTTCAACTATTCATGCTCAAATTCATGAAATAGGTGTTTTTTTGGGCGGCAGTAATTACATAGGAGATGTTGGTTCTACAAATTACATTAACCCAAACGAACCAGCTTTTGGTATTATATACAAATGGAATAAAAGCCCGAGACACGCCTATAGATTTTCTTACACTCAATCACAAATATCATCAAATGACAATGATTCTAAAGAGCCTGGCAGATATAATAGAGGATATAGTTTTGTAAATAATGTAAAAGAATTATCTGCAGGGTTGGAATTCAATTTTTTTGATTTTAACCTTCATGAATATAAAAACAAAATCACACCTTATGTGTCATCAGGTTTGAGTTATTTTTTTTATGACGGTAAATATTTATCTGGTAACACGATAGCAACAAGTGGAACATTAACTTCAATCGCCATACCGATGATCGTTGGTGTAAAATCAAATATTGCTGAAAATTTTATTTTAGCTGTCGAAGTTAGGGCCAATTATACTTTTACCGATAATATTGACGGAAGTAATGTTAAAAACGAATCTTTCCCTAAATTTGGTAACATAAATAATAATGATTGGTATGTTTTTTCGGGAGTTACACTTACGTACACGTTTGGAGAAAAACCCTGTTATTGTAGAGAATAGAAAATGTTAAAAGAAGAAATAAATAAAGACAACATTCCGAAACACCTCGCCATTATTATGGATGGGAATGGTCGATGGGCAAAACAAAAAGGTTTTTTAAGAACCTTGGGGCATAAAAGCGGATCAAAGTCGGTAAAAAAAATCATCAAAGCTTGTTCTGATTTGGGAGTTGAGTACCTTACTTTATATGCTTTCTCTACAGAAAACTGGAACAGACCCAAGCTGGAAGTGGATACTTTAATGAAAGTTCTTATCAATTCATTAAAAAAAGAACTGCCAACATTGCTCGAAAACAACATGAAAATGAACGCAATAGGCAATTTAGATAAATTACCTAAAAACGCTCAGAAAGAATTACAGGATGTTATAGAAAAAACAAAAAACAATACAAAAATGACTTTAACTCTAGCCTTAAGCTACGGATCTAGAGAAGAAATTGTTAATGTTGTTAAAATAATAAGCGATAAAGTTAAAAATAATATAATTTCAATAGACGCTATTGACGATTCAATTATAAATGAGCATCTTTACACGCATAATTTACCGGATGTTGATTTATTAATAAGAACTAGTGGAGAACACAGAATAAGTAACTTTTTGTTGTGGCAAATTGCCTATTCAGAACTTTATTTTACGGAAGTGTTATGGCCTGACTTTAAAGAAAAAGATTTATATGAGGCTATTATTAGTTATCAAAAAAGAGAACGTCGATTTGGAAAAACAAGTGAACAAATTAAATAATTTTTTAGTGTTACATAAAAGCATAAAATTAGTCCTTACCCTTTTTATATTAGGAAGTTTTACTCAAATAAAAGCTCAAGACAGAGTCCCTTTTGATCAAGGAAAAAAATACATACTTGCCGATGTAGCCATTGTTGGCGACATTAGTTTCAATCCACAAACCGTAATTACTTTTGCGGGTTTAGAAAAAGGTCAAGAAATTACCATCCCCGGAGAACAAATAAGCAGCGCCATCAAAAAACTAGGAAAGTTAGGTCTTTTTGACGAAATTTCATTTTATGTAAATCGTGTTCAAAATGACAGCATCTACTTAGACTTAGACATCAAAGAATTGCCCAAAATAAATGAAGTAAAAATTGTTGGTGTTTCTAAAAGCAAAGCCGAAACTTACATTAAGGATAACGGTCTAACCAATGGTAAAATTGTGACCGAGAATTTAATCACCACGACAAAAAATTATATTGAAAAGACGTTTAAAAAAGACGGCTATTTTAATGCCAAAGTTTACATCACCACAAAGAAAGACACAGCTACAACCAATGAAGTGAATATGCTGGTAAATGTTGACAAAGGTGAAAAGGTAAAAATATACGAAATTGACATTGAAGGAAATAAAGAAATAGCAGGCAAAAAACTGCTTAAATCGATGAAGAATACTAAGATTCAAAATCCTTTTAACATACTAAAACGATCCAAATTTATTGAAGAAAAATATCAAGAAGATTTAGAGTCTATTGTAAAGGATTATAAAAAAATTGGATATAGAGATGCTCGTATAAAAAGCGACACCGTTACTTACAACAAAGAAAAAGATGCTCTTCATATTAAAATTAACATAGAAGAAGGACAGAGATATTATTTTGGAAATATCAAATTTATTGGAAATACAGTATATTCAGATCAAGGGTTAAGCAGCATGTTAGGGATTCAGCCTGGAGATGTTTATAATGGTGTATTGCTGGAAGAAAGAATTTCTGATAAATCAAAACCTGACGGGGAGGATATTACTAATTTGTACCAAAATAATGGATATTTATTTTCAAATATTAATGCAGTCGAAGTTAAAACTGTAAATAATACAATTGATTTTGAAATTCGTGTAACTGAAGGACCTGTAGCGTATTTCAATAAAATAACAGTTGTTGGTAACGACAAAACGAATGACGAAGTTATATACCGAGAATTAAGGACCCATCCTGGAGAAAAATACAACAAAGCTGAATTAGTAAGAACCATAAGAGAGATTGGCCAATTAGGATTTTTTGATCCTGAAAAAATTGAACCAAAATTCAAAAATGTAGATTCTGGTGCCGGAACCGTAGATATTGAATACAATCTAGTTGAAAAAGGCGCTAGCCAAATAGAACTGCAAGGAGGTTACGGTGGAGGTGGTTTTGTAGGAACATTAGGGCTTTCATTCAACAACTTTTCAGCAAGAAATTTATTCAACAAAGACGCTTATCACCCACTACCAATGGGAGACGGACAAAAAGTTGCTTTGAGATTGCAAGCGAGTTCTTATTATAAAACCTATAGTGTATCTTTTTCAGAACCATGGTTCGGAGGCAAAAGACCTATCCAATTTAATACATCATTAGCATTCAGTCAGCAATACAATGCCAATTATCAAACTCAAAAAGTAGATAAGTCAAAATACATCAACATAACAACTTTGTCTATAGGAACTGCCAAAAGATTGACTGTTCCAGATGACAACTTTGTACTTTCACAGTCGATAAGTTACCAACAATATGATTTACATAACTATCTTTATGGATTGTTCACTTTCCCGAATGGAACGTCAAGAAACTTATCGTATACAGTTGGATTAACTAGAAACAGCAAAGGAATCAATCCAATATTCCCAACTTATGGTTCAGAATTTAATGTAACAGGTCAATTTACACTTCCTTATTCCTTATTTACTGGAATAGATTATGCAACATTGGGAGACCAAAAAAAATACAAATACACATATACAGGTGTTTCTTATAAAGATAGTAATGAACATGCAGTAAATACAGGAGATTACGTAGATGCATTACCAAGTTCAGGTACAGTTCCTAATTATGTGGCTCCAGACAACTATCAAGATGCCGTAGCAGATCCAGGAAAAGTAGATCAAGAAAAATACAAATGGTTAGAATATTATAAAATTCAATTTACTGGGGATTGGTTTACTACAGTGTATAAGAAACTGGTTTTACGAACTTTAATGCAATTTGGATTCTTAGGAGCTTATAACATGGATAGAGGAGTAATTCCTTTTCAAAGATTCTATATGGGGGGTGATGGTATGGCCGGAAGTTCAATTGATGGAAGACAAAACATTCAGTTAAGAGGATATGAAAATGGCGCTTTAACTCCTATCGCTGAAAATGGACAAGATGTTGGAGCTACAGTTTATAATAAGTTTTCATTAGAATTACGTTATCCAATCACTTTAAAATCGTCTGCATCTATTTATGCTTTAACATTTGCTGAAGCAGGTTCTTCATACGCATCGTTACAAGACTACCAACCCTTTGCGTTGTCTCGTTCTGCAGGGGTTGGCCTTAGAGTTTTTATGCCGGCATTTGGGCTTTTAGGTATTGATTTTGGTTATGGATTTGATGCTGTACCAGGACAGATACAACCAAGCGGATGGCAAACACATTTTATTATTGGTCAACAATTTTAATTATCTTAGTGCGGAATTTCTAATTTCAAAAATTATGAGAAAACGATTTTTATTTATAATTTTAACGATTATTAGTACTAATACAATAAACGCACAGACGAGAGGAAATAAAGTGGGCTACATTGATATGGAGTACATTTTAGAAAACGTTCCGAATTACATAGAGGCAAAAGCTCAATTAGAGCAAAAAGCCCAAAAATGGAAACAAGAAATTGAAGCAAAAAAATTAGAAATAAACAAACTCAATGATGCTTTAAAAGCAGAAAAACCTTTATTAACAGCTGAATTGATTGAAGAAAGAGAATCGGAAATTGCCTTTCTTGAAACAGAAAAATTAGATTATCAACAGAAAAGATTCGGTCCAAGCGGCGATTTAATTTTACAAAAAGAGGGGTTGGTAAAACCAATTCAAGATCAAATTTTTACTGCAGTGCAAGATATAGCCGAAGCAAAAAAATATGATTTCATTTTTGACAAATCTTCACATTTAACGATACTTTTTGCAGCCAAAAGATTTGATATCAGTGATCAAGTAATCCGAATATTAAATCGAACCGAAAAAAGGGAACAGTTAACTAAGAAACAGTTAAAAGAAGAAGAAGATAAAGAAAATAAAGAAGATGCTATCGATGAAAATCCAGTATTAGCAGAAAGAGAAAAAGCATTACAAGACAAAAAGACGGCAAGAGAAAAATTAATTGCCGATAAAAAACAGGCCCAAGAAGAAACCAAAAGAAAATACGAGGAAAAAAGGAAACAACTCCTTGCAGAAAGGGAAGCTAAAAAAAATGGTACGGTTGTTGCAACATCAAAAACTACAACCGAAACAAAAACAGTTGTTGATCCAAAAAATGAGCCCCAAACAACTACAGAAGCAACGAAAACAACAGAAGTATTAAAACCTAACTTGCAAGAAGAGCGCAAAAAGGCTTTAGAAGAAAAAAGAAAAAAAATACTTGAAGAGCGGGAAGCCACCAAAAAAGCGTTGGAAGAAAAACGTTTAAAAGAACTTGAAGAAAAAGAAGCTTTGAAAAAAGCAAACGAAGAAAAACTAAAAGAAAACAATAACAAATAATAATTAATTACTAAATATTTTAAAACGATGAAACAATTCAAAACTTTACTAATTGCTGCAATATTTATTTTAGGAGCATCACAAACCACTAAGGCACAAACGAAAGTTGCACATGTCGATGTAAGTGAAATAATGGGAAAAATGCCTGCAATGCTTGATGCTCAAAAACAATTAGAGAAATTAAGCGGAACTTATGATGCCGATTACAAAAAAATGGTTGAAGAATACCAAGCAAAATTGAAAAAATATAGTGAAGAGTCTGCTACTGTTACAGAAGCTATAAATCAAGATCGTTCTAAAGAAGTTCAAGACATGCAAAAAAGAATTACTGACTTTAGAGACAATGCCCAAAAAGAATTGCAAACTAAAGAATCTGAAATTGTAAAACCAATTATGGAAAAAGTAAGAGCTTCTATTCAAAAAGTTGGAAAAGCAAAAGGTTTCCAATATGTATTGGATGGTTCTACTCTTTTGCTTGCAGACGGAACAAATTTGACTGCTGATGTAAAAAAAGATTTAGGTTTCTAAAATTTTTACAAACTTAAAAAAACTGCTCTTCCATAAAATTTGGATTGAGCAGTTTTTTTTTACATTGAAAATATAGTACATTTAAACAATAGAATTTATTTTTTATGACAAACGATCAACCCATCGGTATTTTTGACTCAGGTATTGGAGGAACTTCAATTTGGAAAGCGATACATGAATTACTTCCAAATGAAAAAACCATTTACTTAGCAGACAGTAAGAATGCTCCTTATGGACAAAAGTCAAAAGCAGAAATTATCGCTTTGAGCATGAAAAATACCGAATTGCTAATTGAAATGAATTGCAAACTGATCGTTGTGGCCTGCAACACTGCGACTACGAATGCCATTCAAGAATTAAGAGCCAAATATCCTATTCCTTTTATCGGAATTGAGCCTGCCATAAAACCCGCAGCAACCCATTCAAAAACTCAAACAATCGGAATACTCGCCACAAAAGGAACCTTAAACAGTGAGCTTTTCAACAAGACCACCGAAATGTATCATGATACCAAAATTATTGAACAGGTAGGTCACGGACTCGTTCAACTCATTGAAAATGGCGACATCAATTCGCCAGAAATGACAAAATTGCTTCATTCTTACCTTACTCCGATGATTGATGCAAATATTGATTACCT
The DNA here is from genome assembly GCF_025947305.1 of Flavobacterium sp. N3904. Classification (NCBI taxonomy): domain Bacteria; kingdom Pseudomonadati; phylum Bacteroidota; class Flavobacteriia; order Flavobacteriales; family Flavobacteriaceae; genus Flavobacterium; species Flavobacterium sp. N3904. The sequence continues at coordinate 414,936 of NZ_CP110009.1, forward strand.
CGTACTAGGATGCAGTCATTATCCCTATCTTATTCCACAAATAAAAAAAATTCTTCCCGGTCATATTCACATTATTGATTCTGGAGAAGCTGTGGCCAGACAAACACAAAATATTCTAAAAGAAAAAGTAGGATTCACAAGTTCTAAAAACAATCAGCCTATTTTTTATACAAATACTAATTCAAAAGTACTAGCGGAAATATTAGAAAATAAATATACTGTCGAACAAAGAGATTTTTAAAAAACTAATCTATTTTTCTTTTTACAAACCATATACCGTCTAGATTAAGGCTCAACGTCAATTTATGATAGTCTTCTTTTATTAACGAATTCGTGATTTTGCCTTTTTCTCCATAAGAATAAGAAACAAACAAAGCTGACGAATTGCGATCGAATGGTAATGACAGTCCAATCGAAAAGCTTTTGTCGTCAATTTTTCGGTTATTGATTTGTAAATAGCCTGAATCATAATTAAGTCCAGTTGCAAATCGAATTCTGTCGAAATAGTTTCTAGATTCCTTGGCTTTTTGATACGAAAACCCTAAAGCAAACTTTTGCTGATTTGTAAAATCTCCATACAAATCGGATTGGTTGGTTGCGTCCCAAAATCTTTTTTCATAATCAAAAGTAACGCTTAATTTGTTTTTAAAAACTTTATTAATACCTACTCCAATTTCCAATGGCAAATAAAAATCATCTGCAGCTGTTTTTTTATCAGACTCCAAAACAGACGAACCGGTACTATTAGCAATTGCAACATATTGAACTTTTGCAGCATTTATTTTTGTTGGAGTTTTTACATTTAGTCCAAAAGTAAAATCAGGATCAATTTTGAATTGAGAACTCAAAATTGGCCGAATACCATTATAACTCGTTTTTTTATCTAGAAGAGTAACAGTATTGTTTATGGTGTACGTTCTGTCGTCCTTTGTGCTCCCAAAAAGGACTGAAGCTGACATGCCAAAAGAGAGTTTATTTGTTACTTTATATGCATAAGATAAATCAAGATTATTAAGGCCTCCAGACCCTATTACATCCAAATTATAATACTCATTGCTTCCGTCAATTATTGAAATCTTCACGTCCGAAATTATGAAGGAAGAACTTGAATATGGCATTAAAGCGAGACTAAATGCAGATTTTGTTGTAATAGGAAAGGCAAATGCCAGATGTGAGAACTGAAAATTATTTCTGTTTTCTGTTTTTGAATTATTCTGAAAAGAAGTTTGAATAGCCGTGCCCCCAAACTCAAAAAAGAAATTATTCATAGGAATATTTACTAACGACGCTGCATTTTTATTATTGATAAAACTACCTGAGGGCAACCCAATTCCTGAGTTACCAATAGCCGGAATTAATCCGAAATTAGACTCATACAAACTACCTAAACCATAAAGCGAATAAGGCGAAGTGGATATACTTTGAGCATTAGATATAAAAAAAGCCAAAAAAACTAAAACTAAAAAGCTACTATTTTTTTTCATTTAATAAGTGATATAATAAATTTTTAATTCAATTTTATTTTCTTTGACCAATTGATCTCCCAAGACCACCCTATCCACATTTTTTGCTGAGATTGGTAGCGTTAGAATTAATCCATATTTAAAATCCGAATTTTTTTTCATTTCTTTTTGTAGAAAGCCGCTAATATTAATTTCATACCCTATATTCTCATCAAACTCATCATTTGATGCATTCAAATTTGCAGTAAGAATGTTACCACTGGCATCCGAAAGCTGCGATTGCGTTCTGTTTAAATTATCAACAACATAAACATTTAATTTTTCTGGCAGTGGAAACAATTTGGAATAAGAGTTTTTAACTGGTTTTATAAATAGTTTAGCATCTACTATTGCTCCGTTTTCGGTTAAATATTTTAATTGCTTGACATTTGGAAAATCAATCCTACAGACCAAACCAGTTCCTGCCTGTACAAACCCTTTATTACCCGTAAAAATGCTAGAAAAACTTTTTTTAGACAAAGGCAAATCTTCTAAAAAAGTACCTGTTTTATCAGATAAGATATTATTAAATTGCTTTGAAATATCACTTATGGTAAAGTCCTTAAAATAAGAAGTTTCAGAATCGCCTTTTCCTTTGGAATAATACAATCGAAGAACACTGGACAAACCGTATCCGATTATACTATTGGATTCGGTTGATGTAGATTTAAGCATAAAGCCTTTAAAATAATTAGTGAACTCATCATAGGTAGTAATTTCATTATTTTTGAATTTATTAAAAATCTCAGCTCCAAATACTGCATTTAATTTAATATTAATACTGTCTCTTCCTATTGGCTTAGGATAAAATGAAATCATTCCTAAACTATTTGCATCATACTTAAAAGAGGAACTATTATAAAAATTACCGTCATCACTGTTTGCTTTTAGCTTTTTTAAAACTCTATGAATACTTAAAGTTTGCAATTTTGTTGTATCTGCATAATAATAATCGTCATACTTTAAAATCATAGCAATTGAATCAAAAACATATCCTGTTGCTTCGGTGTCTGAATTTTCACTGTAAAGATTAAATATTGAAGTCGAACACTGAAAATAACTCTCTGACCTTACCTTTCCAAAAAACGGGTCATCATAATTGCCAACCAATATTCGACTTTGACTAGAAGTAACTAAAGAATCTAGTTTCACATTCGAAACATCAACTGTCATTGTATCAATTGATATTACTTTATTTGTAACCTCGAGATAATCGGAGCCAACAACAAATTCTCCGGCATCAACATCCGAATTACAGGAAGTCAGTACTAACCCTGAAAACAGCAAAAACAAAAACTTGTTCATAATCCAATTTTTGAACAAATATATATGCCCTCGTTTTAGAAGTCCTAATAACATATACAGACCGCTATTATCTCTCTATAAAAAGCGGTAATCAATCTATGATTTGAAATACAACAGCAATTCGAGATTCAACCTTTATAATTGCCAGTCTGTCTATAAAAATTGGTCATATATATATATTCTTTTTTATTAATAGCCAACACAATTACTTTTGGCCAATAAAATAATAATGAGAATAAAAACACTAACGAATCTTTTGCTACTGGTACCCCTTTGTAGTGTTTATGCACAAACAGGCTACACTATTGATTTGAATTTAAAAACAGAACCAACAGAAAAAAGCACAATAAATGAAACTGAATTTGGAGTTATGTTCTTTAAAAGTATTGGTGCCAAAAATAAATTGAAAAACACCTTTAAATACAAAAACATAAATTTTGATTACGAATTAGAAAATTATATCATAAAAAATTATGCTTCTCAAAACAATTCAACGCGGTTTAATGCTTTTGAAGATACTTTCGAATTATCTCATCAATTGACCGATAAAACCATTTTGAGATTTGAAATCGAACCAACAGCAAATTTTGACTCTAATTTCAAAATGGATGATATTACAATTCTTGGTGGCTTTACAATTACTCAAACAATCAATAATAGCAGTACGATAAATATAGGAGTAAATAGAACTACCGTATTTGGCAAACCAGAAATATGGCCAACGTTTTATTATTCGAAACAAATAAATAAAGATGTTTCTATAAAATTAGGTTTCCCAAATTCAGAAATAACATATTCAAATACAATCCAGAATAAATTTAGTTTAAAAAATACTTTTAACGGAACTAATTATAACATGAACAAACCTATACTTTCTGAAAATTTAAATGAGATAACAAAAATTGGGTTTTCACAAATTGAAACCACATTAGAATATGAAAGAAACATGGATACTTCTTGGTTCATCTGTTTAAAAGGAGGCTATGCTTTTAATAAACAATTTACCCTTTCAAACCAGAATTTTACAAATGAACAAAATGAAACAATAAAAAACGGAGCAATTTTCAATATCGGTATAAAATATAAACATTAATAAACACAACAGATTATGAAGCATTTTAAAAAAGGTATATTTTACAGCACTTTGCTGGTTAGTTTAATTTTAATTGGCTGTAGCAATGACGATGATGAAGATAAACTAGGAAACTGGATAAAAAAATCAGCATTTGATGGCCCAGCAAGATCAAGCGCAACAGGTTTTGTGATAGGAACTTATGCATATGTCACCACAGGATATACTGGTGACGAATATCTATCTGATTTATGGGCTTACAATTCTGAGGGGGATTTTTGGGAACAAAAAGCAGATTTCATAGGAGTTGCAAGAAGTTCTGGTGCTGGTTTTGAGTTAGACGGAAAAGGCTATGTGGGTCTTGGTTATGATGGCACCAATAAATTGAAAGATTTTTTTGAATACAATCCAGACACAAATAGCTGGACACAAAAAGCAGACTTTGCAGGAACTGCCCGTTATGGAGCAGTTGGTTTCCAAGTTGGTGGAAAAGCTTTTCTTGGAACAGGATATGATGGCAATTATTTAAAAGATTTCTATCAATTCAATCCAACAGAAAATAGCTGGACACAAGTCAACGGATTTAGCGGGAACAAACGAAGAAATGCAACAGTTTTTGTAATTGACAATATAGCCTATTTGGGCACCGGAATTAATAGCGGCGTCAATCAATCCGATTTTTGGGCATTTGACCCAAGTACTGATGTTTGGACACGCAAAAGAGACCTAGACGATGACGAAGAAGACCATGATACATATTCAATTAAAAGATCTAATGCTGTAAGTTTTTCTCTTGATGGCTTAGGGTTTGTAGCTTGTGGAGAAAGTTCGAAAACAGTTTGGGAATACAATCCAAACACTGACATTTGGAAAGAAAAAACTTCATTAGAAGGTTCAGGCAGATCTGATGCTATAGGGGTTTCGTTCGCATCGAATAAAGCTTTTATTATGCTAGGAAAATCAGGGACTTCCTATTTTGATGATGTATGGGAATTTAAACCAAAAGACGAACAAAGTGATGACGATAATTAATCAAAAAGATAAATTCTTCTGGACAAAAATCCAGAAGAATTTTAAATATTTATTCAATATATTCACAATACTTTTTTTAGTAGGTATATTGATTTTTATTTTTTTGCAAAAAGACCAAAATTTAAAAGTAGAAAGTATAAAAATTAAATCTGGTTGGGGTTATATAATTACAAATGACAAAAAAATAATTATAAAACAAAACATAATTCCTGTTATTAGCCAACAAAAAAGTTTTGAAACCGAAAAAGAAGCATTGCAGGTAGGAAAATTAGTTTTACAAAAATTAGAAGCAAATTCATCCCCCACTATTACAAAAAATGATTTAATTTTATTAAAAATAAAAATGTAGATGAATATAGGATCAATAAACAACAACTCAAACAAAATACTAATTCATAGTGTCATTTGGTGTTTTTTTATTGTTACATCACTTATTCAATTTTATGAAAGCCCATTTCATATCAATTCTGATTTTTATGTCCAATGGACAACTGGGATTTTTCTTTTTTATCTTAACTATATTTATCTTGTACCTAATTTGCTTTTGCAAAAAAAATATGGGTATTACTTAAGTATTTTAATAGTTTTGATAGTTGTTTTTATGATTTTCCGATATAAATATCTAATGCCTGAATTTCGTGAAATGAAACCGCCAAATGGCTTTTCTTATCCCAAAATGAGCCATCCATTAGGCAAGGAAATGATAAACAATAAGATGTTCAAAAAAGACCAACCCTTATTTTTTAAAATTGCACCTTCTTTCTTTTATATTTTGATTATTGCTATTAGTACCATAATCAAAATATTGTCGGAATTTTACAATGACCAACAAAACAAATTAATTGCAGAAAGTCAAAGAACAACGACAGAATTAAACTATTTAAGAAAACAAACAAACCCCCATTTTTTATTCAATGCACTCAATAGCATTTATTCCCTGGCTCACAAAAAATCAGATCTAGTACCCGACGCTATTGTTACTCTGTCTGAAATGATGCGGTATATGCTGTATGAAACCGATAATAAATCGGTTTTGCTTGAAAAAGAATTAGACTATATAAAAAACTATATTGACTTACAAAAACTAAGACTTAATACTATTGAGAACATAACGATAAACATTCATGGGGACACCAAAAACAAGTTTATCGAACCTTTGCTTTTAATATCATTTATCGAAAATGCTTTTAAGTACGGAACCGATTATAAAGGGGCTGCATTTGTTAAAATCAAAATTACAATCGAAGAAAATATATTGGATTTTTGGGTCGAAAACAAAATAGAGAATAGTAAAAAAGATCCTGAAAATTCTGGAATTGGACTTTCGAATATCAAAAATAGACTTACTTTGCTATATCCAAACGCACATCAACTGACTCTTACAACTACAGAAACATTGTATAAAGTGCATTTGAATTTAAAATTAGATCAAATTCTTATTTAAAGTAAAGCCACATCAAAACAAAACAAAAACTATGAAATGTGTAATTATAGATGACGAACCATTGGCAGTTGATTTACTGGTAGAATTTGTTGGAAAAATTGATTCACTTGAACTTGTTACTACATTTACAAATGCTATTGATGCAATTTCAATTATAAATCAGTCCAATATCGATTTAATTTTTTTAGATATCGAAATGCCTCATTTTTCAGGGATTGACTTTATCAATGCCATCGAAAAAAAACCATTAATCATATTTACAACTGCTTACTCCAATTATGCTGTTGAAGGTTTCAATCTTGGTGCTGTAGATTATTTAGTAAAACCAATTCCTTTTAACCGTTTTTTAAAATCCGTTTTACGCGCTCAACAAATCTTTAACCCTCAAAATATTCCAACTGCAAATCCCGTTGTATCCATTCCGGAAATTGAGCATGATTTCATGTTTGTACGAGCTGAATATGAAAATGTAAAATTAAATTTTGCCGATATTTTATTTATAGAAGGATTGAAAGATTATGTCAAAATATACACTACCGATAATAAATATACCTTGACATTAATTAGTTTGATAAAATTGGAAAATTTACTCTCCTCCAAGGGTTTTGCAAGAATTCATCGTTCCTATATAATCAATATAAAACATGTGAAGTCCATCCAAAAAAACAAAGTTTTAATTGCCGAAAAAAGAATTCCAATAAGTGAAAGTTACAAAACGACTTTCTTTGAGAAGATAAACCTATAAATTCAAAGATTGGATTAAAAAATAAATCTACTCTTCCTTAAACCAGCTGGAATACATAACATAATTGTTTGAAATACGCTCAATTTCACCGGAAAAATTAGATTGATCAATATCTTTTACTTTTTTTGCAGGAACACCTGCCCAAATAGATCCGGATTCAATTACTGTATTTTGGGTAACCACAGCCCCTGCAGCAACAATAGAATTGCTTTCTACCACACAATTGTCCATAACTATTGCTCCCATCCCAATTAATACATTGTCATGAATTGTACAACCGTGAACAATTGCATTATGCCCGATAGAAACATTATTCCCAATAATTGTGGGATGCTTTTGATAAGTACAATGTACAATAGCACCGTCTTGAATATTTACTTTGTTACCAATAGTTATAAAATGTACATCACCTCGAATTACTGCATTAAACCAAACGCTGCAAGAAGCTCCAAAAGTTACATCCCCGACAATGGTTGCATTGTCGGCAACATAACAGTCTTCAGGAATATTTGGTGATTTACCGTTAACAGATTTTATTATCATTTTTGACTTTAAATTAATTAATTGCAGGACAGTTACAATCGTATTTCACTGGCTTGCATGAAAAGTTATACCCTAGAGTAAGCTGATGAAAACCAGCGTTATCATATTTAATATCTCCCAATAAATAGGTATACGTATAAGCAAACATGAAATTATTATAATTTAAACCAACAACTGGTGTTATATATTGCAATTTCTGACTGTTTGTACCGCTTCCATTGCTAAATTCAGCTCCATCAAAACTTCTTCGATAAGACAAACCTCCCCATAATTGTCCCATTTCCAGTTTTTTGTATGCTTTTAAGTTCATGTCTAATGAACTCTCTTTTGTTTTATCTACAAATTGATATAGAAGTGAGGGTTCCCATAATATTTTTTCGGGATTCCCAAAAACATATCCCCCACTAACAATAAATTTCCTCAAGTTATCACTTTCTAATTCACTATAAAGATTCTGCCTAGTTTCCAAAACATTTTTAACTACTGCATTAAAACTAAAATCAAGTAAATTATAAGAAGCACCTATATCCAAATTAAAATAAGAAGCCTGATATAAATTTCCTAAAGCAGGATCTGGATCAGTAAACTTGCTTTCGTCCAATTGACTTTGATTGACACCAACATTAACACCAAATGACAATTGATTCAAATCAACTTCATCTCTAGAAAACATAAGATGATACGCATAGGTAGCCTTAAAACCAAATTGCGAATGATATCCATTTACATCATTAAAAACGATGGCTCCTATTCCTGTTTTCTCTCCTACTCTACCATTATAACTTAATGTTTGAAGCGCTGGTGCATCTTCTTGATCAAACCATTGTCCTCTAACTGTGAGTCGTAATTTATCACAATTAGAAGCTCCTGCCATAGAAGGGAATATCAAATAGTAATTATCAGACAAATAGTCAGAATAAACCGGAATTCCTTCTTGCGCTATCGCATTTAGGCTTAGAAAAAAAAGAACTGCTATACACTTGATTCTGTTATACATTATAGGGAAAGTTTATAAAATTAGCCTTCGCAAAATAGGCTTTTGTTAATTTATTTATTAAATATTCAAATATAGGGATTCGTAGAAAATAACTTTAGTAAATTTGCATAAAATTACAAAATCATGACAAAGGTTATTATAAAAGAAACGCAAAACCCAACAATATTAAAATTTGAATTTCCGGATTTTATCACTCAAAATGAAAGCTTTGAATTCAGAAACATAGATGAAGCAAAAGTATCTCCACTGGCACAACAATTATTTTATCTTCCTTTTGTAAAAACAGTATATATTTCTGGAAATTTTATAGCCATCGAAAGATTCAGCATTGTAGAATGGGACGATGTGAAAGAGGCTGTTGCAGAACAAATTGAAGCTTTTGTTGACAAAGGGGGAATTATCATTGCCATTGATGAAAACAAAACCAAGAAACAACCCGTCACTGTTTATGGAGAATCGACTCCAAATCCAGCAGCCTTAAAATTTGTTGTAAGCAGAATGTTGACAAAAAATGCAATTGAATTCAAAAATATTGATCAATCGACACCTTCCCCACTAGCAACAGAGTTGTTTAAGTTTCCCTATGTAAAAGAAATTTTTATAGATGAAAATTACATATCCGTTACTAAATATGACATTAACGAGTGGCAAGATATTACTCTTGAATTAAGAAGTTTCATCAAACAATATATTGAAAATGGTGGAACAGTCTTGGATGAAAGTTTAATTGAAACCATTATAAAAGACGAAAAAACAATTGACGAATCTTTTGATTCACTGGACGAAACTTCTCAAAAAATAATCAACATACTTGAAGAATATGTAAAACCTGCCGTAGCTGCAGATGGAGGAAATATCCTTTTTGATTCGTATGATGGATCAACAAAAACGGTCAAAGTAATCATGCAAGGTGCCTGCAACGGTTGCCCATCGTCAACTTTTACTTTAAAAAGCGGTATTGAGAATATGCTAAAAAGCATGTTAAACGATGAAGGAATAAAAGTTGAAGCTGTTTAGATAATCTTAGATTAAGCCAATATAAATCAAAGCGTTTCAATAGAAACGCTTTTTTTATGGTCTAAAAAAAATGAAATGTCAAAAATATTGATTTTCAATTAAATACAAATATTATATTTAAAAAAAAGACTATTTTTGATATATTAACTTAATCCAAAGAACCATGGGAGTATCATCATTTTTTAAAAATTTATTTGGCACAGCCAAAGTAACAGCAAACGAAGTAGCCGAAAAAGCTGAAGCAGTATTTGAAGAAGCAAAAGTAGCCGCCACACCGTACATGGAAAAAGCTGAAACATTTGTAGAAGAAACAATAAATAAAACAAAAGAAACTGCAACACCTTATATCGAAAAAGCAGAAGCTTTCATAGAAGAAAATACAGCCAAAGCAAAAGAAACAGCTACTCCTTATATAGAAAAAGCAGAGACATTTGTAGAAGAAACAATTGAGAAAGCTAAAGTTGCAGCAACTCCAATCCTAGAAAAAACAGAAGCATTAATAGAAGATGCAAAAATTGAAGGTTCAAAAGCAATTGACTCCATAAAAGAAAAAGTAAGCTCTTTTTCAAATGATTCAAACGAAGACTGTGTGGAAGAACCAAAAGAACAAACAAATAGAATTGAAGAAGATGCCGATTAACTTTTAAAAAAAATAATTAATTAGTACTTTTGTACTTCAACTTTGACCTTCTCTTTTGAGAAGGTTTTTTTATTATTTTAAAATGACATTAGATCCAAATTACATCGCAAACTACGCCAGTAAATTTATAACTGTACTAGTAGATTATTCACCGAAGCTAATTTCGGCTTTTGTAATATTATTTGTGGGCCTTTATGCTATTCGAATTATCAACAGAATCATTCGAAAAATTATGGTAAAAAGAGAATTGGATCCCACATTAACCAAATTTCTTGCCGATATTCTATTATGGGTTTTAAGGGTATTGTTGTTTGTGACCTTTATATCCAATTTGGGAATCGAAACTTCATCATTCGTTGCTATTCTAGGCGCAATGGGACTTGCTGTTGGTTTATCTTTACAAGGTTCGTTATCAAATTTTGCTGGAGGTATGCTTATTATCCTTTTCAAACCATTCAAGGTTGGTGACACTATCGAAGCACAAGGCGTTTTGGCTACAGTAAAAGAGATTCAAATTTTTGTTACTAAATTAATTACAGCCAACAACCAAACTATTTTTGTTCCCAATGGGGCTTTGTCTAACGGAACGATAATAAACTATTCGATGCAGGGATTCAGAAGAGCCGATTTGACCATTGCCATTTCTTATGATACTGATATCAAAAAAGCAAAAGATATTATAACGGCCGTGCTTAAAAACAATCCTAAAGTACTTTTGACACCAGTGGCAGAAGTCTCCGTAAAAAACTTAACAGACAACTCCATACAATTGGCTGTAAGACCTTGGGCTAACAATGAAGATTTTGGAGCCGTTTACTCGGATACTTTAGAAAATTGCAAATTGGCCTTTGATGCAGCCGGAATTACTTTCCAACCTTTTGTTACAGAAGTTTCTAAAAACAATCAGTAACAACAAATAATACCAACTATTTCTTTGACGTAGTTAACAAAAAGTCTTTCAGATAATAGGGCTCAAAATAAGCGACATCTACAGTGTCGTTTTTTTTGAATTTATTATAACTTAAAATACTCATTTCATTGGCCGATGGATATTTTATATCCTCTAAAAATATAAAATTTGGTTTTATTAATACTGTCTTGCATTTTTCACTGCAATCCCCAACAAAATAAATGGATTGCAGTTCGTTCTCAAAAGAGTTTTCTGTGATAATTTCGGCTTGAATTTCTCGTTTCTTTTCTAAAGAGGAAGAAAAAACAGCACTATATACTTCCATTCTGCGGGCATCAATCATTGGCACAATTAAACCCTCAACAACGCTAACTTGCGAAGCCAACGTTTCTAATGTATCTACTGCAATCAACGGAATATTCAAAGCATAACACAAGCCTTTGGCTGCCGAAACTCCAATTCGCAAACCTGTATAAGAACCTGGTCCCTGACTGACTGCAACAGCAGCTAAATCACGAAGTGTAATTCCGGTCTCTTTTATAATTTCTTCAATATAAACATGCAATCGTTCGGCATGGGAATAGCCTTCTTCGGCAATTTCTTTACAAAGAATAGTTTTACCTTCATTTGCCAAAGCAACAGAACAATTTTTGGTCGCGGTTTCAATGTTAAGAATATAGGACACTTTTTTAAAATTTTATATTTTAGGTTTTAGAATAATGAATCTAAAACATCAAATTATTGATTCGCCAGCAAATTTACACCGAATTTTGAAATATAGTTTCATAAAAACAAAAACACGTCTAGAGTTCTAAACGTGTTTTGTTTTTTAATACAATTTTATATAAAGCTTTTTACAAAAGGATTGAAAAAAAAAATATCTATTTTTTCTTATCATCCCCTTGGACAAACACTTTATCACCTGAATTCAAATCTTTTGAAACAGTCGTATAAGGCCCCGTAATTACAACGTCTCCTTTTTTAAGACCAGTCATAACTTCAATATTTGTATCGTCTTGAATTCCTGTTTTTATGATTCTTATTTTTGCTTTATCGCCTACTTTTACAAAAACACATTCAAATTTTTTGTCACTTTTCGGAGCGGGTTTTTTATCATCAGATTCCGGACCTTCCATTTTAACTTCTTTCACAGCGGTTGTATCTGATTTTACAACAACCGAGCTAATAGGAACAAAAACGACATTTGCTTTTGTAGTTGTAATAATATCTACCGTTGCGGTCATACCAGGACGAAATGGAGAATAGGAAAGTGGTTTTCCAACTGTCAAATCTTGGTAGGACTCTTTCAAAATTCTAACTTTTACTTTAAAATTAGTTACTTGATCAGCTGTCAAAGCGGTACTTGCCGAATTGGAAATACTGGTAACCACTCCTTTAAATTGCTTTTTTAAATAGGCATCGACTTCAACATTGGCCAAATCTCCCACTTTTATTTTTACAATGTCATTTTCATTTACATCGACTTCTACTTCCATGTTATTCAAATTGGCTACCCTTAAAATCTCGGTACCCGCCATTTGTTGCGTTCCCAAAACTCTCTCACCAAGTTCTACGTTAAGCATAGAAATGGTACCATCTGCAGGAGCGTAGATTAACGTTCTTCCAAGATTATCTTTTGCTTCATTTACAGAAGCCGATGCACTTTGAACATTGTAATATGCCGATTGTTTTGCTGCTTTTGCCCCTTCGAAAGTAGCTATAGATTTATCCCAATCTGATTTTGAAATCACTCCTTTTTCATACAAAGATTTGTTTCGGTCATAATTGGCTTTAGCCTCATTATAGGATGCGTCAGATTGACTTAAACCTGCTCTTGACCCAGATAAATTGGCCACGGACCTATTCAAACCCGATGTGTATAAATCAGGATTTATTTTTACTAATAATTCCCCTTTTTTTACAACTTGACCTTCTTTTATTGGCAAAGAAATAATTTCGCCAGAAACCATTGAAGCAATTTTCACTTCAATCTCAGGTTGTATTTTTCCTGTTGCCGAAACAGTTTCTACAATAGTTCCAGTTTCTACATTGGCAATTTCAACTTCTTTACCTTTATCTTTATTCCCTATAACTCCAGCTTTGGAAAGACCTACCAACAATGCAATAACTACTATTGCTCCACCAATTAAAATATAAATTGTTTTTTTAGACATAATAAAAAGAGTATTAAATGATTGGAATTCCAAAATAGAATTCTAATATTTTGGTTTTAAACATATAATCGTATTTTGTTCTGATAACCTCAGATTGTGCATTTGTCAATAACGTTTGTGATTGAAAAAAGTCAAAAGAATTCATCAAACCAACTGCGTACTTTTCTTTGGCATAATCATACGAACCTTGTCTAGATTCAAGAGCTACCAATGCTGATTCGTAAGCATTAAGCGCACCTTTTGCATCAGTATAAGCAGTATAAACATTTCTTTGCAATGTCAATTCTTCTTGTTCTAACGCTATTTTCGTTTTCTCCACATTCACTTTTGATCGATCCACATTATTTCTAACTGAAAAACCGTTGAATATTGGAATATTTAATTGAGCAGAAATGGATTGTCCTTTATTATCATTGAATTGGTCAACAACCGGCAAAGCATGGCCTGTTACAGGAGAAAAATTGGGTTGTAGTACATTTTGATTTGTCCCTTGTACAAATCCAATCACTGAAGTTGGATTGGCCGTATTTGGCACATATCCTGTTACGATATCGCTATAACTTGCTCTTGTATTAAAATTATAAAATGCTTGCAAAGTAGGCTGATAAGCTCCTTTTGAAATCGCTAAATCTTTCATGGCAATTTCAAGATTTGTCCTAGCGATTTTAAGTTCTACACGTTCTTGTTTGGCTTTATCATAAATGGCCATAGGCGTTTGGGCCAGAATATTATTGTCGTTTTTGGTAACCGAATCATCTTTTACGTCAAAATCATAAAATTCTGGGATTTGCAATAATTGGGCTAAACTCAATTTAGAAATCAATAATGTGTTTTCAGCAGCAATTACTTTTTGATTATCGGAAGCAATTGTAGCTTTGATATCCAATAAATCACCACGAGGAATGGTTCCGGCTTTTACTAATTCTTCTGAACGAAGTAACTGTTTTTCATTGATACTCATTTGCTCTTTTTGCACTTTCAAAAACTCCTTATTGAAAAGTATTTGCAAAAAAGCATTGGCAACATTCAAAGACACATCTTCTTGCATTTTTGTCAATTGATATTTTGCTGCAATTATCTTTAGGTTTGCTCTACGAAGATTATTTTGATTTTGCATGCCTTTGTAAATATCAATCCCTATGGATGCCCCTAGCGAAGTATACTGGGTGGTTTGATTTTCTAAAAGACCTGTTGTAATGTTTTGATTCAAACCAACGTTCCAAGAGTGTCCAGCACTAGCATTTACGGAAGGTAAAAAATTTCCTTGAGCTCCCTTTTTGTCTATATTGGCGGTTTGGCTTTCTAAAGCTGTTTCTTTAATTTGGATATTATTTTCCAAAGCATATTTTACACATTCTTCTAATGTCCAAACTTTGGTTTGCGCTTGAGTTGAAAGTCCAATAAGGAAGACAAAAGCAATTCTTATATAATTTATTTTTTTCATTTCTTTTGGTATAAAAGCGTAACAAATATACTACGCATATTTAACTTAATTTGTAAAACTAAAGCCTTTTTTAGACAATTATTTAGGTTTTTCTTCTTCTGTTTTCAAGCCTTGATTCCAGACTTTTATTTTATCAGAAGCTTTAAGACCGCTTTTTACTTGAACATAAATTCCGTCACTAACACCAAGTACTATGTCTTTTCTTTGAAACTTCTGTTTGCTTGTTTCAATCTCTACGTAAGGCTTCTGTGTTTTTTTGTCAAATTGAACTAATGATTCTTTAAGTGCTTGAACTTTATCTGCTTTTTCTAATATAATAGAAGCATTTGCACTCAAACCTGCTCTAATAAAAGTATTATCTCTATTGGTTAAAGTCGCTTTAATTTCAAATTGGATAGCACCATTTTCTGTTTTTCCTTTTGGGGCTATATCTGTCAAAATTGCAGTGAATTTTTTATTTTCAATGGCACCAACTGTAATTTCTATAGGCATATTTAATCTAATTTTTCCAACCTCAGACTCATCAACTTTACCTATAAAAATCATTCTTCCAACATCGGCAACACTTGCAATAGTAGTACCTTCGTTAAAATTATTACTTTCAATTACTTGATTCCCAACTTTTACCGGAACATCAAGCACCATTCCGTTTACAGTTGATCGGATTACAGTATTGGCATAATTTCCTAAACCTGAAGCAGTTCCTGTTTTTACGATATCAAATCCTTGAATAGAGGCACTATAATTTTGCTTCGCCTGATTATACGCCAATTGTGCTGCGTCAAAATCATTAGCAGAAATCACGCCCTTATCAAATAATGTTTTTTGTCTTTGATACAATTTTTCCTGATTGTCTAATGCGATTTTAGCAGTTCTCACTTGATTTTGGGTGCTGCTCAAATTTGAAACATTCGCCACCACTTTGATTTTAGCAATCATATCCCCAGCCGTTACTGATTCTCCAGCTTTGATGTACACCTTTTCTATGATTCCAGAAATATTAGGTTTAATTAAGACCTCTTCATCTGGCACGATATTTCCAGTAGCAAGCGTACTTTTCACAATTGTCTTCACTTCCACTTTATCGGTTTCAAAAACAATAGGTGATTGTTGGTTTTTTGCGTACAAATAATACAAAGCTCCAAAAAAAACTATTGCTATTAAAATCAATACGGTTATGGTTACTCCTTTTTTCATTTTATAAATTTTATTCGATTATTATTGTTTTTTGATTGTTTTTATTCTGTTCGTAGAGCATCTACTGGTTTGACATTTATGGCCGTTTGTGCCGGAATAAATCCAGCCAATAATCCTGAACCCACTAAAATTAACAAAGCTAAAAACACTACTGTTAAATCAACACTTGGATTAATAAACATCATTCCTTCCGAAGGCATTGTTGCCAAAATCATATTTAATATGGCCAATAATCCCGTTGCTACGGCGATACCAAACATACCCGCTATTATAGTTAGAAAAATCGCTTCTAATAATATTTGGGATCGAATGGCCCCGGGTGTTGCCCCCAATGCTCTTCTGATTCCTATTTCGTTGGTTCGTTCTTTTACAACGATGAGCATAATATTTGAAATCCCAATAATACCAGATAACAGTACTAAAGTTCCAACAAAATAAGCGATGAATTTAAGAACCATAAATAAGTCCTGTACCTTTTGAAATTCGGCAAACAAGTCAAAATTACCAACAGCTCTTTCATCATCAGGGTGAATAGAATGTCGCTCTCGAATCAATGCCAGAATCGAAGGTCTAAGCTCAGTAATTGATGCATTATCATTTGCCGTAAGTGCCATCCAACCTACTTTATCCCCAAAATTAAAGGCTTGCTGAAAAGTGGTAAAAGGAATGAAAATATTTTTTTGAGCCCCTTCAGCATTTCCATTATTATTCCCCTTGGATTTATAAACACCCACCACCATAAAATTGACACCATTTATTTTGATGTAAGTACCTATGACTTCTTCGGCATTCATGTACAATTCATTGATAACACCATTACCTATTATGGCAACTTTGCGTCTTGTCAATATATCTTGTTGATTTACAAAACGACCTTTCACAATGTCCATTTGCTCTTGTTTCACCAATTCTGGATAATCACCATAAATAGTATAAGCACCTGTTTTTGTACCTCTAACCACATTACTAACCCCATTGAAATCACCCAATTGATTGCGGGGAGACACGTATAACAGGTCAGGGAATTTTTGTTTTAAAGCATCAACATCGCTATTTCTAAAATCATATCGTCGGGTTTTAGGTAACCCTTTATAGGCCTTTGATGTTGTTTGTGTCCAAACAAACATAGTATTTGTAGCAATACCGTCAAATCCCTTTTTCACACCGTTCTCTAATCCATTTGAAGCAGCCAATAAGATTACCAAAATAAATATTCCCCAAAATACTCCAAAAGCCGTAAGCAGCGTTCGGAAGGTATTAGCGGTCAGCGCCTCTAAAATTTCGTTCCAATTTTCTCTATCAAACATAATTATTCGTCTCTAAGTGCTACAATAGGTCTAATTTTGGCTGCTCGATAAGCCGGAACAAATCCTGCCAAAGCTCCTGCAACTACCAAAACAATTAAGGTTGATATGGCTACCGTAAAATCTACTTGTGGATTCACAAAATATTCACTTTGTGCATGGGGACCAATTAATTCCAAAAGTGCCAATCCAGTCAATAATCCAATAAAACCAGAAATAGTTGTAATAAAGATAGACTCATGCAAAATCATTATAATAATTGAAATTGGAGAAGCCCCAAGCGCTTTTCGGATCCCAATTTCTTTGGTTCGTTCTTTTACAATAATCAGCATAATATTACTAACTCCAACAACACCGGCAATAATAGTACAGATTCCAACCCACCAAAAAAACAATCGAATATAAAGATTCAGATCATAAAACTTTTTGGCTTCTTTAACAGAATTAAAAATTCCAACAGCGCTTTCATCATCAGGAGCAGCACCATTTTTACTTCTCAATAATTTTCCATAATCATTTTTGAATTTTTCGGACTCAGCTACAGCTTCTTCATAAGTGTCTTTCTTTTTCATCGTATAAGCCATATAACTTATTTTATCTCCTAATCCAAAAACCTGTTGGGCTGTAGTTATAGGCACAAATACTCTGCTTTCTTCTCTCTCCCCTCCTGGATCAGTAAACACTCCAACTACTTTAAAATTGATATTCGCTACAGTAATGTTTTCGCCTATCGGATTTTTTTCTTTAAACAGGTCTAATTTAACTTTTTGACCAATCACAGCTGCTTTTACATTGTACTTCAGATCGTTTGCATTAATATACCTGCCTTTTATAACTGATACATTTTCTATTTCCATGCCGTCTGTATTTACACCTCTGTATTGATAATTTCCTGATTCCTTTCCATAACTTACGGTAATTCCCCAACCAGTAGCAGTAACCCCATTTTTATCCAATTGGTCACCGTATTTTTGTACTCCAAGATCAAAATCACTATTTCTAAATTGAATTTGCCTTCCAGGATTCATTCCTTTGTATGCTTTAGTTGTCGCACCAGACCAAACCTCAATTACGCCAGCGGCATCACGTTCAAATTGTTTTTCGATTCCGTTTTGCAAACCTTTTCCAACGCCAAGTAGAATCACCAAAATAAAGATACCCGAAGCTACAGAAACTCCAGTGAGAAAAGTTCTCAGTTTGTTTTTGGCAATCGCCTCAAATATTTCCTGCCAACGTTCTATATTAAACATAAGAAGAAGCTCTAACTTGTTCTACCATTTTATCGTCAATGATCAATCCGTCTTTCAGGACCACATTTCTTTTGCACATAGCGGCAATATCCGGTTCGTGTGTCACTATCAAAATAGTTTTGCCTTCGTCATTAATCCCTTGAATCAATTCCATTACTTCATAAGATGTCAACGTATCTAATGCACCCGTAGGTTCATCTGCCAACAAAACTTTTGGGTTTGAGGCCAAAGCTCTCGCAATTGCCACACGTTGTTTCTGACCTCCAGATAGCTCATTGGGCAAGTGATGTGAATGCGATGCCAATCCTACTTTTTCCAAATATCTCATGGCAATTTCGTTTCTTTCTTTTCTTTTCACGCCTTGGTAATACAACGGTAAAGCCACATTATCCAAAGCACTTTTGTAGTTAATCAAATTGAAAGACTGAAAAACAAAACCAAGAAATTGGTTTCGGTATTTTGAAGCTATTGTTTCGTTTAATTTTTTAATGGGTACATTATCTAAAGTATAAAGCCCTGAATCTGCTTCGTCAAGAATCCCAAGTATATTCAATAAAGTAGATTTTCCTGAACCTGACGAGCCCATGATGGCAACTAGTTCGCCTTCTTTAATGCTGAAATTAATTCCCTTTAGCACATGCAATTCGGAATGTCCCATTTTGTATGATTTATGTAAGTCTTTAATTTCAATCATGATTAGGTATATATTTAAAACAATAGAATTATTTATTTTTAAAGAAATAATCTGAGAACAGATTTCGAATTATTTCTATTTTTAAACATAAGACTTATTTACAAAGAAAATGTTACAGTCGAAACCAATAAATATATTTGATTTGTTAAATTTGCAATCAAAAAACAAAACAAATGCTAAAGTTCTTTTCAATTCTAATACTTTTATCAACAACACTATTTATAAGCAGTTGTTCCTCTACCTCTCAAAAAATTGAAGCTTTAAAACCCGAACCAGACGATGCAGTCCCTTTGACTTACACCAACACTCCATCATATATTAATCTTCCTGTCAGTATCAAACTCAAGGATATTGAAAACCAAACCAACACTCTATTGAATGGTTTGATTTATGAAGACAATAAAATTGAAGATGATAATATAGAAATGAAAGTGTGGAAACAAGCTCCAATCACTATTACAAATGATCACGGAAAAGAAGGAGAAAAAATAAAAACTGTTTTACCCCTAAAAGTTTGGGTAAAATACAGAATAGGGACAAAAACATTGGGAGTTGATTTATACAAAACCCAGGAGTTCAATCTTAACGGCGTTGTCACTTTACTGAGCAGCATTAGCCTGAATAATTGGAGATTAAGTTCGAAAACAACTTTAAAATCATTGGATTGGGTAGAAAGTCCAACAATGACTGTTTTTGGAAAAAACGTGCCCGTAACTTATCTTATCAATCCTGCAGTAAGCCTTTTTAAATCAAAAATCGAGCAAAGTATTGATAACGCCATAGAAAACTCAATGGATTTCAAACCCAATGTGATGGATGCCATATCCAAAATATCTACTCCTTTTGAAATGAGTGAAACTTATCAAAGTTGGTTACGAATTGTCCCTTTAGAAGTATATTCTACCAATGCCAAACTCAAAAATGATTCTTTCCTACTCAATATGGGTATGAAATGCAATATGGAAACGCTGATCGGAAAAAGACCTGAATCAAAGTTTGATGCAAACAAAATTGTACTAAAAGCAGTTGATAAAATTCCGGAACAAATATCGGCAAATATTGCGGCAGTCTCAACATATCAAGAAGCTTCAAAATTAATGACAAGTAATTTTGTAGGACAAGAATTTGGATCTGGAAGCAAGAAAGTAAAAGTACAAAGCGTTGCTATTTGGCATAAAGACGGAAAAATGGTCATTGCATTAGACCTTTTAGGTTCTGTAAACGGAACGATCTACTTGAATGGAATTCCACAATATAATGAAACAACAAAAGAAATATATTTTGATAAACTAGATTATGTCTTGGACACCAAAAGTAAATTAATGCGTACTGCAAACTGGTTGGCTCAAGGTCTTATTTTAAAGAAAATCCAAGAAAGCTGTCGTTATTCTATTAAACAAAATCTTGACGATGCCAAACAAAGCATGATGACGTATTTGAAAAATTATTCTCCAATGCCTGGTGTTTTTGTAAACGGAAAAATGGAAGACATACAATTTCAAAAAATACAATTAACCAATCAAGCCATGATTGCTTTTATAAAAGTAAACGGAACTATAAATGTTTCTATCGACGGACTGAAATAAGAGTATTCAGTTTGCTTTGCAGTTTGCAGTTTGCAGTTTGCAGTTTGCAGTTTGCAGTTTGCAGTTTGCAGTAATAAAAAAGTCAGACAAAAAAAATATTTTTTGTCTGACTTTTTTATTACAAATGAATTTTACAATTGACATTGATCTACTGTTTTTTCTTTTTCATTCGATAAATGTAATAACCAAGCGCGCCAACAAGTATATACGGAATCACCATCAGGTACACAATTCCGTCATTTATAGCTGCAGCTTTGGCTTTGTTTTCTTCTCCAGATAATGCGGCTCGGCACATAGCACATTGCGCATAGGATGAAAAACTAAAAAACAACGAACATAGAATATAGAAATACACCTTAACCCTGCTTCTTCTTTTTTCTATTGTCTTTATTCTATTTTCTGTACTAAACATAATAAGGCGAAATCATTAAATATACAATTACTCCCGTTACAGCAACATACAACCAAATTGGAAAAGTGATTTTTGCAATTTTTTTATGCTTGTCAAACTTAGTGGCCAAAGCACGAACATATGTAATCAAAACAAGAGGTATAACCACAATCGACAAAACTATGTGAGTTGCAAGAATAAAGAAATACACATATTTCAAAATTCCTTCGCCACCATATTTAGTAGATTCGGCAGTCATATGATACGCTACATACATTACCAAAAAAGCAATAGAACAACCAATAGCCGTTTTCATTAATAACTCATGACGTTTTCTATTTCCGTTTTTAATGGCAAGTACAGCAGCAACTAACAAAACGGCCGTAATTCCATTTACTGTAGCATAAATAGGAGGTAAAAATGTTAAAGGAGTTACATCAACCCCAAAGTCTTTCAACTTCACTTTAAAAAGAATGGCCACAGCAATAGGGATTACAAGTGACAGCACAACAATCCATTTATTATATTTATTTTCTATAGTATTATTTTCCATTCTTTTTATATATCTATTTTTTATATTCAGCTTTCTACTTACCTATTCCTTCAACAAAGCTTGAATATCTTGTTGAATGTCTCTAACTCCTTTTTTATCCAATCCATCATAATACAATATTGGATTTCCAAAATCATCTTTTCGACATCTAATGTTTCCGTTCTTATCAATCAAGGCAAAAAGTCCGGAATGTTCAAAACCGCCTTTTACTTTACTATTTTCACCTACATATATATTAAAACCTTTGTTGGATAAATCATAAATATAATCCTTATCACCAGTTAAGAAATTCCAATTGGAAGATTTGACTCCTAATATTTTTGCATGCTCTTTTAAGACAGAAGGAGTATCGTGTGCAGGATCAATAGTTATTGAAGCAATTCCAAAATTCGGATTACCAAAAAAGGTGTTCTGAATGGTAACCATATTTGCATTCATTTTAGGGCAAATGGAAGGACATGTTGCAAAGAAAAACTCTAGGACATACACTTTTCCTTTATAAAAATCATTAGAAATTTTTACATTATCTTGATTTATCAACTCAAATTTTGGAGCAGAACCTATTTTAACTAATTTATCATTCTTTTCATTTGAGCCTCTCACTTTATCCAAACGATCTCCTTGCACCACACTATTGTTTTGCAATTTGTCTATAATTTTAGGTACTGCATAAATTCCAAAAACCAGAATAACAAAAGAAATTCCTATATATGATTTATTTTTGAACATAATTTATAATTGTTTTGTTGCGTTATGATTCTTTTTTAAGGCAGCGCGGTATTCGTATAAAATGACCTTAAAATCATCTAGCATTTCATTACTCAATTCTGCTGGATGAAAAGTACTATATCCTTCTTTATATCCTTTTTTTTCTTTCCTGCCCCTAAGATTTCTCTCTTTGTCGACAATATAAACATTGGGAGTACCTAAATCAGAATCCAAAGTCCCTTTAAGCTTTAATTGACTATAAAAACTTTTAATTTCTTCAGGAGTAGCAAAAACAAAATGCCACTGACTCACATCTGTAAAAGCACCTAAAGCATCACTTACAGACTTCACATCCTTTTCTGTTCCCAAAGGAGCGACCACTACAAATTGCAAATCTTTGAATTCATGGTACCTTTGATATATTTTTTCGTTTAAATTAAAGTAATTCCCCCTGTTTTTTAGAATTTCGGTACCCGAGAAACCAAGAATGGTGATTTTATTATTTAAACTCACTGTTTCTCCATTTAAAGACCCCCAATTCCCTATGTCAGAAATTTTTGGAGTAATAACAGGTAATTTTGTAAAACTATTTATACCTGAAGCAAAGAAAAGATAAGCAACAATTGGCAAAATAAAAAGAACAAACAGAACAATATTTTTTTTCATTATAGAATCTTAAAGATTTAAAGTGCAAAAATAAAAAAAGGTACGCAATGCGTACCTTTTTTTTGAATTAATATCATGTTAAAAATTCCATTTAATGGTAGAATTTTTAAAAACCTCAAAAACATAATCTCCTTCTGTTAAGAGAATAAAAAGCAAATAACAAACTAAAAAAATTAAAGGAAAAACTACTGCATTTCTCAATGTCTTTTTTTCTCCTTCCATGTGCATAAATGCCCATACGATATAATATGCTTTAACAAGTGTTAATATAATAAACAACCAGTTTAATAAACTCACACCAATAAATGTGTGCAGGTATAAAGCGTCTGGTCTAACAATACCAAAACCAACTTCGACTGTTGTAATTAAAGATAATAGACCAAAAACAGTCCAAATTCTTTTTTCATGTGATACATGTTCGTGTGACATAATGATAAATCTAAAATTAAACTAAATAGAAGAATGTAAAAACAAATACCCAAACTAAATCGACAAAGTGCCAGTATAATCCAACTTTTTCGACCATTTCATAACTTTTTCTTTTTTCGTAAGTTCCTAAAAGAACATTAAAAAATATAATGATATTAATTATAATACCAGAAAAAACGTGAAATCCATGGAAACCTGTTATAAAGAAAAAGAAATCGGCAAAAAGCTTACTTCCATATTCATTATGAGTTAGGTTTGCTCCTTCTATAACTAAACTAGCCTGATTCAATCTCAATTGAGATTCTTCTCTAGAGAGAATAGTTTTCTTTTTATCTTTATTTATAGTTTCAATACGAACCAAAACATCAGGATGACTTTTGAAACCAGCTTGAACTTCGGCTACCGTATAAGATGGAATAGCCGGCTCACTCATGAACCATCTTCCTTGACTTCTGGTCAATTGCTCTCTTTCGACTGGCAATTTTGCAGCAAAATCAGCCAAAGCGACACGATGCCCTTCTTTATCAACAAACTGAAGCAAACTACCTCCGGTTGTCTCAACAGCACCATATTCTCCTTTTATAAAGTTTTTCCATTCCCAAGCTTGAGAACCAACGAAAATTAAACCACCAATGATTGTTAGAAACATATAAAGGGCTACTTTATCCTTTTTCATTTGATGACCAGCATCAACAGCCAAAACCATTGTTACAGATGAGAAAATCAAAATAAAAGTCATCAATGCCACATAATACATTGGAGCCGAAACACCATGTAAAAACGGAAAGTGTGTAAACACCTCATCGGCTAATGGCCATGTTTCAATAAATTTAAATCTAGAAAAACCGTAAGCTGCTAAAAATCCAGAGAACGTTAAGGCATCTGATACGATAAAAAACCACATCATTAATTTACCATAACTTGCTCCCATTGGCTCATTGCCGCCTCCCCAAGTTTTTTCTTCACTATTTGCAGTAGTAACTGTCGCTTCCATAAAAGTTATTCGTTAAAAAGTTCCCAAATTTACGTTTTTTTCTTATTTAAAGAAATATAAAAATAAAAATAAATAAACCCACAAGAAATCAAGAAAGTGCCAGTACATCGCACCTAGTTCTATTCCAAGAGTTTGTGTTGAATTATATTTTTGTTTAAAATGATTATAAATAATAATCAATAGTGAAATCATACCACCCGCAAGGTGAATTAAGTGCACTACCACCACTATATATAAGAATGTTGTTGTAATCGAACTGGCGCTTCCGGTAAAATAATACCCATCAGCGACTATTTGTCCAAAACCAACAAATTGAAGCACCACAAATGAAATTCCGAGCGCTAATGTAGCTAAAAGAAATGAAGTAGTTCTACTTTGGTTTCCTTTTTGAATTGCTTTTTTCGCCAAATGAAATGTAATACTACATCCCAAAATAGCAATTGTACTAAAATAAAAAGCGGATGGGAGTTGAAAATCTTTCAACCAATCTGCTCTTGATTGACTTACTACATAAGCACTGGTGAGCCCAGCAAACATCATAGTCATGCTCACCATAGCAAACAACAAAATCAACTTATAGGATCTTGCGGTTCTTGATTTATATTCTTCGGTTGTCATTGTCATTTCCATAATTATCTTAAAAATTTATCAATTATATAAACTAATTGTAAGAGTGTAATATAAGAAACACTTACAAGCATTAATGTTCTTGCTGCTTTAGCAGTTTTTATTTTATACAATCGCACGGCATAAAACAGCATCCAAATTCCTAGCAAAAAAACTAAAACTGCCGCTATCGGTGTAATAAACAAGCGTCCTGTATAACCTAGAGCTGGCAAAAGTGAAGCAATTATCAACCAAACTGTGTACAATATAATTTGCAAAGCTGTACCATTATCTTTTTTCCCGGTCGGTAGCATAAAAAAACCTGCTTTTTCATAATCTTCGTACAAGAACCAACCGATTGCCCAAAAATGAGGAAATTGCCAAAAAAACTGAATCAAGAACAAAGTTCCGGCTTCAATACCAAACTCACCAGTGGCTGCGACCCATCCTAACATAAAAGGAATTGCACCCGGAAAAGCGCCTACAAAAACAGATAAAGAAGTCACCGTTTTGAGCGGTGTATAAATACTAGTATATAAAAAAATGGAAATAGCCCCAAACATCGCTGTTTTTGGATTTATTGTATAAAGCAAAACCAAGCCTGTAATAGTAAGCAAACTGGCAACTGTTAGAGCCAAGTTTGGCGACATTCTTCCTGACGGTACTGGGCGATTTTTGGTTCGATCCATCAAAGCATCCAAATCTTTTTCAATCACTTGATTGTATGCATTGGAAGCACCTACCATACAATATCCTCCTATTGCAAGCTTCAGTAAAACTATCCAACTAAAAGGATTAGCACCACCAAAACCAAGAACATACCCTGCAATTGAAGAAAAAACAACACTAATTGCCAAACCGGCTTTTGTAATTGCTTTAAAATCAACATAAATAGACTTGAACGAATAGGAATTATGTATTGTACTCAATGAAGATTATATTTTTATTTTTTGAAATCTGGTGCAAATATACAAATTAGATTCAAAAACAATCATCGAAATTAACGAATGGAAAATTAGTTATTTTTTTAATCCGTTTTTACTTAACATTTACAATGTTCCTAACTAACAACGTCAAAGAAATAAGTCTACTGAGACTTCTTCACTTCAAAAATAGCATTTACCAAACCATTTCTAGTTGCATCCAAACCAAGTTCCCAAAACATAATACCCCCTAATTTATTTTTTATCGCATAAGAAGTTTTGGCTTTAACAGAAGCAATATCATCACCTGTGGCAAACATTTTCTCCTTGACATTATACCAATATGGAGCATTTGCTTTTTCATCCCAAAAATATTTCCAGCCTTTTTCTTCAATCAACAAAGTATTAAAATCTTTAAAACTAAAACCTTCTATATGCACTCCAGGGTGATACAGTCCATTATTGACATTCTCAACATTTTTCCAAGTTCTAGTATAAAATGCGGCTCCAACAATCAGTTTATACGATGGAACTCCTAATTTTAATAAGTAGTCAACAGCTTTATCTGTAGATTCCTCATCCTTTTTAGTACTATAAAGTGGCGTATGATGACCTGTAGTTTTCGAATATCCGTTGACCAAATCATAACTCATAATATTTACATGATCAACAAGCGGCATAACCAATTTCCATTCAACAGATTCATCCAAATATTTTTGAAATCCACCAGCCGCAAAACTTAATTCATTCGTATTTCCCAATGTTGCTCTTAATACTTTGACTAATTCAGTAAATTTTTTTTTATCTACCGCTTGATGCAAATGACCCGGAAAACCCTCAATAACAGGATATTCCCAATCCAAATCTAACCCATCTGTTTTAAAATAATCATTGACTTCTTTTACTGACTTAGCAAAAACGTCTCTGCCTGAAGTTGTTGAAAAGACCTCCGAACAATTTTCACAACCGCCCCAACCGCCTAATGACAACATGATTTTAAGCTGAGGATATTTTGTCTTTAATGAAACTAAATATTTAATGGTTATGGAATCTTTAGCAGTATCAACATTTAATTTTCCGTCTTTGAGATGACAAAAGCTATAAATTATATGCGTTAATTTATCAATTTCAAAATCATTTATTTGCTTTTCATCACCCATGTAGTAGGCCAAAACTGAAAAATTTTTACTTTTTTGAGCTTGTAAAGTCAAGCAAGTGATTCCAAAAAAAAGAGAAATAAAAACCTTCTTCATTATATTCGAATTATATTATTACAAAGCAGATTGCAAGTATAAAAATCAAAAACTCGCAAACAATCACTTTTATATTGCAAATTAAGATTTCAAAAAATATATTTTAATAATCAAAATACCAATTAAACACATCCGATCTAAAACCAATCGAGAACCAGGTAGTTTGCTCTTTAAAATGCAATGCTGTATTGGTTGTAGGATCAAAATTTCGATATAAAAAATTACCGAAAAACTTAAAATTGGTTGCTGGATTTACCAAATAACCCACTTGTACTTCTGAGATAAAAACATTCGTTTTATTTCCCTGACCAACAAAAACACCCGTATTATAAGGTCTGTCTACATCATAATCCCTATATATATTTTGGCCATAATTGTATGTATTCGTTGGAGTATCATAGTCAAAACCACGGGTTCCAAAAGTAACTTTAGCATTGGTATAAAAACGATCTTTATGATAATACCCCAAAAGCACCAATTCTTCAAAATTTCCTCCCCATTGATGCCCCATACTTTGGTTGTTTTGACCATAATTGGTAATTGGTTCGCTATGAGAGTATACATAAGGACGCACATGATTAAACTCCGCCTGCAACAATAAATTATTTACATGAAAGGCATTGAAATACTTCACTCCCAATTGATATCCAAATTTATTTTTCCAACTATTATCTCCCGCAAAAACATCACTTGTCGAAAATTCATCAATCAATAATTGTCCATAAAGATTGACTTTATTATTCCATTTGTATTTATAAGTTAGACCCAAAAGAGCATTTCCACTTTTAGATGAAGAAGAAAACTCGACCGCTCTATAAAAAATTATAGGATTTATAAAATTAGGATCAAATCCACGACCATTGGTGTTTGCCCAAACCACCGACTCGAAAAAACCAAGGTTCAGTTTATTTGAAACATTCCAACTCAAATAATGATTTGCCATGTATTTTGAGGCATAGGTTTTATCAACAGTAACATCTGGACGAACATCCTTGAGAAACATATAGTTTACTGTATATTTTATTTTCCAAAAATTGACATCAATCTTAAAATAAGGATATGGACTGGCACCATCACCTTCCAACAAAGAACGATAGCCATCTCCAATAAAATTTTTCCCATAGCCTAGTTGCAAATCAAGAAATCTGCTTGCATTATACGTAATATTTGCATCGGCCATAGGAAAATCAAATGCATCCGAATTATATGGTTTTGCTATTCCCATTCCTGGCACAATGGCAGGATTTCCGCCCGAAGGTTTTATAGAAATAGCATACTGATTGTAATATTCGGCAAAACGACCCTGACTTTCGTAAAAAGTGGTTGTGAAATTAAGGTTTTTGCCTAATCCTCCTTTAAAATTTAATGCCCTTGTATTTACAAAAGTATAGGAAGATTTACTGGGATTAGAGATTCCGGCCTGTACATCAAATAGGAAATTTAGGGCAAACCAATATCCTTCCCCTTGAATTTCTGCTAAGTTTTCATTCCATAATTTTCTACCCCACCAACCCGAAGTTTTCTTCATAAGGCTGGCATTAACTTTATTGAAATTATAATACTTATCGACCTCAGCATAAGTGTAAGGTTTTGATGCGGTATGACTATTACTGCCGACCTGATTCATTGCCCCGTCAAATTGAGCGTAATAACTGTGAGAAAAAGGAATGTTTAAATGGCTTTCAAATTGCGGATTGTCAAATCTTTTATAAACAATACTATCCAACTCTGTCAAACCTTCATTTATGTTTATATTTTCGTTTTTGGCCAATGCGGCGGCGGCAATCTCTTCCGGAGTCAACAAAGGAATTGCAATACTGATGTTGAATTTTGAATACGTTGGTTTTCCGTCATACGTCGGCGGCCCAATTTTTGGAAAATCACCAAAGACCCTTTTGGTCTCAACAATTAATTCTTCGTTGTTTGAATTAACATACAAAATCTTAAAAGCACCATTTGCATCCACTTCAAACAGTACTTTGACCGTTCCCTCGTATTTATTTTGTTTTAAAACTTCAGGAACTTTAAAGTTTAAATAAACCAACTTTTGAACTTCGTTATAAAAACAACTTTCTAATTCTTTAGCGTGCAAATTTTCGCAATGGGAAAAAACGGGGAAACGTTCATCCGAAAAACCAGATTGTTTTGAATTTGTGTTTTGAGCATTTATAAAAAATGTACTTAGGAAAAATAAAAAAAATAAAGATTTGATATTCATTATACTTTTGATAAATCAATTAATATTGTGAGTCCGATTTTTGCCCATTGGCAATGGCTTTTGCTCCCGAAGTACCGATCCGTTTTACACCGAGTTGAATCATTTGCAAAGCTTCTTCGTAAGTTCTTACTCCACCTGCTGCCTTAACTGGAAGAGGGCCGGCATTTTCAAGCATAATAGTTATAGTAGGAACAGTTGCGCCGTTTGGCAAATCAGCTTGTGTTTTATAAAATCCGGTTGACGATTTTACAAAAACAGATTGAAATAAATTATCTGCAAAATTTTCTACAACTACGTTCTTAATCAAAGTTGTTAATTGAGCTATTTGATTAGCATTGAGCGCAGCAACTTCGATAATCCATTTTACAACTTTACCATTGTCCAAGCCCAATTGGGTGCCGCTTAGAATTTCTTCCTGTACCAATACAATATTTCCGTTTTTAAAAGCTTCATAATTACAAACAAAATCCAATTCGTCAGCTCCGTTTTGAATACATTGCACAGCTTCGTCTAATTTTGCACTTATTGAAGAGTTACCGCCAGGAAAATCAATCACGGTTCCAATTTTAACGTTTGAATTGGCTTCGACTATCATTTTCTTGGCCAAAGCCACTCTGTTTGGACGAATCATTATGAGTTTAAATTCTTCATCAATCGCTTCCTGAATAAAACCCTTTGCAATTATTTCGCTTTCATTTTCAGTCAAACCGGCTTCTTCCGAAGTTTTTAAATAGGTAGAATCTAAATATTTTTTTATGTCCATCTTTTACAATTATAAAATTTATAAAACAAAAAACAAAAATACATCATTAGTCTGAGATTGATCGAAAGTTTTCCTTTTTAAACAACAAATCCCACCGAAGTGGGATTTAGTTTTTTAGGACTGAATTAAACAAATTCAATTTATCGCAAATTACTACCGTAAAAAAGGCTAAAGTTGCTCCTGTAAGATTCGCGAGAACATCAAGAACATCACCATGTCTAGTCGTAGTAACTATTTCCTGAAGAAATTCTATACAAATTCCAAAAACAAAGGAAAAAAGAAAAGAATAAACCAAAGGCTTTATAGTATTATTACACTGCAATTGTTTTTTAAAAAATAAAAACCAAATAAAAGTAAACACAAAATGAAAAAAAGTGTGAACGTATTTATCCAGATTTGCTATTTGAATAGCTGGAATATCTTTTGAATCGACTAAACAAAAATAAAGTATAATCCCAGTCCAAAACAAAGCAATAAAAAACACTATATATTTAGGCACCAATAAGCTCTTTGTAAGCTTCGCTAGAAAGTAATTGTTCTACTTCTGCTAGATTTGAAACTTTTATTTTAATCATCCATCCAGCTCCGTAAGGATCTGAATTTACACTTTCAGGACTACTTTCCAAAGCGTCATTAAAAGCAATAATTTCACCCGATAACGGAAGAAATAAATCAGAAACTGTTTTTACAGCTTCAACAGTACCGAAGACCTCATCTTTTTCCAATGTTTGATCCAATGTTTCTACTTCAACATATACGATATCTCCTAATTCTTTTTGCGCAAAATGAGTGATTCCTACAGTTGCAACATTACCTTCAAGACTTACCCATTCGTGATCTTTTGTATACTTTAAATTTGCTGGTATGCTCATAAAATTATAATTGATAATTAATAATTAATTTTTTTACAAATGTAGCAATCTTATAATCAAATATTGTTTAGATTTTTAAAATTAATTTCCAAAAGTATAGCGCAATGTAAATCCGGAACTGATATTTGTAAGCGGGAAAGAAGTAGAAATTACCGGCTTAGAAAAGGAATGATTGTAATAAAATATGATGGTTAGATTTTTACTCAATGCATAATCTGCAGTTGCATTCAATGTCCAAATGTTTTGCCCCCCTGCCAGTTGATTATTATTGTAATCCAAATATCTTACTATCGTCTGATTGTCTCTTAAAGTCAAATCTGCTTTTATATTGATGTCACTTTTTATAATTCCTGTTGGATTATCGGCCAATCTTGAAGAAAAAGTCACATCTTTTATACGATATCCTAACCCAACTACATATTCAATCCCATGTACTTCGGTCAATAAATTATTGTCAAAACTCATTGACAATGCTCTGTCTTTATTGATTTGTGTTAATAATTTAAAGGAATTTTTTAATTCAAAATCAATTCTCAACAAAGGATTAAACTGTTCTACCAAAGTGACATTTGACATGATTGTCTGGTTATAATAGTTTCCGCTATCATCTTTCCCATTAGGATTTTCAGTATAGTTAAAATTAGATCTAAAAGAATTTACCGTGTAGGACGCACGATAATTTTGTTGCAGTGAAAACCTTTTGAAAGTCTTCTTGAAAAAAGCATAGCGCATTAAACCATTGTATTTAATAGCCCAGTTTGGAATTGGAAAACTTCTAAATATTCCTAATGAAACGCCACTGGCACTAGTTCCCGAATATGCAGCCAAAAATGAAGGCAACAAAACTGCCTGATCTGAACTGCCATATCCTAACGGAAATCCATCTGGTCCAATATTACCAGGATTATTCAAATCAATCCCTCTTTGAACGGCCAATCTATTTGCGACTGTTAATCTATTATTTCTAAACGCATCAAAAGCAGAAGAGTAATTCTCATTACTGGTTGAAAAAGAAGTTTTTATTAAAACTGTTGATATCGAAAAAATACCAAAACTGTACGGAGATCTCGGATTATACTGCCCGTTGGTGACGTCATATTGCTCTGAAAAGTTCTCAGAATAGGCACGATCTGCCAAGAAATCAATTTTCAAATCTGGAGTCAACTCGACATTGGCAGATCCTTTGAATATTTGATTATTGACTTTGGTATAATTTTGGTTGAATTCTCCATAATCGGTCAACCAACCATTTTTGGCGGCTTCATACCTTACATCACTTTGACTACCAAACACAAATCCTAATGTAGGTTTGCTTGAGCCAAAAAAACCAACACTTGGAAGATATCCCGGAAGAACCGTACCATTGTTTTCGGTATAAGTAAGATTTACGCTTTTAAGACTCGTTAACACACCATAGACACTTTCGAGAAAAAGACTTCTATTGATGTTTTTCAGCACATCTGTTTTAACTACTTTTTCACCAGGTTTAGGCGCGACAACTTTTGCAGGAGCAGTATTATTAGAGGATTTGGAAATTCCTATGTATTTATAAAAGGTCTCCATATTGAATGTCCCAGTCAAATTAATCGAATTGGCATTTTGAACTGTGTTTCCTAAATTATAATTGGTTCCGCCAATTTCAATATTAGTAAATGCTGTGGAAGAACTTTGCCAACTATAGTCACCTGTATAGGAGAAATTAGCCTTTACAAAGCCCAATACTGGAATTTTGTATAAAGGAATATCATAGTTTAAAATAAACTGCTGGGTATGATTATTGGGTGTTCCAACATCCAAGTAGCTATTCCAAATTGTAAAATCCGGCATTGGTTCGTCATCTGCATTCAAATAATTTTTAACAACATTTCTTGAAGAAGCCGTATAATTGATTTTTAACGATTTTGTTAAGTTATAATTGAATCCATATTGATAATTGAATCCGAAATTTCTTCTGTACAGTGGATCAAAACCAATTCCAATATCTTCGACTTGCCTGAATTGCTGCAAATTGCTTTGGCGTACAATATTGGTATTAAAAGTAATGCTGGAAGGCAGATAATTAAAATTAAGGTCGCTTAAAAACTTCCAATAACTACTTTTTTTCATGAATTTGGTTTTCTGAAAAGGCACTATTTCTTTTGGCTGAAAAGTAAAAGCATAATCAACTGCTGTTCTTGATTGCTGGTCTAAATATTCCTGCACTTCATAATCGTGGCGTTCTACTTCATTATAATATTGCGAAAAAGTAAAATTCTCAGGATCATACACTTTAGGCTTCTGTTCCGGATTTCTTTCTTTTCTGAGCCCGATAAGATTGATACTTGTTCTTTTGGTGTAATCTATCGAGGTCGACAAAACATTGTCTTTTTCTGCTTGAGTATCTGTATTTTCCAATACCTGCTTCAATTTTACATCCCCATAAAACGGGTCATATTCGGGCACAATAATCGCTTCTCCAATTGAATAATTGAAAGGCACATTGATTCCCCATTTTTTAGGCAATAGTTTCCCTAAATTGATGTTGGTTACTACATTATATTGTCTAATATCTTCCCTACTTCTTTCGTTTGGCCCTTGTTCTATGCCTCCAAAACCATAATTTTTCATACTTCCGGTAAATGAAACTGTCGCTAAATCTGCAAAATTTGTGTCTACATTTAGCAAAGCTGCCATACCTCCTTTATTATCCATATCAGCCAATCGAAGTTCGTCAAACCAAACTTCCCCTTTTATATCTTGATGAGGATCGTTACTTTTTACTCCAAGCATAATATTTCTGACCAATCCTAAATTTGGATTCCCCTTAATACCTATCCTTAGTTTGCTACTTCCATCTCCACCAGCAACATTTGGATCATCATCTGCATAATAAATTCCATCTACTGGCAATTTTGACTTGTCAATTTTCATGTATTGAACCTTTAATTGAGTCAATAAACTCAAAGGCAATGCCATTTCATTATCACTTGGCCAAACCAAATCTGCGCTCAAGGGCGCACAGATTGTTCCGGCTGACGGAGGTGGTAAAGTCACCTTCAAAGGAATCTCTATCTGATAAAAATCTTCCGAATAATCAGGTCCCAATCTCATAAATGCGATCATTTGATTGTCTTGTAAAGGAGACTCATTTGGTAAAGATTCCGCATGCAAAAACATTTTTAAATTATTAAATTGTCGCATATCGACACTAAAATATTTAAAGGCGGCTCTTCCATCCAATGGTTCCAGTCCATTCCCAGATATTCGCATTGACAACGATTGCTCGTCCTGATTGATAACCGTATTATTATTATAAAGCTGCTCTCTTTCTACACCTGGAGGGCTTACATAATTGATCGGACAACGATTTGCATTTTCTTCAATATTTACCGCTGCTGTTTCAAAAATGGTCCCGTCATCTGCCTGATTTATATCATTTTGATCCAAGGACTGGGTATACACTCTCCATTCTCCTCTTATCAAATCCAACGCCCCAAAACGAAGTGTTACTTGTTCGGAAAATTTAGACATAAACATTCTCATGAAACGAATAGACCTAAAATCCGATATGTTACCAATCGTATTTTCAGGAAGTGAAACAGGTATTTTAAACTGAATCCATCTGGCTTCAGTTGTACTACCATTAGGCAGGCTGACTTGAGTATTTCTTACATCCGAAATATAATTTTCACCCACATTCATATTTGGCCTCATATCAATACTGTATTCATAGTAGGCATTAATTGTATTCATAGTATTATCCCTATTGATATCTTCTACATCTGGTACGGTTGTTGAACCTCTATTGGGCGAATTGATATTTACTGTTGAATTGCCTTCAACACCATTGTAATTTTTATAGCGTTCGACTATGTCCCCGGTTGTATTCAAATAATAGGTATAATCGTCTCCCGCGGGATCTGGTTCTGAAGCATAATTGGTATACACTGTTCCTTCACTGGTTGTCGGAAGACCGTCTAAACCAACGTCTTGATTGATACGGTTGCTTTCGTTATTATCGAATGCATAGATTAGGGATTGGGAAGCGGGTACTTTTCCCCAAATAGGAGATGGATTTACCATTACCTGATCGGGTCCTAATCCATTTTCATATAATTTTTGCCCATCTTTTAGAACATCTTCAGCTACTTCACCTAAATTAAAATAAACTTTCCCGGTATTATTATTTGGAATTTTCCCTTCTCCAACATAAGGGTCCATAACCCAAAACTGTATGTATTCGACATTGCTTTGTTCAAAATTTGTAGTACTCAAAGACCGTACAATTCCACCAAAATTGTCTTTTGGATTAGCACCCACATTCACACCATTATTATACGGCCCCCTTTCTAGAGGATAATAACTCAAATCCAAAGTATTAACAACAAGTGACTGCCCTTGAACCACATCTGTCAAAGGATATAACTCATCCATATAGACTCTTCGGGTTGTATTCAATGACAATTCATCATTGGTAATACCAGAAGGTTTTGAGGTATAAAAAATAGGATCGATTGAGTACCAGGAAAGTTTGGCTCTTTTAAAACCATAACTCAAGTCATTGTTATTACCATTAAAATCGTAATTGCTTTTAGTATTATTTAATGGTGTGGATGACAAACTCCAGGCATACGGAGAACGCAGATCTATGGAAGATTGTGAACTCTCGAAATCATCGACATAAATAGTCGATTCCCCTTGAAAATCATTCCCTTTTGGGGCATTTGGCTGTAAATAAGCAACCTCACCACTCACCGAAATTGAAGAAGGTGCATCAGTATCCATATTAGGTAATTTATTTACCAATCTCGTAAAGAAAGGAACTGGAGAAGAGTAATTCCCATTAAACCCAAAAATACTATTGTTTACTGTTTCTTGTCCGTAACTCGTTTTTTGCGTAAATGGTTTTTCTCTTAAATTTAAAAAAGTCCCGCCCACAACAAAATTTTCTGCAATTTGATGTTGCACATTTATCCCCATAAACCTTCTGGTTTGCTGACCAAAAGTAGAATTATTCTCTAATGAAATTTCGATCGGTGTATTTGAAGCTTGCAATGAAGGATCCAAAATTTGCACTCTCCCCAATTGATAATTGACACTATAATCGACACCTTCTACTAATACCCTTCCGGCTGCTGTAACCACTACTGATCCTTGAGGCACATTAAATGCTCCTATAGGAATTCCGTCTCCACCAACAGATTTAAACTTTCCGCGCAATAAAAACTTATTCAACTCTGGATTCTGAATTGCTCCCGCTTGTGTAGTATTGTACATGTTGGGATTGACGTACTTCTTTTGATTTGGATTATAGGTTGTGATGTCATTATAATCCTCCAGAGATCCTTGGTTTTTTAATTTTGAAAAAAGCAACTCACCAAATGGTTCTTTGGTTGTAAAAATCAATCTACCGTTTTGAGTATCTACCGTTAAACCGGGAACAAAATCAAAAAAACCATCACCTCCTGTTTGGGGATCATTGTTAAAATTCAACCGATCCAAGTTAAGCACTTTTAGCAAAGTCGTGTTCTCAACCGTATTTTCAGGTGTAGGATTGGCTGGAAATGGACTTCCGGGAACAGGAGTAATGTAATTTAATGCTGATGGATTTTTATAAAGTATATTAAATCTAAAGTCATCTTGAATCAATTGATAAGCCCCCGGAATTTGATAAATATTTTTCATCATCAAATTCCAAACCGGATTATTGACATTTGTTAAACTACTTTTTAACATTTTTAAAATCAACGTTTGTGACACTATAGTTTGATTGGAAGGATCTGTACCGGTAACGATTGTTGGATCAACTCCATCATTACCAAATTCACCCACTTGATAGACTTTATCTCCAATAGAATATTGATAGGCAACTGCAAGAATTTCGTCATTCCCCAATTTCTGTTGCAACGAAATATACCCTAATTGCGCATTAAAAGTATATTCATTGGGCAATAATTTTCTAGCATTTTCTAATTTTGAATAATCTTGTCCTTCCGTAATTGTAACTGGAAATCCAGTAGCATTGAGATTAAATCCATTACTTGCAGTCACTATTTGTCGAATATCCGGATTAAGTAAGCCCGTCCCTGTAGCACTTGCAGTAATCAAAGCAGGATTATAAAGGTTATTTGTATTGTCAGATGGCGAATCTGAAGGACTAGAAAACATTCCAGTCGATGGATCCAAAACCACAACATCCTTGTTTGGCTTACCTGTAATTTGGGATTCACCTAAATCCTGAAGGGCGATTATATTTCTTAAATTATTACTTGTTGCATTTACCCGGTTTTGTTTGTTGGTAACCCAAACTTCAATTCTAGATATTTGAACCCTACTATCAATAAAAGGATAATTCTTCATTGAAGCATCGTATTTATCTCTAAAGTATTGAGATAAAAAATAGTGCCTGTCGCTATCATAATCCAGACCATACATTTCAAATTCCTGAATGGTTCCTCCTCCTTGCGCGACAACGCTTTTGGCTTGAGACTTTTGTTCTGAAAAGACTCCGGTAACTGTGGTCTTCCCAAATTGCAATTCGGTTTTTACGCCAAATAAGCTTTGTGCTCCTATTATCAAAGTACTGTTGAGAGGCATACTTACATTCCCAACTTCGATTTTTCGAACAATATCGTCGTCGGCAGGCGTATATTCTAATTTGAATAAATTTTGAAAAGCAAAAGTAGATTGTGTATCAAAATTGGCAGTAACCTGAAGTCGGGTACCTACTTTACCCATCAAACTCATGCTGATTCTCTGATTAAAATCAAAAGAAAGGTTAGACCTGTTTCGAGGTGAGAAGGCAGGATTGTCTTGTTTGGTATACAGCAAACCCAAATCAATTTCTACCGAACCTGTGGGCTTAACATCTATTGTATTGCTTCCAAAAACAGATTCAAAGAGTCCTGATTTTATATAATATCTTGGCAATAAATCTTTTTTGGCTGCTTCACTCCCTGCTTTTGTTCCATCAATGGCATCAACTTTTTTCTTAAAGTAATCGCTCATCGATTCTTTCAACATTAGATCTTCATATTGTGCTGGAGTCAAAACAATAGGATAATTGATATTAAAACCATCTACAGAATTAGTGTAAACATAAGTATCTGTAACGGGATCATAGGTGTAAGCAGAAAGTACGCTTTGAGGATTTGCAATTTGAATCTTTCCTACATCATACCCTTTTTTAATAGTATCTTGAGTAACTTGTTGCACCTGAGCCTGCGATACAAGACCGCAAAAAAATACCAGCAAAAAAATAAAAATTTTATGCATATCGATTAGGCTTCTAGGGACCTTTTATAAATTTTTTAAAGCTTTTTTTATTATAGTTTCTACAGTAGCCTCTGGATCTTCTTTAACAATTTTTTCGATGATTTTTTCAGATGTTTTTCGAACAAAACCAAGAACTTCTAGAGCAGATAACGCTTCATCTTTATTTGTATTGCTTTGCGACATGGAAACTTCATCTAAATCATATAGTTTTAACACTTTTTCCTTCAAATCAAGAATGACTCTTTGTGCGGTTTTGCTTCCAATTCCTTTAATAGTCTGGATAGTAACAACATCTCCTGACGCAATAGCATTAATAATTTGTTTTGGATCTAAGGATGAAAGCATTGTGCGGGCAATGCTTGCACCAATTCCTGAAACTGACAGTAGCATTTTGAAAATTTCCCTCTCCGATTTCTCAACAAAACCAAATAAAGTATGCGCATCTTCTTTTATTTGAAGATGAGTATAAAGTTTTATAAAATCAGTTTTGGGTATTAGCGAATAAGTATGTAAAGATATATTTACATGATAACCCACACCACCACAATCAATTACAACTTCAGTAGGTGTTTTTTCGACTAATTTTCCCTGTAAATGTGCTATCATAAATGTATTATCTGTTCAAATATAATAAAAAATGAGATTAAAAGGCAAAAGTATTGAGTTAATGAAGCTTGACTTTTGGCAAAACTAAACACTACCCTTTTTATTAACCTTTTAATCTCAACTTATTCAATTACTTTTTTTAGGCAATTGTTATTCTTATAATCTTTTACTTTTTTCTTGGGCATCAATTACTGCAATTGCAGCCATGTTGACCATTTCTTCGACACTTGCTCCCAATTGAAAAATATGAACTGGATTATTCATTCCCATCATAATTGGCCCTATAGAACTCACTTTATTTAATTCTTTCATGAGTTTATAAGTGATATTTGCCGCCTCTAAATTAGGGAAAATTAAAGTATTTACTTTTTTTCCTGCTAGTTTAGAAAAAGGAAACTTAGCCGTTAGCATTTCTGGATTTAAAGCAAAATCAGCTTGAACTTCACCATCTACAATAATATCAGGATGATTTTCATGCAAATAAGCTACTGCTTCTTTTACTTTCGAAGCACTTTCATTTACTGAAGAACCAAAGTTTGAGTAGGAAACCATTGCAATAACAGGTTCAATTCCAAACATTTTGGCGGTATTTGCTGTCATCACAGCAATTTTGGCTAGGTCATCTGCGGATGGATTTACATTTATTGCGGTATCTGACAAAAACATTGGACCTCGATTGGTCATCATTATGTTTGTTGTGGCCACCAATGACACTTTTGGTGCTTTACCAATTATTTGCAACATCGGTTTGACAACTGAAGGATAACTTCTAGAATGACCAGAGACTAAAGCATCTGCCTCTCCACTATTAACCATCATTGCGGCAAAATAGTTGCGCTCTCTCAAAAACTTTTCAGCGTCATAAAGTGATATTCCATTTCTTTTTCTAGAATGCCACAATTCGGTAGCGTATCGTGTTCTTCTTTCTGCTTCTTCCTCTAATTTTGGATCTATAATTGAAAGGTCAGCGTCAAAGCCAAGCTCTGCTTTCAATTCCAATATTATCTCTTTATTTCCTAATAAAATAGGATAACCTATGCCTTCTTCATAAACAATTTGAGCCGCTTTTAAAACATCTAATTGTTCTGCTTCTGCAAATACAATTCTTTTCGGATCTGTTTTGGCTCTATTGGTAATCATTCGAATCATTTTATTGTCATTGCCCAAACGATTCAAAAGTTCTTCTTCGTACTTATCCCAATCCGTTATTGGATTTAAGGCAACGCCCGAGTCCATAGCTGCTTTGGCAACTGCTGGTGCCACTACAGTAATCAACCTAGGGTCAAAAGGTTTTGGTATAATATACTCTCTACCAAAAACCAATTTGGTAGCACCATAAGCAACGTTTACTTGTTCTGGAACATTTTCTTTGGCAAGTGCAGCAAGTGCTTTTACAGCGGCCATTTTCATGGCCTCGTTTATTTTGGTAGCACGAACATCAAGAGCTCCTCTAAAAATATACGGAAAACCCAGAACATTATTAACTTGGTTAGGATGGTCGGAACGTCCTGTGGCCATAATAACATCTTTTCGAGTTGAAATAGCCAAGTTATACGCAATTTCAGGATCTGGATTTGCCATAGCAAAAACAATAGGATTTTCTGCCATTCCCAATAACATTTGAGGAGTCATAACATCAGCAGTAGATAATCCCAAGAAAATATCTGCCCCTTTTAAGGCTTCCTCAAGACTAACTGAAACACCTTCTTTGGCATATTTTAATTGCAATTCAGACAAAGCAGCATTATCTTTAGTCAAAAGTCCTTTGCTATTGAACATGGAGATGTTTTCTCTTTTCACTCCTAATAAAACATACAAATCAGCACAGGCAATAGCGGCAGATCCCGCTCCAGACACGACCATTTTTACGTTTTCGGCTTTTTTGTTTGCCAATTCTAAAGCATTAATCAATGCGGCCGATGAAATAATAGCTGTCCCGTGCTGATCATCATGCATCACTGGAATATTTAGTTCTTCAACCAGCCTGCGTTCGATTTCAAATGATTCCGGTGCTTTAATGTCTTCCAGATTTATACCTCCGAAAGTAGGAGCAATATTTTTTACGGTTTGGATAAACTCTTCAATATCTTTGGTTCCTATCTCAATATCAAATACATCTATATCAGCAAATATTTTAAACAACAAGCCTTTTCCTTCCATTACTGGCTTTGAAGCCTCGGGTCCAATGTCTCCAAGTCCCAAAACTGCTGTTCCATTTGTGATTACTGCCACCAAATTTCCTTTGGCAGTATATTTATAAACATTATTTACATCTTTTGCGATTTCCAAACATGGCTCTGCAACTCCTGGAGAGTAAGCCAAAGACAAATCTCTTTGGGTTGCATATTTTTTGGTTGGGACTACTTGAATTTTTCCTGGAGTTGGTTTAGCGTGGTACAATAACGCTTCTCTTCTTTTACTATTTTTGTCCATTTTTCTTTGGTTCTTTTTCTAGTTTTTTTATAACAAAGATAACTGACTTCAAATAAACAGAAGCTTTTAACTTATTTTTTTATTTAAATTACGGATAATTTATAACCAAAAAAAATAGCTACACATAATGTAGCTACTAAATAGTATTTTTAAACAACTGTTACTGCGAAATATACGAATCTAAATGTTTGATTGTCTCTTTTTGAACTTCAATTATAGATTTTACGACATCTCCAATAGATACAAGTCCTATTATCGTTTCATTCTCAATAACTGGTAAATGTCTGATTCTTCTTTTACTCATTAATTCCATACAATAATCCAAATTATCGGATGGTTTAACGGTCAGCACATCTCTCTCCATGATTTCGCTTACAGGTGTTTTCTTTGAAGACTTATCTTTTAAAACAATTTTTCTAGCATAATCTCTTTCTGATAGAATACCTTTTAAAGCTCCATCTTCAATTACAAGAATAGCTCCTATGTTTTTCTCCCCCATTACTCTCAACGCTTCGAAAACGGTAATGGTCGAAACAATAGAATAAACCTCTTTCCCTTTTGTGCTTAGTATTTGATTTACAGTCATAACAAATAAATTTTAGAACGTTAAATTTAGATAAAAATCACATACGAAAAGTAAAAAAAGTAAAAAAAAATAGTTACTAAAATATTAAATCCGGTGATGTCAATAGATTTAATTCTGATTTGAGTTTGTCGCTCAATATTTGCAAACCATATTGATATGATGCATTTACCCAGCCAAAACCTTCTTTTGCGATATAATCAAATTCGGTTCCTACATTTCCATATTCGGCAAAAACTTTATGTGAACTGGTTTCCAAATCAAATTTTTCGGGAATAGTACCGTTGTATTCTACTGCATTCTTTGTAATTAACCAAAGCCAACGGTAGATCATTTCTTGCGCTTTGTCGTTGTAATTGTATTTCAACAATCCTTCCCACAGCAACATTTGATGCGGCGCCCACCCAAAAGGATAATCCCATTGTCGCTGCGGTGCATTTTCATCGGTTTCCATCCAACTGTTTTGAGTACTACCGGTAATTCCGCCCGTTTTTACAAAAAGAGGTAAAGCATTCTCTACTAACTTTTTAGCTTGATTTTTATCACATAATCCCGCCCAAAGAGGAAAGAATGTCGTCGCTGCCTCAAATGGAAATTGTTTTTGGTTTACAAAATCATAATCAAAATACATTCCCGCTGTTTCATTCCAACACAGTTCATTCATCTTCTCTTTTCTAAACTCCGCTTTTTTAGCCCAATCACTTGGAGCATAGGTTACGTTTTCAACAGTAAATGAACCTTCAAAATAATCTCTTATTAAACTTTCAATGTCTTTTTCATATTTATAAAGAAAACTATTGACATCCACTGAATTTAAATTGGCACAGGTATTAATCAAGCGATTAGTCGTATCGTGACCACTTTCGCGCATACTTCGATCATGTACAAAATACAAATCCAGTTCAGGATCAGTAATCGTTCGAGCCAAATACTGCTTTTCGAATTCTCGAACAGGCAAATTATATTTAATCGCGTAAGGTTCTAAAACATCATCAAAATGGCCAGGTTCCACTTCAAAAGGCATTCCCACACCATCCGCTTTATATCGACTCAATCCTGTCGGTGTCAATCTATTCCCTTGTACCATCCAAACCGCATTGTATTCTAAAATCACCGTTTCCAGATGACTTCGTAGCCAGTCGTGACTTATGTTTTCCTCTTTTGCGATAGCAACAAGCAAAGAAGAATACAAAGGTGGCTGCGTTCTGGTGAGATAATAACTTCGATTCGCATTTAAGATTTTTCCATAATGCAGAATTTGATATTTGAAATTCTCGGCAATGGCAATTGCTTTGTCTAATTTTCCGTCAATTAATAATCCGACTCCAATAAAATAACTATCCCAGCCATACATTTCATTAAATCTTCCTCCTGGTACCACAAAAGGAACGCCTTGCAAACTATACACTTTTTGCTGCAAAGCCAGTGCCAAAATCCCAGGTTTATCATCCAGTGTTGCTACATAATCTTCCGAAATGACCGAAGGCATAACGACAACTTCGAAGTTATCCAACTCCTTTTCTAATTCTTTAAAATAAGCAACGCCTTGTTTGTCTTTTTCAGAAACATAAAGGGTTGCCATTTCATTCGAAGTTTTCACATCTTCGAGAATTAATTTCAATCCTTTCCTGTCAATGGTTCGGGTGAGTTCATCCCAATAGTCCTCTTTTATTTTCCTTGAAATTCTTTCCACAGGATTCTCCTGAATGTAATCCAAATCAACCTCGCCTAATATCTCTTCATTCTCTTTTAGCACCGCCAATTCTTGTAACAGATTAGACAAGTGATAAGTGCCTTGAATAATTTGTTCTTTATTGGTATTCTCATCTACCAACACAAATCTTTTTGGCCCCAAATCATCTTTGGTTATTTTTTTATCATGATCCGTGTCTTCTTGAAGCAGAAGTGCTTCAAACACTTGATCGACTTTAAGTAAGAACTTCATTTTTTTTATTTATTTTGTTAATAAAAAATAAAACTACAATAAGTATAGATAGTGGAATTAGCGAAAAATAAAACGCTTTACTTCCGCCAATTTTTTGAAATAAATATCCAATAATTACAGAGCCACAGGTTCCACCAATTGCAGAGAAAAAAGTCAACAAACCGGCAACTGCACTATGAAAACCTTTTTCTGTTGCACTTATTATAGTTGAATTTACAATCGGATAAATAGGAGCCAAAAACAAACCAATTAACGGAAAAACAAACCCGATTAATGGAACGTCAGATAAAGCATTAATTTGTGTAATCTCAATTCCAGAAGCCATTGGTAAAACAAAAATAATTAAGCTCGCTGCCGCAAATAAACAAATGGTCAAAAAAACATACCAATGTATTTTCTTGACAATTATACCCGAAACAAATCGTCCAAAGGCAATCGAAAGCATTAGAATCACAGCCATTTGACCTGCTAATCGTTCATTGAGGTGCAAAACTTTTTGATTAAAAGTAGGCAACCAAGACATTATTCCCTGTTCGGTCATGACATACATAAACGCAAAAACAGCAAAAAGAAGAATCAAAGGTCTTTTTAACAAACTCAGCATATCTTTAAAATCTTCCTTAAAAGATTTAGGATTTTCGACTTTGGGCAAATTGAATTTTGAGGTCAAAATAAAAACGAACACAAGAGCAATCAATCCCGCCAAAACCAAATAAACATTGAGCCAAGCTTTCGGATCGATTTCGCTATAAAACATTGGAAAAATGACATACGCAAATACAATACCAAGCATAAATACACTTTCGATATAACTCATAAAAGCCTTATGCTGTTTTTGCGTATCAACGACAACTCCAA
This sequence comes from Flavobacterium sp. N3904, assembly GCF_025947305.1. NCBI lineage: Bacteria > Pseudomonadati > Bacteroidota > Flavobacteriia > Flavobacteriales > Flavobacteriaceae > Flavobacterium > Flavobacterium sp. N3904. The sequence goes on from NZ_CP110009.1 coordinate 459,847, forward strand.
TGAGAGCCATGACGGAAACTTTAATTATCGCAAAAGAAAAACCAGTACACGCAAATAGCACAATGACACTCCAAAATGCATCTCCAAAATACATCACAAAACAACCTGCAAATACAACAGCCAAACTGATTAGCATTCCTTTTTTATACCCTAATTTAGGAAGCAATGAACCAATCAAAAAAGCAACAAATGCAATGGTCAAATCTTTGGCGGGCTCCAAGACACTTGCTTGTACCTCTGAGACTCCATACATGTTTTGAGACTTTTGAATCAACAACCCCACACTATTCAAAAGGGCTGCAAAAACAAAATAATTGATAAATAATGCGAGCTTTATGGTGATGTTTTTCATCTAAAATATTTTAATTAATTTATAAATCTGCATTAAGATAATCCAGAATATTGATTCCGTCTGGTAATCCTCCAATATTTTTAAGTTTTAAAACAGCCAATCTTTGTGCAATGGCAATCGTTTCTTCCCAATTTTTATTTTGCAACTGAGCGTATAAAAATCCCGTCCAAAAAGCATCGCCAGCTCCAGTGGTATCTTTTATTTCGGCAACAGGCAATGCTTCTTTACGAATAATCCCAGCATTTCTGTCAGACAGAATTACTCCATCCTTGCCTTTGGTCAAACAAATTGTAGAAGCTCCCAAACCATGAAAATAATCGAATATGAATTCTTCCGATTTTGCTTCCGCAAAAAGACGGTAACAATCATCTTCGCTTAATTTCACAAAAGGATTGGTAGACAAATACTCTTTCAGAACCAGTTTGGCTTCTTCCCGATTGGGCCAAATTCTCTCCGAAAAGTTAATATCTATACTCGTTTGCAATCCTAAAGCTTTTGCTTTTTTTGCGCTTTCAACGATGGTTTGTTGCGCTGGATTTTTGCTTAAAGCAAAACAAGTAGTATGGAATATTTTAGCACTTTTAAGTAATTCCTCTGGTATCTGACTTACTTCTATATGAAAATCTGCATCACGATACGGAATAAAATCGGGTGTCCCGGTAGATTTCGACACCAAAATAATCGAAGTAGAACCTTCATCTAATTGAGTGATTTGGGAGGTAATTACGTTCTTTTCTTGAAGTTTTTGAATACTAAAATCACCTAATCCATCCTTCCCGCAAGTAGCCACCAAAACCGACTTTAAACCCAATCGCGCTGCATTTGAAGCCACATTGGTAGGTGAACCACCAAGATACCTGTGATAATCATCGGTTTCTCTAATAGTAGCATTCACTTGATGACCGATACAATCGATCAACAATTCGCCAGCACATATAATATCAATCGTTTTTTCCATTTTAAATTAGAAATTTAAAATTAGCAAACCTATTTTGATGCAAAAAAATCGTCGCTGCAGCACTCCATGCACAAAAAGGAACACCATTTGGAGTTTTGGTTTCGCTATTGAAATTTTCATAAAAAGAAAAATTTTCAATAGCATTCACTTCATTTATGGCATCCAAAACTTCATCAGCTTCTTTTTGTTTTCCTTTAGACATTAGTGCCAATCCGTAAAATCCATTCACCATTGACCAACTCCCTCCATTATGAAACTCATTGGGGTAATTCCTAAATTCGTACTTGCAATTGTTTTTAAGAAGGTTCCAATCCAAATCGGATTCGTGTATAGGAGGCCAAAAAGCGGGTATCAAAAGCAAAGCCATATTATTTTTCAGTTCCAAAGAATAGTCTAGAATAGAATTTTGAAATTCATTTGACCCAATATTTAATATCAAAGCCAAAGAATTGGCAAAAGCATCAAATTGAGTTTTGTAACCGGCCGGAGAAAAAGAACAAGGCATATAATTTTGAAAAATCAACTCTTTATAAGCTCTTTCATGGTATTTGTCCCCAACTGAATGAGGTGTAAAATTGCATTCTATTTGTGCAATAATTATTTCGAGTTTGTCTATTAAAGCATTGCTTTTAGCAAAATGATTATAACTTTTCAAAGCCCAAACTCTCAACAATTGATCATATAAAACATAGCCGTCGGTTATATATTCATCAGCCCAATTACCCGATAAAGGAACATACAAAAGTCCTTTATTATTGAACTCCCAAGCTTCGAGCAATTGCAAACATTTCTCAATATTAGCTTGGTATTTTTTCACAAAAGAATGGTCTTTGGTATGAAAAGCATACTGACAAATTCCAATTACGAACCAAGTTACCGCATCTACTCTTCCGGCAAGACCACCATAACTTACTTCCACACCCTCTTCGCTGGTCATTACATTGGAGGGAATTGTCCCATTATAATGTTGATTTCGAGCTAAAGTCTCTAATGTTTTTCGAAAAGTCTCTATCAAATTTTCATCTCCAGAAGCCAATGCTGCCAATCCACAAATCACACCATCCCTAGCCCAAACTCTTTTGTAATTTGAAATATTTTGAGCACTTGCCAAAAATCCTTCCGAGGAAGATACTTTCTGAAGTAAGTTGATTGCCTTATTATATGCTAAATTATTCACTTATACTTTCTTTTGTTGTTATAAATAAAGTAAATACAGCGCTTAAAACTAATAAAACCCCTGAAAATGTTATTGCCAATCGAGGATCATTATTTAAAAAATGCTTGAGAATATAACCGAAACTAATAGTCTGAATAAACATTGGGATTACAATCATCATGTTAATGATTCCCATATAGACACCGTATCGTTCTTTTGGGATTTGCGAGACAACCATTAGATACGGAATTCCCATCATACTTGCCCAGCCAATTCCAAAACCGGTTATAGCTGGAAATAACAGGTATTTATTCTCAATATGTGGGAAAATTAAAAACCCAATTGCTGCCAAAATCAAACAAGTAAAATGTACCATTTTTGCTGAATATTTTTTTGCAAAATAGACCAATCCAAAAGCAACTAAAAAAGTCACTACATTATACCAACCATTTACTAAACCTGTCCAACTTACCGCTTCACCATACAATTTCATATCTTTTTGAGGCGTTGTATGCCAAACTGAAAGCGCTATACTTTTTGAAGAATTTTGCCAATAACAAAAAAGCGCATACCATTGAAATAAATAAACTAACGAAAGTTGCCACATTACTTTAGGCATGTCCTTTACGGCTTTTGCAATATCAATAAATGGTGTAAAAACATTTAAGGGTTCCGATTTCATTATTTTTAACTCTTCCTCTGAAGGAGGAATTTCTTGTGTTGTACGCGAACTCCACCAAACCGATCCAATAGAGCAAACTGCGCCTAGAAAAAAGGAAGCAAAAACCCATGTTGGTAATTTCCCTGTTGTACCAATGAAAATAAGCGGGAAAATAAATAAGGAGACATTGGCCAATGTTTGTCCAAAACCTGTAAAAAAACTTTGCGCTTGAAAGCCAATGGGCTGCTGTGACTCGTCTAACTTGTCGGCAATAAAAGCGCGATAGGGTTCCATTGCAGTATTATTCCCGACATCTAATATCCACAATAAACCTGCAGCCATCCATAACGAACTGCTAAAAGGAAAAAGAAACAGAGCCAAACTACAGATTAATGCTCCAATAAAAAAATAAGGTTTTCGTCTTCCTCCAAATTTTGGGGACCAAGTTTTATCACTCATTGCACCAATAATGGGTTGAATTAACAAACCCGTTAATGGCCCAGCAAGATTTAATATAGGGATTTGATCTGGACTAGCCTGTAAAAAATCATAAATCGGATTTACAGCGCTTTGTTGCAATCCGAAACTATACTGAATGCCAAAAAAACCAACATTCATATTGATAATTTGCCAAAAACTCATTTTTGCTTTAAAATTCATGCCGTGATTTAGTTAATATTTAATTAAAAGTAATTCTATACAAACAATTGAAACACAATATAAAATCGAAATCGATTTCGAAAACACCAAAAACGTTTTCGTAAAGCAAAAAGAATTGAGATATTATCCTTTTTCGAAAGGAATAATAACTTGTGTTTCCCAAGTAAGCTCATCACCGCCATTAAAAGGATTGGCCAAGAAATGCTCTAATGGCTTGTTATCTAAGACATAACCATTTTTCTTCGCAAAATCTATTAAAGCAAACCACGAACGATCAGAAGTCCTCATATTGCCAAAATAAGTAGCCTTCAAACCTTTCATAGCCGTAATCATTTTAAATTTTACATCCTTATCGGCTATGACCTTTGTATTTTTATCAATTGGAAAACAATAATTAAAATCAAGGGTTTCATTTTCAAAATCCCATTTTGTTACCTCAACATAAGGTCTTCCTTGAATTTTAATATTGTGAGTTTGTAGAAAGCTAGTAATTACTCCATCATTTCCAATCATGGTTTGCGCTTTTGTTTGCAACACCCCTTTTAAAGAAATATAAGCAACGTATACTTCATCAGAAGTTCCAACTCCGTCAATTTTTACTTTGAATTTTTTAATATGATCCTCAAGACCTTTCTTAAAATCAGTAATCTTATTAATCTGTTCTTCTTTAAATTCAGTTGTAAAAAATGGTGCAGTTACTTTATTATACAAACTATGTCCCAACTCTTTTATCCCAATATTCACTTTTGTTACAGAGTCATTTACGGGAACCATTTCCCAAGTATATTCTAGTTGGCTTTTCCCTTTGGACATTTTCTGCTTAATAAAATCGAAATTTCTTTTCTCAACGATACTGTATTTTTCCTTCTCTTTTGCAAACCGAATAGCTGACCACTCTTGAACTCCTTGAAAAACAGTCCCTGTCGCAGCTTTTACAGTAAACGTAATCGTATAATCATTTTCTTTTACAAACAAATACCAAATTAGAAAAACAGCTAATATTATGCTTAAACTTAAAATTACTTTATTTTTAAACTTCATAACTACTTCGTCATTTTTAATTTATTCACTACAAAATCACCTACATTCTTACCTTCGACCATTCCGTTTTCTATAGCGGCTCTATAATGGATTCCTCCATAAAAACGACTCATGGCCGCTTCTTTTGAAGCTTCAATAAAAGATTTAAAAGAACGGCTTGGAAGTCCAAACTGCAATTCAGTATCATCTGTAAAAGAGAAATTATCTCCAAAAATAGAAGTCAAAACAGTAGCCGCTACTGTCGACAAAACCGAATGTCCACTTGTATATTCTGGGAAAGGCGGCGTTTGCAAAGCTGGTTTCCAATTTTCGTCTATATTTTGATTGATTACCGTTTCTGGACGCACCACATTGCTTCTGTATTTCTCGTCCCAACAACTTATAAATGCTTCAAACATTCCGATTGATGTTTTGGTATAAGCAAAAACTGTTTTATCAAAATCGGCTTTATTAATTTTACAAGCAATTTTAGTGATTCCCATCCAATGTGCGCCTGGAGAAATTTTCTTTTTGGCAAACATCATGTGTCCCTGACTAACGGAAACATAGGGATTACAATCCCAAAATTGGGCAATTTTAATCTCATTACAATTATCGCCTTTCTTTTTCATATCCAAACTGATATCATATACTTCTTGAACTTGTTTGAAAAAAGGAGATTTTTTTTCTACAGAAAAAGGCAATGCAGGAGCAGGTTTAAACTGAGACGCAGAATCTAATACCAAAGTTCTTATTTCTCCCCAATGTGGTTCAACTGCATCCATATAGGCTGGAGGAGTTGGTTGCCATCTTCCAGCTTGATTGGCAAAAACAGAAAATTTAGGCATCGTTCTGGTTTGTTTGTAATTGTCTTTCCCCATCCATTTCTTGATGCGCTCAGCCACTTTTAAACCATATTCTTTGGAAACTTCAAACTCTTTTGAGTTCTCGTTTTCCCACTTTTTATACAAACTGTCTCTAAAAACTTCAATCATATCCTCTGAAAAAACCAATTGCTTGCTCACTTCCATGTGGGCAATCAAGGCTGCTAAATCTTTATTAACGCCACTTTTTGGATCTAAAACCGGAATAGAATCCAAGCCATTCAACTGTCCTTGTAGTGAATTATATTTTTTACTGTTTTGAGCAATTACTTCGTAAGCAGCAACATTGGGATACACAAAAATTCTGCTCGCAACTGGAGGAGAGAAAATATCGTGAATCATAATTTGTGTAACATTTTCTATTGCTGCATGGTATTCATCTGGTGTTACCACTATTGCTTTTTGTTTTTCACATGAAATAAAAAGCAAACAAACTGCCGCTAGGGTATATATTTTAGATTTCATATTCTTTATGTATTATTAAATTTTGAGTAGGTTTAATTTTTTTTATTAATTCAAATTCATTGGCATTTCATATACCTCAGCTTTTTTATTATTAATGGTAACCAATAAATATTTTTTACCATTGAAATTTATAATATCCAAGTGTCTTACTGCTTTTTGAGTCAAGTAAATCCCAATTTGATTTCCTAGAAGAATGTTTTTTTCATTCTTGATTAATGCTCCAGAGAATCCGTCAAAACGACTATGGTATGGTGTAACTCCAAAATAATTTCCAGCAGCAAAAACTTCTTCTTTCGCATCATTATCAAAATTGGATTTCACAAAACAGGTTATAGGAGATACTTGCATTTTATTGGCAAAAGGGACAAATATAAATTTCCCGTTATCGTTTCTCAAGTAACCTGATTTTAAGTTATGCACTTCATACAACTTCCCAGCCTCCAACATTTTCATATCAAAAACTTCTTCTAATGGCTTTCCTGCAAATGATTTGTAACTGTTGAATTTCTTTTTCAATAAACCACTAAACTCTTCCACCAGTTCATCAAGGCCCATTGTAGTGTAGTATTTTCCGTTTTTTTCTTTGGCAACAATTGTTTCAAAAGTTCCATTTTTATCAAAATCATCATAATACATTTTCATAGGAAATTCTTGCGAAGCCTTGAATTTGGAATTCATTCCCCAGTTTCCAACCAAATAGTCTTGATCTCCATCATTGTCGATATCAAACGGAATTATTGATTGATACAATCCATTGGCTTTTTCTGGAAAAACAGTTTCAGTTACATTAACAAATTTTCCGTTTTTATTGGCAAAGAAAGTAGGTTTCATCCATTCTCCTACAACTATTAAATCTGTTTTACCATCTTTATTAAAATCGGTAAAAACGGCATCGGTAACCATGCCAATCCCTGCAAAGGTTTTCGCATCCGTAAATGTAAAGACACCATTATTATTTTTCAACAAATAACAGTCAGGAGTGCTGCCAAATCTATTATTTAATGAATTATTACCTACAAAAACATCTAAGTCACCATCATTATCATAATCGAAAGCTTTGACTACTGATGCGTTTTGGGAAAGTTTAGGTAAAAGTGAATTAATGAATTGATTCCCTTTGGCAACATACAATCGATCTTGCAAGTTTGAAGCATTCTCTCCACCTCCTGAAGCCACAAACAAGTCATTGATTTTATCGTTATTAAAATCTCCAATTACCGCCGAAGCATCTTCAAAAACAGAATCTTTTTCGATTTCACTATAGATTTTTTTAGAAAATCCATTTGTATTTTGAATATAAATAGTTGCTTTTTTCCCTTTAGAACCGCCAAAAAAGATATCTTCTTTACCATCTCCATTCAAATCACCGATGGCTGTTGCAGGACCTCGATCCGAACGTTGGTATGGAATTAATTTTTGATACACAAAATCGATATAATCATTTTCTTGGTGAATAAAATCGATTCCTAAACCTGTTTCCACTTTCTTGAAAACGGGAATTACTTTAGGATGCAACTTTTGGTAATCAAATGCTTTTCTAACGGCATTTGCCTTTATAGTCATGCTTTGATTGGTTTTTACATCCTTTAAAGTTTGAACCGTTTTGTCTGGCCAAATCACAACCAAAGAATCAATTTTAGTATTTTTTCCATATCCAAAATGAATCATTGGTTCTGATGATGATTGAAAACCTCTGGTGGTTTGCAACTCTTTGAATTGCATTTTTCCTTTCGAATATGAAATCACTTTAGACCCAATTCCAAAAATATTTTTGCCTACAAATCGAAGTTTTATTTTTAGATAATTGGCTTTATTATTCGTTTGATTAATATAGACAGAAGCAATATTATTGATGTTATTTGTAACCACATCCAAATCTCCATCATTATCCAAATCGGCATAACCACTTCCATTTGAAATAATTGAATCATTCTCAATCCATTGGTTCGATTTGTTAATAAACTGTAAATCGGGAGCTCCTTCAAAAACAAAATTAGTCACATTCCCTTTTGGCATTTTTTTTAATGCCATTTTATCCAATAATTTGGTTGTATTGATTTTGCTTTTGACCTGTTCATTCGAATAGTATTTCACATAATCCAAATCGTTTGGTCGTTTTGGAATTCCGTTACAAACAAATATATCTTGTTCACCATCTTGATTATAATCTGCAAATAAGGCGCTCCAACTCCAATCTGTAGCGGCAACTCCACTCAACAAAGCCACTTCTGTAAAATGTTTCCCTGCTTGGTTAATTTGCAACATGTTTCGAGTATATTGATAATGATACCCATACTTTTCGGTTCTCAATTTTAACATTTGCACATTATCATCACCCAAAGAAGATTTCAAAACCGTTTCGTCTTCCGGAAGCATATCAAGCGACATAATATCTGGAAAACCATCATGGTTAACATCGGCCACATCAACTCCCATTGAGAATCTACTGGTGTGTCCAAAATAGCTCTTTAAACTTTCAGTAAAAGTACCGTCTCCGTTATTAAGGTAATAATAATCGTCTTCGTGAAAATCATTCCCAATATAAATATCTGGGTAACCATCTAGATTAAAATCCGAAACTGCAATTCCCAAACCGTATCCATTAGCTCCGCCAAAAACTCCCGCTTGCGCACTTACGTCTACAAATTTACCATTGTCATTTTTGAATAATTTATCTCCGCATTCATAATTTCTATTGTTTCGGATATTGGCATTTCCAAAAGACAATTCCGAGTGTACTGCATGATTTAACAAATACATATCCAGATCCCCGTCTAAATCATAATCAAAAAAGGCTACCGAAGTACTGTAATTATCAAGATCCAAACCGTATTCGGCAGCACTTTCGGTAAACGTGTTGTTCTTATTATTAATAAACAATTCATTATGCCCTTCAAAACCATTAATCCCAACTACGGCGCACACATAAATATCAAGAAAACCATCGCCATTTACATCGGCCATAATGGTCCCTGTATTCCAATCGCTTTGGCCTTCAACCCCTGCTTTTGCAGATATATCTTCGAATTTATTATTGCCTTTATTCAGATACAATTTGTTTTTTCCTTGATTGGAAGTAAAATAAATATCTACCAAACCATCATTGTTGATATCTCCAAGAGCAACACCTCCTCCATTATAATAGTAGAGATAATCTAATATGGAAATATTTTTGGATTCTAAAAGTTCATTATTAAAAGTAATATTGCTTTCTTCCGGAGCCAATTTTTCAAACAAACGATCTTGTTTATCTGAACAACCCATGGCAAGCAATGCAAACAATCCTAGACTATAAAATTTATTCATTGCTTTTAAATATTTTTGGGGTATTATCATTTCTAACGGCCACAATTGAAACCGAATTATTTTTATTTTTAATTTTTTGAATGTGCCTAATTTCTCCTTTCAAAAAGAAACCAGATTGATCATAAGGCAACCATGAATAAGTACCTGATTTACTGCCAAGAAGTACGCTTCCATAATTTGAGTCTAACCTCGCAAATTGAGGTTTGAATTCGTATTGGTTTCCTCCAAGAACAAGATCCAAAATTCCGTCTTTATTCACATCCATTGTGCAAATAGTATTCACGCAGGAGAACTGCACTTCTTTTGGCAGCGTTTTAATTGCAAAATTGCCGCTCCCTTTATTAATAGCAATTACACTTTCTTGAATATTAACTATTTTCTGAATCGAATTATCCACTACATCCTGAGCAAATATTTCCTGAAATGATTTTTTGGAATAATCCGCATAGCTCAAATTTTTCTTTTTAATAGAAGGAATCTGACCTGCCAATTCTTTCTTTAGATGCAATGGCATATCTCTTTCGTCAATAGTTCGAGTCGTTATTTGTTCAATAGTTCCATTATTATCAAAATCATTAACAAACAATCGCATTGGATTTTTTTCGGTGGCCTTGTATGAAGTATTGGTTCCTTTATTCCCTAAAACAAGGTCTTTCTTCCCATCATTGTTTAAGTCAACACAATTGATTGCATTCCAAAAACCACTAAAATTAGATAGATTGGATTTGAAATCTACTAAACGATGCCCCGTGTTTTTAAAAATTCTAGGTGCCATCCAATCGCCAACAACGATTAAATCTTTTTTGCCATCATTATCCATATCTTCCCAAACAGCATCGGTAATCATGCCCACTTCATTTAGTTTGAAAGCTTTTTTATCAGTGACATTTGTAAAATTACCTTTACCGTCATTTTCCAATAATAATTGTTTTGGATCAATTCCGTAAACTCCAGGCACACTTCTACTCGCGACAAATACATCTGTATCTCCGTCATTATCAAAATCATATGGCGCAATTACCGAAACGTTATTATTGTTTGTCGGGATAACTGTTTTACTTTTCATAAAAATTCCCTTTCCATCATTCAAATACAAACGGTTTTTATAATTGGCTTGATCTGCTTTTTCATTTCCACCAGAACCAACCATTAAATCCAAATCTCCATCGTTGTCCGCATCAAAGAAACTAGCTGCTGTATCTTCATAATTTACATCGGCAACTAAATCATTTTGTTTTGTAATCGAGAAAGAATCATTTCCTTTATTCAAGTATACATTTCCAGCCATTCCTTTGGCACCACCAATAAAAATATCGTCATTCCCGTCGCCATTAACATCACCAACAGCAAGAGATGGCCCCTCTTGAGAAAGCATTTTCGATATCAACCCTTCGTAATCAAAATCGATATAATCATTTTCTTTATGGGCTAAAAACGAACTTGATTTTTCAGAAAAAAGTGGTTTTACTACTGCCTTTTTTGGAATATAATTTAAAGTAGCATCTCCTATATTTAAATTTATAGTCGAATTATTAGCTACTTTTTTAATCGTTTGAAATTTTCCATTTGGCCAAATGACTTGAAGTGAATCTATTTTTTTGGTTCCAATTCCAAAAGTCATTACATAATCTATTGACGATTGAAAACCTCTGGAAGGAATTAATTCTTGTCTGATGATTTCTTTTCCCGAAAACAATTCGACTACACTTCCAATAGCAAATTTATTTTGGTTTTCGCCTTTCAATTTGACTTTTACAAAATGATTTTCTTTCTTTTTCTCCGAATTATTTTGAAAAACAAATGCTTCCTGATTGACGTTACTTACTATCAAATCAAGATCTCCGTCATTATCCAAATCTCCATAAGCGGCTCCATTTGAAAAACTTGGTGTATCCAATCCCCAATTTTTTATTTCATTGGTAAAGGTTAAATCTTTATTGTTTTTGAATGCATAATTTGGAATCGGTGTACTTGGCATTTTATTAATGATGTCTTCGATTTGCTCCTTTTTTCCCGTGACAGTCATTCTCTGAATGAGTCCATTGGCAAAAAAGTCCATAAAATCCTGATTGGTTAAATCATTATAAATTCCGTTGCAAACATAAATATCTTTATAGCCATCATTATCCATATCAAATAATAAAGCTCCCCAACTCCAATCTGTTTTGGCAACTCCTGCATAATTAGCAATTTCAAGAAATTGATTGTCTCCATTATTCAATTGTAGTGTGTTTTGCATATACTGATTGAAAAAATCAAGATGCAATTTTCTGGTAAACAAATCATAATTATCAAAACTGGTTGTAGTTTTTAACCTTTCGTCCCCTTCCGGCAACATATCGGTAACAAAAATATCTGCTTTCCCATCATTATTGATATCTGCCATGTCAGCTCCCATTGAAGACTGACTTGTATGCGATGCCCAACCTTGTATTTGCTCACTAAAAGTTCCGTTTTTATTGTTGATATATAAATAATCTCGTTCGTAAAAATCATTCGAAATATAAATGTCTGGATATAAATCTCCATTTACATCACCAACAGTTACACCGAGTCCAAAACCAATAAGACTGCCGTAAATACCCGCAGCTTCACTTACATCAACAAATTTTCCGTTGTCGTTGCGCAAGAGTTTGTCTCCACCACCTTTTAAAATATCATTTACAGGCCAATCTTTGTCACGTAATTCTCTTTTATTCGAATAATTTAGGCTACTTACTGGAATGAAACTATTATTTAAAATATAAACATCAAGGTCACCGTCTTTGTCATAATCAAAGAAAGCCGCATGAGTTGTGATACCGGTATCGGCAAGGTTATATTCGGCAGCTTTTTCGGTAAAAGTTAAGTTTCCATTATTGATAAACAATTCGCTTTTTCTTGCTGCATCTATTCCATTTCCAGCATTACAAACAAAAATATCAAGCAAACCATCCCCATTAATATCAACCATTTCAACCCCTGTTGACCAAGATTTTGATATTACGATCCCTGCTGTTTTGGAAATATCTTGAAATTTGAAATTTCCTTTATTTAAATAGAGTTTATTCTCACCTAGATTTGAAGTAAAAAAAACATCCGAAAGACCATCGTTATTGATATCTCCAATGGCAACACCTCCTCCATTATAAAAATTTCGATATTTAAAGATGTTCATGTTTTTACCATTCTTAACTTTATTTACAAAATCAATTCCGGTTTTTGAAGACTCTAGTTTAGTAAATAGACTGTCTTTATTATCACTATTATTTTTGGAACAATTTGTAAAAAGAAAAATAAATAGCAAAAATAGAACAATACGTTGTAACATAGTATAGGTAGTATTTGGTTAAGTAATTTGGTTATTTATAATGTCCTAATTTATACAATAAACCATTATCAGTAATCAAAATATTGAGAAAATTATAAATAAATAAAGAGGGTAATAAATCACCCTCTTTACAAACTAACTCAAAACAAAATGAAGTGAAAAAATTTTAGTATCCAGGATTTTGTTTAATATTTGGATTAAACAAAGCATCGGAAGGAATAGAATACAATAAGTATTTAGGATCTGACACTTTAGTTTTTAATTCTCTAGGAAGAAGGAATTTTTCAAAACGAATCATATCGTTTCTTCTCCAGCCTTCCCACCATAATTCTCTTCCTCTTTCTGCATATACATTTTCTAATGAAGCCGTTGGAGCAGGTACACCTGTTCTAAGTGCGATTTTATCCATAATTGCTTGTGGAGAACCATTGGTTGAAGCAGCACCACCTCTTAAAATTGCTTCGGCTTCCATTAATAATGCATCAGAATAGCGCATCAAAACATAATCATTTCCTGGTTTACCTAAATCAGCAATATCTGGCTCGTATTTTTGAGCTCTAATTCCCGCTGTTTCAATTGTAGGGCCTGTTACAATTAAAGATATTTTTTTGGTAAAGAACAAAGGAGCTCCGGTTCTATCTTTTAAAGGGACAGTTCCACCAGCAGATATTAAAGCCCCAGTATCTTTATCATATTTGTCTGGAGCATACATCTGACCATATTGAAAACCAATAGGGTTACCAAAATTTGAAATAATAGATGGAGTTGAATGCTGGCGACGTTCGTCTGCTGCATTAAATCTATCGTAGTATTCAGCCATAGTTGTAAATCCATTCCATCCATCAGGAGTTTGATTATAATGCATTCCCATTCTCCATCTAGATTGAATTGGACCACCATCTCCTCCAGTTGAATTTTTAGAAGAAAACAAAATTTCTGGTGACACATTATTAGTTGGTGCAAAGTTTTCCCAATAGGAAACAGCCAAGCTACTATTTATAGCTTCAACATGTGCAATAACTTTGTTCATGTCGGCAGCTTGAAAAACATAAGGACCAGCAGGCGTAGCATTCATATAAACTCCAAGGTTCAAATAAATTTTAGCTAATAAAAAATGTCCTGCATCTGCATTTACGATACTCGCATCACCAGCAATACGTGCAGGTAATGATGGCAAAATAGCTTCTAATTCGCTTATTACATATGCTATCGCTTCAGGTCTTGACCATACTTTTGGATCGTCTGTCAACGGAGTCCCAGGCTCTCTATAAGGAGCTTGTCCAAACAAATCTACTACATTAAAATAGTAGAATGCTCTTAAAAAACGAGCTTGTGTTATTTCTGAGGCAACTGTAGAATTTTCAATAATTACATTACAGTTATAGACACCAGAGAGTAAATTATTCCATGCGTTTAAAATTTCTGCATTATCAGATGTCCACGATTGCGCTTGAAACTGTCTCCATTTTGCATTATCATCCCAGTCACCACCACGAGTTGGCCCTACCAAGCCATCTCCAGACATTTCGTCCATGGTAAACATCATTCCTTGATCTTGAAAATTTCTCAAACCATTATAGGCAGTAGTCAATAAGGCAGCAGTATTGACTGCACTTGAACCTCCAGTAGGTACACCATCACTAATTTGCTCATCTAAATTTGTACAACTTACACCAAGAACTAGTGTGCTTGCAAATAAGATGCTTTTAATTATATTTATTCTTTTCATGTTTTTTTAAAATTTAGAATGTTACGTTAAGTCCAAAAGCTATTCCTTTTGATCTAGGATAAGCTAAATAATCCATACCAGCAGAAGGAACTCCATTAACTTGTTTATTAATATCTACTTCTGGATCAAATCCTGTATAATTTGTAAACAATAATAAGTTTGAACCGTTTACATAAAAGCGCAGATTTTTACACTTCATTCTATCTATTAGACCTCCTGTAAAGGTATATCCAAATGTTAACTCACCCATTCTCAAAAAATCCCCTGACTGAAGGTATTTTGTAGAAGGAGAATTAGGATCTCCCTGTCCTTGAGCTGAATATGCCGCTTCTTCTGTTACATTCCTACCACCCAAAAAGGCACCTTTGAAAAAATAGGCATTTTGAGTATTATCATAAATATAATGTCCAGCTGCACCATAAAATGAAACAGTAGCATCAAAATTTTTGTATTTGAAAGCAGATGAGAAACCATAGTTAATTTTAGGTAATGGTTGTTTGTCTAATAGCTGTTTTGTAGCTTCCCCAAGACCAACTTTCTCTCCTGCATCGTTTGTGTAAATAGAATTGCCATCAGCATCATATCCTTGAAAATCATACAAGAAATAAGTATAAAGAGGCTGATCATTAGTAATTACTTGAGTGTAAGCACTTGTTAAACCTTGCCCATTTAAACCCCCAGTGCCTACAAATCCATTGAAATTTTGAATTTCATTTTTTAAGAAAGAAGCATTTCCTGCTATACTCCAAGTTATATCATCGGATTGTATAATAGTATAATCAAGACTGATTTCAATACCAGTGTTAATCAAATTTCCAGGTAAATTTTTATTTCTCGGTGAATTTGGCCCCGGTTGAGTTGACGCCTGAGGAACAGGAAAAATTAAATCTTTTGTATCCCTATGAAAGTAATCAAGAGAACCTGTTAATCTATTTTCAAGTAATGTAAAATCTGTACCTACACCCCATGATTCTGTAGTTTCCCATTTCAAATTCTCATTTGCATTTGCATCTACATTCAAAGCTCCATTATTCCCATAACTTGCTCTACCTATAGCTGAGTTAGCTGCGAACTCTTGATTCCCAGTAATACCCCAATTGGCTCTTAATTTTAAATTATTAAGTATTCCTTCGTGATTTTCAAATATATTATCGGCAATACCCACAGCTGGAAATGTACCATATTTATAATTAGAACCAAATTTTGACGAACCATCTGTACGAACAGATGCTGTTAAAACATACTTTTTATAAAAAGTCACATCAGCTCTAGCATACAATGATTGAACCTCAGTGAAATTTTTGTAAGAAGAAACTCTAAATTCATTTTGAAGTCCCCCTTCAATATCATCAATTAAATTAGTTTGAGCCGGATCATATCCTTTTCCTGAAGAAACATTTCCACTATTCAAGTACGAATAATAAGAATACCCTACTAATGCATTCAAATTAAAATTATCACTAAATTGATTGGTATAGTTTAAATTATTCTCTACTGTCTTATTAAATGCACTTATGTTAGAAATTGCGGCTGTACCATATTTTGTAACTACTGGTTTTGAACCTGGTACTGTTCCAAAAAATGCATCCCCTTGTATTTTCATTGTTGGCAATATTTGACTCTTTCTAGATGAAGTTGAATTTTCAACTCCAAATAAGAAATTGTATTTAAAATGAGATCCTAAGTTAAGAGATGCATTAATACTTCCTAATAATTTATTTGTATTAGTGTAATCTTGATAAGAATCTAATAGTTGAACTGGATTCAAATACGTATCGCTGACAACATTATAGCTACCATCTGCTTTATAGATTGGCAATGTTGGGTTCCAATATAAAGCTGTTCCAATAACATTTCCAATATATCCAGCATTATTCGTTACTAAAGTGGTATAATCATTTACACTGGCATACAATAATTTAGTATCAACTTTTAGTACTTTATCAAAGAAATTATTTGAATTATAAAACGATGCTGTATATTTTTCTAAACCTGTATTTTTTACAATCCCTTCATTGTTACTGGCAGAAAGAGAGACTCTTGTACTAGAATTTTCATTTGCAGAATTAAAAGATAAATTATTATTTACAGCGATTCCTGTTTGTAAAACCGCATCTTCCCAATTATAATCTCTTCCTCCAAAATCTTGTCCTTTAGGAATTCCCGCAGCTTTACTTGCAGTTACAAATTGATCGGGATTCATTACGCCATAATTACCAGCTTTGGTACTAATTTGCGTAGAGGTACTAAAATTAAATTCAGGAATATTTGAATTTCCTTTCTTGGTAGTAATTACGATTACTCCATTGGCTCCACGAGAACCATAAATAGCTGTAGAAGCTGCATCTTTCAATACAGAAATAGATGCTATATCAGCCTCATTAATGAAGTTCAAGGGGTTTCTAGCAGCTGAAGTACCTAATAAATCAGATCCCTGAGACGAAATATCTCCTCCCGCTAAAGGAACACCATCTACAACAACTAAAGGTCCATTTCCTGAACGTACAGAAGAGGAACCCCTTACACGGATTGTAACTGCTGAACCAGGCTCGCCACTCGTTTGTGTGATTTGTACCCCAGCCACTTTACCTCTTAACAATAAAGCAGGCGAAGTATTTGACACTCCATCAAAATCCTTAGACCCTAAAACATCAACCGCACCAGTTAAATCTTTCTTTTTTGCAGTTCCATATCCAATTACAACTACTTCATTCAATTGGCTTTGATCTTGAGCCATTGTCACATTCAAGGTGCTTTTGCCACCAACACTAACTTCTTGAGTTTTTAGACCGATGTAAGTAAATACTAAGACTGCGTTTGAACCCACATTCTTAATAATAAATTTTCCGTCAAAATCTGTTTGTGTTTCCGTTTTTGTTCCTTTTACTAATATAGAAACCCCAGGGAGTGGGCCACTCGCATCAGTCACCAATCCCGATACATCTTGCGAATATATCAAGCTAGTACATAGCATGGTTATGAAAACCATCAAGCCTTTTTGTAGACTATTTTTCATACGTAATAAATAAGTTAGTTAATAATTTGGTTATTTGTTTAAAATATTAAATCAAACATAGTTATTTTTTTAAGAAAACTTTAAGAAAATCCAAACTATAACGTTGTAGTTGCACCGAAAACGTTTTCGATTTTATATAATCGATGTTAAAATTTTAAGAAATAAAAAAATATAATGAAATAAAAAAGTGTAATAAAAACACATTTAATTATTATTTGCCATTTTTATTACATAATTAAAAATTGAAAGAAAAAAGAGTTTATTTTTTAATGTACTATACCTACAAATATTAAAAGCAAAAAAATAATTGAGCCTAAAAAACCAAGTGTCTAAAATTGAGTTAATTACATTTTAACTCGATTTTGTTAAATACATAACTTTTGCAAATTATTGAACATAAAAAAACACCAATATTCAGAATACATTTTGAATTATAATTGCATTGTGAATATTGGTGGCAATAAAAAATAGCTTCTATTTTATAGTTATGGTTTTATTGTCAACACCAATGCCTTTTATGGTTAAAGATTTCCATTGCTTTGGCAGAAGTCCTTTATTGTATCGCAACCCAGCATCTGTTTGTTCTATTCCTCCAAAACCATAAATAACCGCTTGAAGCATCGCACCTGCTCCTGTTGCAAAATAAGGATTGTTGCTATTGGCCGATTCTGAAAATACTCCAAACGGAGGACGGCTATTGGGCAAATACGATTTTACAAAATAAGCATACGCTTTGTCTCTATCACCCAATCTGGCATACAAAACCGACAAAACGCCCGAAGCCATAGCTGGTCCGTCTTTTTTATCAATTTTTTCAGTATAATACTCCAAGTCTTTTTCGATTTGTTTTCTATCTGTGATAACATGTAGCGGATAAGCCAATAAATTGACATCGGCTTGTTTAATCATTTGTCCTTTGTATCCTTTGTAATTTTGAGTAATTCCATTTTCAGAATGAATAATTAATTTATTCGAAACATCCAGCCACATTGGATTTATAGGCTCATTCAAAATGGTTGCCGCCTTAATTGTGTTTTTCAAAGCTTCAATAGCCGAAGCATTGGTAAACGCATTGTCATCTACATGCTGAGCATACTCATCAGCGCCAACAACATTTAGAATAGAATAACTCCCATCGTCATTTTTGACCACTCGACTCACCCAAAAATCAGCAGTTTCTTTGAGTACTTTATAATTTTCTTTTAACCACGTTTTATCTTGTGTGTAAGAGTAATAATTCCAAAAGGCTATGGCCACATCGGCTGTAATATGTTGTTCAAAAATTCCAGTCAAAGCCCAGGTTGGTGTCGCTTCCTCACCAGTATCATCAGATTCCCAAGGATACATAGCTCCTTTATAACCATAAATAGTTGCTTTTTGTTTGGCTTTTCCCAAACGATCCAAACGATAATCCAAACAAGATTTAGCCATATCGGGTTGTAATGCCAAAAGGGTTGGATACATCCAAAGTTCACTATCCCAAAAAATATGTCCATTATATCCTTGAGAAGACAAACCCATAGGTGCAATACTTTCTCTAGTTTCAGGACGATTGTAAGAATACAAATTAAACAATGCAAATCGAACACGTTGTTGCGCATCTAAATCTCCTTCAATTTGAATGTCACCTGTATTCCACAATTCTGCCCAAGCTTGCTTATGACGATTCAGCAAATTATCAATCCCTTGTTGCAAGGCATAAATAGGTTGCCTTTCGGATTCATTCAATGGATCATTAAAATCTTTTGAAGTGCAAATTCCTCCTGCAATAGCAAATCTATATTGTTTTCCTTTCAGTAACTTTTTAGAAAAACCGACTTCATTTCCTGTCTGCTTCAAGGTTTCATTTTTCCCATCAAACAAAAAAGTAGTTGCCGCCGAAACGGTATATTTACCAGTTAACGTTTTGGCTGTAGTACCGAAAACTGGCATTAAATATTGATTGTCTTTTAGTACGCGAAATTGACTTTTAGTGTCTTTCAGTTCCTCTGGAACGGTCATATAATTATTGGCAGTAATTTCAATGTCTTTGTTCGGGATAATTTCAATAATGGCCATAGCCGAATACGGAACTGCTCTATTAGCCAAAATTGTATAATTGATAGTAGCCAAATCTTTAAACGTATACGAAGTAGTGCTAGTTCCTTCTTTCATATTGACAATCTGACTCCAATTGGAAATATTGTCAGATTTGACTTCTTGTCCATCAATACTCAAATGAAGATTCAAAAACTCAATGCCACGAACTATCCTGCTAATTCCATTTTCTGGACTACTGTCATAAACTCCATTCAAAATTATTTCTTTGGTTTTTAAAGGCGTATCGTCTGTAACAATTCCAATTTTCCCATTGGCCATAGACACTCCAAAGTAATTTTCTCTAGAATTGGCATACAAATGCCACTCATCCGATTTTGCCTGACCCATCATCGTTGAGCTAGTCAATAAAACTAAAAACAACATTTTTAAATTTGAATTCATATTATTTATTTTTATTAGCACATCAAACATAAAACATTTATTCTTTAACTCCTTGAAATTTAAATCGAAAACGTTTTCGAGACTTCGAAAACGTTTTCGATTTGTATAATTAGAAATAACTAAAAATGGAAGCCTAAATTTATAATTCCATATTTTTTTAACTTAAAAACAAAAGCGAATGCAATTAAAAATCAGCAGATTATTATTTATTTTTAATATTAGTCTATTGGCAACTGTCGTTTCCTGCAAAAAAACAGAAGCTGATGGTACAATAACAATTGCATCTAAAGAAATAAATTCATTTGATTCAATTACTATATATAAAGAATCTTTCCGCCCACAATTTCATTTTTCGCCCGAAAAAAAATGGATGAATGATCCAAATGGTTTGGTATTCTACAAAGGAACTTATCATTTGTTTTACCAATATTTCCCAAGCGATATAGTTTGGGGACCTATGCATTGGGGACATGCTACTAGTAAAGATTTAATCCATTGGGAAAATAAAAAAATTGCCTTATACCCAGACAAATTAGGTTATATTTTCTCCGGAAGTGCCGTTGTTGATATCAATAATACTTCAGGACTCGGCACTATTGAAAATCCACCAATGATTGCCATTTTTACCTATCATAATATGGAAATTGAAAAGGCAGGAAAGACAAATACCCAATCACAAGGTTTGGCGTATAGTCTAGACGAAGGGCAAACTTGGACAAAGTACAAAGGGAATCCTATTATTGGGAACAACAGCCTAAAAGATTTTAGGGATCCGAAAGTATTTTGGAATCCAGAAACAAAAATTTGGAATTTAGCTCTAGTTGCTGGTGATCATGCTCGATTTTACAGTTCCAAAAACTTAATTAATTGGAACTACATGGGTCAATTTGGCAAAAACAGTGGCGCACATGGTGGTGTCTGGGAATGTCCTGATCTTTTTAAACTCAAAGTAGAAAATTCTACAGTAGAAAAATGGGTTTTACTCATCAGTATCAACCCAGGAGCGCCAAATGGAGGTTCGGGAACACAATATTTCGTGGGTGATTATGATGGGAAAAGTTTTAAAACCAATCAAAAAGACATCAAGTGGGTTGATTACGGAACCGACAATTATGCTGGTGTAACTTATAATGATGCTCCAAATAACGAACGTATTTTTATCGGCTGGATGAGTAATTGGCTGTATGCTCGAAACACCCCCACAAAAAACTGGAGAAGTGCCATGACCTTGCCCAGAAAACTTTCGTTAGAAAAAATAGGCGATAATTATGTTCTCAAAAACAGTCCAATCCAACAATTGAAAACAATCATAATCCCTGAATATTCAGAAGAATTATTGACTATTCAAGCAAATAAAAAAATAGTTTTCGAATACAATCATCTAAATCAATCTCAAATTGATTTTAAAGCTCTCGCCAAAAATTTAAAATTAACTTTTTCGAATGAAGTCAATGATTCATTAGTCCTCATTTATGACCACAAAATGAATACCTTTTCGATAGACCGAACCCATTCTGGATTGGTCAATTTTGAAGCTAATTTTGGAAAATCAATTCACAAAACCGAAACACCAAATCTGACAACAGAAACTCTAAATTATCAAATTATTTTGGATTGGTCCTCCATAGAAATTTTCTTAAATGGCGGAGTTTATTCCTTCACAGAACAAATTTTTCCAAACAAGCCTTATACCAAATTAAGCATACAGTCTGATGAAGACCAAGAAATTAAAAACCTAAATATTTCTAAAATAAAAAGTATTTGGGAAACCAACTCTACATCCAAAACCACTAAAAATTAAAAGATGAACAACGTACAAAAATGGTCCATAACGGTCGCAATAGCAGGATTCTTATTTGGATTTGACACCGTAGTTATTTCAGGAGCCAACTTACCCATCAAGGAATTATGGCATACGACACCCCTATTTCATGGATTATTCATTATGTCTATGGCATTGTGGGGAACTGTTTTGGGAGCAATGTTCGGTGGTATTCCCTGTGACAAATGGGGAAGAAAAAAGACCTTGTTATGGATTGGAATTTTATTCCTAGTATCAGCATTAGGTTCGGCGTTGGCTCCAAATCCCTATGTTTTTTCTTTTTTTAGATTTATAGGAGGAATCGGAGTTGGAGCTTCTTCAGTAGCTGCGCCTATTTATATCTCAGAAATATCAAGTGCCAAAAACAGAGGGAAACTAGTCGCGTTGTTTCAATTCAATATTGTGTTTGGAATCCTTATTGCTTTTTTTTCCAATTATTTATTTGAAGGTTTTAGCGGTGCCAACGATTGGCGATGGATGATTGGTATTGTAGCATTACCAGCATTAATCTACAGTATCATTGTTTTTCAAATTCCCGACAGTCCCCGTTGGTTAATTTTAAACAAAAAAGACGATGTCGCAGGATTGAAAGTCCTTGAAATGATTTATACTAAAGAAGAAGCTTTGGAAAATTTTAATGAAATCAAAAAAGATGTAGTAGACTCAATTCAAAAAGAAAAATTATTTACCAAAAAATACGAATGGCCTATTCTTTTGGCTTTTTTAATTGCTTTCTTTAATCAATTGTCCGGAATTAATTTCATTTTATACTACGCTCCTGAAATATTGGAAATGGCAGGATTAGGCTCGAAAGAATCTCTGATGAATTCCATACTCATAGGTGTAATAAACCTCATATTTACCATTATTGGCATGCGTTTAATTGATATTTTAGGCAGGAAATTATTAATGACTATTGGCAGTATTGGTTATATACTCAGCTTATGCATTATTGCTTGGGCTTTTAATACTAATGCCGGGCCGGTTGTGCTATTAACTTCCATTCTTGTCTTTATCGCTTCGCATGCTATTGGTCAAGGTGCTGTAATTTGGGTTTTTATATCCGAAATATTCCCAAATACAGTTCGTGCTCGAGGGCAATCCTTCGGCACCAGTATTCATTGGATTTTTGCTGCATTGATTACTTTGCTTGGTCCAGTGGTTATCGATTTATTTCACGAAAATCCTTGGCCCATTTTTGCGTTTTTTGCTTTTATGATGGTATTACAGTTGGTTTTCGTTTTATTCATGATGCCAGAAACGAAAGGATTATCACTTGAAGAATTAGAACAAAAAATGATCTCCGAATGAAAGCAACAAGTCAAAAAATCAGTGTGGTCTGTTTTGGAGAAGTCTTGTTTGACGTTTTTCCAACCCATAAAAAAATTGGAGGAGCACCGTTAAACGTGGCTATTCGACTGGCTTCATTAGGAATTCAATCTCAAATAATAAGCCGAATAGGAAATGACGAAATAGGAAAAGAATTACTACAATACATTAAGGATCACAAAGTAAATTCGAGTTCCATTCAAATTGATAAAGACTTAAAAACAGGCGAAGTCATTGTACAATTGAACGACAAAGGCTCCGCTTCGTATACCATTAATTATCCTGTAGCTTGGGACAAAATTATCGAAACACCAGAAGATGAGATTATTGTAAAAAAAGCCGACGCATTAGTTTTTGGCAGTTTAGTTTGTAGAGACAGCGTTTCACAAAACACTTTGTTTGAATTAATAAATTATGCAAAATATACTGTTTTTGATGTCAATCTGCGTGCTCCCTTTTACACAAAAGAATTACTCAATCATCTGATGCATGAAGCCGATTTTATAAAATTTAATGATGATGAAATCTATGAAATAAGCGAATATCTCCAATCGCCTTTCCATTCATTGGAACAAAACATACTTTTTATAGCCGAACAAACCAGCACCAAACATATTTGTGTTACCAAAGGCAGTCATGGAGCGGTTTTATATTACAACAATCAATTCTACTACAATAGTGGTTACAAAATAAAAGTCGCTGATACTGTTGGAGCTGGGGATTCTTTTTTGGCAGGACTTTTAAGCAAATTATTAGCCAAAGAAGACCCTCAAAACGCCATAAATTTTGCTTGTGCCATCGGAGCATTAGTGGCACAAAAAGAAGGTGCCAATCCCAAAATCAATGAGTCAACTATAGATTCTTTTATGAATCCAATAAAAAAATAAACAACAACTGAAATGAAAAAGAACATCACATTTACGCTCGTATTAATTACACTAATTAATATCCTTTGCAACACTATGACAGCTCAAGAAAAAAAAGCACCTATTGATAGAAAATGGTGGAAAGAAGCCGTCGTTTACCAAATCTATCCGCGAAGTTTCAAAGACTCTGATGGAGATGGCGTAGGCGATTTGAAAGGAATTATTTCCAAACTGGACTACTTGAAAAGCTTGGGTATCGATATCATTTGGCTCAATCCCATTTACAGTTCCCCAAATGCCGATAACGGTTACGACATTTCCGATTATCAAAATATCATGAAAGAATTTGGCACCATGAAGGATTTTGATGCACTTTTAAAAGGAATGCATGAAAGAGGCATGAAATTAGTCATGGATTTAGTTGTTAATCATAGTAGTGACGAGCACAAATGGTTTCAAGAAAGCCGCAAATCACGTGACAATCCATACCGCGATTATTACCATTGGTGGCCAGCCGAAAAAGGAAAACCTGCATTTCGTCCAGGAGCTTTTGAAGCCGATGGAAGTGGTTGGAGATACGACAAAACTACAGATTCTTACTACTTACACTATTTCAATTACAAACAACCCGATTTGAATTGGGAAAATCCAAAAGTAAGACAAGAAATTTACAGTATGATGCGTTGGTGGTTGGACAAAGGCATTGACGGATTTAGAATGGATGTGATTCCTTTTATTTCCAAAGACCCAAGTTTTCCTGTAATTACACAAGCAGAATTGGACAAAAAATACCACGGTCGTTGGGATGTTTATATGGGAAGCGGTCCTCATTTACATGAATATCTTCAGGAAATGAACCGTGAAGTTTTGAGTAAATATGATTGCATGTCATTGGCCGAAGGCGCAGGAATGCTTACCTCAACAGCTTTGAATTTTGTGGATGCCGACAGAAAAGAATTAAATATGGGTTACCATTTTGAAGGAACCAATTTAGGCTACGTTCCTGGTTATTTCAAAAAATCGGGACCATACTCCTTAGTCGATTTCAAAAAAATCTACTCCGATTGGGATGCTGTTTACCAAACGAAAGGCTGGGGAACCATCTATTTAGGCAATCATGACCAACCTAGAATGGCAACAAGATGGGGAAATGATTCTCCTGAATTTCATGATTATTCCTCTAAACTGCTGACTACCTTTTTGCTTTCGATGAGAGGAACCCCCTATTATTATAACGGAGACGAAATTGGAATGGTAAATGCCAAGTTTGATAAAATTGAAGATTATCGTGATATTGAAGTTTTTGCTGAATACGAAAAAGTAAAAAATGCAGGTGGCGATTTAAAACAATTCATTGAAGATCAAAAAACAGGTGGAGCAAGAGACAACGGAAGAACGCCTTTTCAATGGGATAGTTCAACCAACGGAGGGTTTACCACTGGAACTCCTTGGTTAAAAGTAAATGACAATCACACTACTTTGAATGCCGAAGCTCAAGATAAAGACCCCAACTCAGTGTTGAATTATTTCAGAAAAATGGTTAAACTGCGCAAAAACAATCTTGTCTTGGTCTATGGAAAATACACTCTTTTGGACAAAGACAATCCAAATGTATACGCCTACACCAGAGAATTAGACGGCAAGAAAGTATTGGTATTATTAAACTTTAGCGATAAGAATGCTTCCGCAAATACTGGAATCAACATTTCGAAAGCCAAAGTTTTAATCAACAATTACGCAACACCATCAAAAACGGAAGAACTGAGACCTTATGAAGCGAAAATTTTAGAATTATAAAAACAAATTAACAATGAAAAAAAACCATCTTCTATTGCTATACATTGGATCTATTCTGTTTTTATCTGTAAATCTTACTGCTCAAAACAATAAGACGCTACTATTAAAAAACGCAGACACCAAATGGTGGAAAGAAGCTGTAGTTTATCAAATCTATCCACGCAGTTTTAAGGATAGTGATGGAGATGGAGTTGGCGATTTGAAAGGGATTATTTCCAAACTGGATTATATAAAAAGTCTGGGAATTGATGCCGTTTGGCTCAACCCCATTTATGCCTCTCCAAACGATGACAATGGCTATGATATTAGTGATTATAGAGCTATTATGAGGGACTTTGGCACCATGGAAGATTTTGATCTTTTGTTGAAAGAAATGCACAAACGTGGCATCAAACTCATCATGGATCTAGTGGTCAATCACAGCAGTGACGAACACGAATGGTTCAAACAATCCAGAATTTCCAGAGATAATAAATACCGAGATTATTACCATTGGTGGCCAGCCGAAAAAGGGAAACCGCCTTACAGATGGAGCTTTTTCGATGTAAATAGTGATGCTTGGAAATACGATGCCCAAACCAACTCGTATTACCTTCATTATTTTTCACAAAAGCAACCTGATCTCAATTGGGAAAACCCAAAAGTTCGAGAAGACATTTATGATATGATGCGTTGGTGGCTGGACAAAGGTATTGATGGATTTAGAATGGATGCATTTCAGTTTGCTTCAAAAGACACCACTTGGCCAGAACTACCAAAAGGTTATGAAAAAGACATTATAAAATACTACGGAGTTGGCCCTCATTTACATGATTATTTGCAAGAAATAAACAGAGAAGTTTTTAGTAAATATGATATGATGACTGTTGCCGAAGGCGCCGGAAGTTCTCCGCAAGACGCCATGCTTTTTGTAGATCCAGCTCGAAAAGAATTAAACATGGCTTATCATTTTGAAAGTGTCGATATTGGAAAACATCTGAATGATTTTGGACTGATCAAATACAAAGCTATTTTTTCTCGATACGACCAAGAATTTAAGGATAAAGGTTGGCTGGCTATTTTTCTGGCCAATCACGATCAGCCGAGAATGGTGAGTAAATTTGGAAATGATTCCCCTAAATTCAGAATAATTTCGTCCAAAATGCTTTCTACTTTTTTAATGACAATGAGAGGAACACCCTATTATTATTACGGAGATGAATTAGGAATGGACAATATTCGTTTCAATACCATTGATGACTATCATGACCTTGACACTCGAAATAAATATAGTGCATTACAAAACAAAGGTGGTGATTTGAAGGCCTTTTTAGAAGAACAAAAACAAACCTCCAGAGAAAATGGTAGAACTCCTTTTCAATGGGATACCAAACAAAATGCAGGTTTTACAACAGGAACACCTTGGCTCAAAGTCAATCCAAATTATACTACCGTAAATGCTGCCCAACAAGAAAAGGATCCTAATTCGATATTGAATTATTTTAGAAAATTAGTTCAATTGCGTAAAAATGAACCCACATTGATTTATGGTAAATTTGAATTGGTTGACGAAACCAATCCTGCTATCTTTGCTTACACTAGAGAATTGAATGGTAAAAAACTACTAATCCTTTTGAATTTTACTTCTAAAAATGCTTCCGCAAAAACGGGAATCAACGTCTCGAAAGCAAAAGTAGTTATGAACAATTATGCAACGTCATCAAAAACAGAAGAATTGCGACCTTACGAAGCTGTTATTTATCAGTTATAGACCCAATAATCATTAAATCTATTTTATTTTGAATCCCTCATCAACTAATATAATTTCAAAAATTGATAAAAAATGGTGGAAAGAAGCCGTAATTTATCAAATCTATCCTCGAAGTTTCAAAGATAGTAATGGTGATGGAATTGGCGATTTAAAAGGTATTATTTCCAAATTGGATTACCTCAAAAGTTTAGGGATTGATGCCATTTGGATTAATCCAATTTATGAATCTCCCAATGACGACAATGGATATGACGTGAGTGATTATTGCTCTATTCTTGCCGATTTTGGCACTATGGAAGATTTTGATTTGCTGATGAAAGGATTAAAAGAAAGAGGAATCAAACTCATCATGGATTTGGTATTCAATCACAGTAGCGATGAACATTTTTGGTTTCAGGAAAGTAGAAAATCTAGAGATAATCCTTATCGAGATTATTATTACTGGTGGCCGGCCGAAAAAGGAATTCCCCCTTATCGTTGGAGTTGGTTTGATGTAAATAGCAATGCTTGGAAATATGACGAAACAACTGATGCTTATTACTTGCATTATTTTTCACAAAAGCAACCCGACCTTAATTGGAACAATCCAAAAGTGCGTCAGGAATTGTATCAAGTAATGCGTTTTTGGCTAGACAAAGGCATTGATGGATTTAGAATGGATGCTTTTCAGTTTATTTCAAAGGACGATTCTTTCCCCGAATTGCCATCTGAGATTTTGGGTAATATCCCCGAAATCATGAAATTTTATGGAAGAGGCCCACATCTACACGAATACATACAAGAAATGCATCGGGAAGTTTTGAGTCAATACGAAGTAATGACCGTCTCTGAAGGCGCGGGCGCTTCTCCCGAAGAAGCAATGCTTTTTGTCGATCCAGACCGAAATGAACTGAGTATGGCCTATCACCTGGAGGGTGTAGAAATTGGCAAACACCTTGACGAATATGGCTTTGTCAACTACAAAAAACTGTATTCGAGATGGGATGACGGTTTCAAAGACAAAGGATGGCTTTCCATTTTCTTGGCCAATCACGATCAACCTAGAATGGTGAGTAAATTTGGCAATGACACTCCAGAGTTTAGGGAAGTATGTTCCAAAATGCTTTCCACATTTGTCGTTACGATGAGAGGGACACCTTATTATTTTCAAGGAGATGAATTGGGAATGGTCAATATTCGTTTTGACAACATTGATGATTACAATGATATCGACACGAAAAATAAATACATCGCTTTACAAAACGAAAAAGGAGATTTGAAGGCTTTCCTTGAAGAACAAAAACAAGCTTCACGAGAAAATTCCAGAACACCGATGCAATGGGACACATCAAAAAATGCAGGTTTTTCAGATGGCATACCTTGGTTAAAAGTGAATCCTAATTATGAAACGATTAATGCCGAAGTACAAGAAAATGATTCAGACTCTGTTTTAAATTATTTCAGAAAACTGGTTCAATTGCGCAAACAAGAAGCAACATTAGTTTATGGAAGCTATACTTTATTAGATGAAAACAATCCAAAAGTTTATGCTTATTTAAGAACATTTGAGGATAAAAAAATAATTGTTCTACTTAATTTTTCATTAGAAAATGCGGTGTATAACTGTGATTTCAACCTAGAAAAATCAACTGTATTACTTTGCAATTATGATACAACAAACAAAACCAGTGAATTAAGACCATTTGAAGCGCTTATTTTAAAGACAAACGAATAATTTGTAAGATATTTATATTTTCTATCAGAATTATAGTTTTAAAGAATCCTAATTTAATATTGATTTTATTAAAACAATACAGAATAATTAATTGTAATTTAACTTATTTATTGTTGTATTAAAAATTATTTCTTAATTTTTAATTTTAATTATCAATATTGATATATAATTGTTATTTTTGAAACCAATGAAGAAAATAGCTTCCATATTAGTGCTATCAACCTTGCTTGTAACATTATTTTACAATGTATTGGGATACCGCATGCTTTTTGCTTTTGAAGATGAGCAAGAATGGGTTGTTGCTATGAAAAAAATTCCAGATTCCGAATTTAAAGTAATTAATCTAAATGCTTCATTGTACACTTTTGCAGAAGATTCAGATTTTGAATTTGTAAATGAAAACATCATTATAAACAACAAATCATATCATATTTTCAAAAAAAGAATTCAAAATAACATTTTGAGTTTATACTACCTTCCTAATATTAATACTGATTTGACTTCTAGCGAAATTGACGAACTCGTTAATGGCCAATTATTCAATTCAAACAATGACAACAAAGTACCTTCAAAAAAAATCATGAAGTCATTTGTTAAAGATTATTTCATTGAGTATCCAGAATCTTTAGTTTCTACAAATAAAAAAGAAATAAAATCCATTTCTTTAAATTCTTTGCCTAAAGAAAATTTACTTTCAGCACATCTTTCTGCATTTTACTCTCCTCCTGACTTCGTTTAGTTTTTATTATTTAAAAAAAGAAACAAAGACTACTTAATTTGATGCCATCCTTTATTCGTATTCAATGCAAAACCTTTCATAATCAATCATCAATTATGATGACTAAAATGATTTTGAATGTACTTTTCCTGGAATATTCGATTAATTGTAATCAATAATTTACATTCTGACATTTAGAATTCTATTGTTGCTAAATTCAAATTCAAGCATTTTCTCTTTTTTCTTTCCCATTAAAAAAATCAAAAATCTTATTGAAATGTGCTAAAATTATTTTTAGTCCTAAATAAAAACATCTTTATACAAAGGAGCTGTTTTACCATTTTATAAGATAAATTCTAAACAAGAAAAAATACTATTTTGAAAAAAAACAACGCTGTTAACATTGCATTTACCGCATTACTAATCATTTTTACAATTCTTCAATCACAAAAAATTAATGCTCAAGGTTGTGTCGCAGTTCGACAAATGGGAGGACTCAACATGACTCTAACCAATTCGTACAATCTAAACAAAGGTGATTTCCAAGTAGGAGCCAATTATCGTTATTTTCATTCGTGGAGACATTTCGTAGGTAAAGAAGAGCAACTACAACGTCAAACCACAGGCGGAGGAATAGGCCCTGATGGAAAACAACAAGGAAATGCTGTTAACATTTATTCCAATGCAATAGATTTCAGTGTTGCCTATGGTGTTACCAACAGGCTTCAAGTTTATGCTGTTTTGCCTTATGTGCACAATGAACGTTCCCAAGTTTTAAGACAAAAAACACCTGTAATTGACACCCTTCGTTATAGTGTGTATGCACAAGGAATCGCCGATGTTCGAATTGGAGTTAATTATTGGTTATTCGACCCATTAAAATTACCTAAAGGAAACATCATGATAGGCTTAGGTATAAAACTAAACACAGGAAGTCATAATGTAACTGACGATGCCCCACAAACCGATGGCACTATCAAAAATGTCATTATGGATCAGGCCATTCAACCTGGAGATGGAGGAATCGGATTTTCACCAGAATTTCAAGCTTTTAGGCAATTAACAGGAAGGTTGTATGGATTTGCCAATGCTTATTATTTATTCAATCCAAAAGAATCAAACGGAACATTCAAATCCGATCCAAAACCAGGATTGGAAGGATATGAAATTTATGCTTGTCCCGACCAATATTTTGCCCGTGGAGGTCTAATGGTAGCCGTAGACAAAAATCAAAACTTTAATGTTTCTTTAGCAGGTAGAATAGAGGGGATACCAGCTTATGATGCCTTTGGCGGCCAAGTCGCTTATCGTCGTCCTGGATATGTAATTGCAGTAGAATATGGATTTGCATATACTTTGGGCCGTCACGGTTTTAGTTTATTTATCCCTTATAACATTGTAAAAAACCGCATTCAGAGTGCAGCAGACATTGCTACTCAAGATTTACAAAACTCAACAATAACCGATCCAAATAAATATGTTCATGTTCAGGGGGACGCCGCATTTGCAGATTACTCTTTCAATTTAGGCTATTTTTACCGATTTGGACTTGGCAAGAAAAAAACGTAACTATCACTTTATAAAACTTAAAAAAACCAATTAAAACATGAAGAAAATTTATATAAGTTGCTTTTTATTAGGCAGTTTTTTTGCAAATGCTCAAACAGAGATTGATGCCATAATGATGAGTAAAAATCGCTTTTGTGTGGGATCCATATATCAATACAGCAGCTGGGATAAGTATTGGGAAGGAACGAACAAAAGAGAAAATTTAAATTTAGGCACAGTTTCTACAAAAGCTCTAGGTGTAATGGGAAATTATGGAATAACTGACAAACTAAACATTCTATTTAATGTACCCTATGTTAAAACAAATGCGTCAGCTGGAACAATGAAAGGACAAGAAGGATTTCAAGATTTATCATTAACAGTAAAATATATGCCTTTCGAAAAGAAAATTAACAATTCCATTTATTCATTATACACTATAGGCAGTTACACCACTCCTATTTCCAATTATGCAGTTGATTATTTACCATTAAGCCTAGGTTTGGGGAGTCAAGTGGCAACATTGCGACTCATGGGTGATTATCAATTAGGCAATTTTTTTACCACAGTTTCTGGTGCTTATCTTTTTAGAAGCAATGTAACTATTGAAAGAAACACCTATTTTACAGATAAAATGTATTATACCAATGAAGTTGACATGCCCAATGTAATTTCTGTTAATGCAAGAATAGGCTATCGCTCAGACCGATTAATTGCCGAAGCCATACTAGACAATTGGGTTACACAATCTGGCGGTTTTGATATAACATTAAACAACATGCCATTCCCAAGCAATACCATGAATGCTTTACGATTGGGTACTAACATAAAATACACCTTAAAAAAACTACCCGAATTAGCTTTAATAGCTGGATCAAATTATGTACTTGATGGCAGAAACGTTGGACAATCGACCGCGTTTTACGGAGGAGCATTTTACGTGATTAATTTTAACAAAAAAACAAAATAAGATGAAAAATAACATTCAAAAAATAATCTTTAAAAGTCTATTGATATTGTTAATTGGATTTAATTATGCTTGTAACGACGATATCAGCGAACGCAATAATCAATACCCTCAATTAAACCCAACCAATACAGATGAATTAGCAGGGACTTGGAAACCAATCTTATTAACTGCACCAGATGAATTTCCTCTTGATGTACCTATTGCAACAACATTGCCTGCATACACTAGAGAGATAAACGAAATCAAGAGTTACCAAGCCAATATAACCGAAGAGCAAAAAACCATAATAGCCTACTGGAGTGTTGGAGGAGTTTTGCGATGGAATGAAATCATGAGAACATTGGTTGCCAAACACAATCGTCCACCGTTTCAAAATCCTGATGGAACTTACCCTATTCCCTCTGGAGCCAATCCATTTGCCAATCCAGAATTTCCATTTTCGAATCCGCCATACGCAGCAAGAGCTTATGCTTATGTAAGTGCTGCCCAATATGACGCCATGATTGCTACTTGGCATTACAAAAAACTATACAATAGATCTGCTCCTTTTGTAGTAGATGCTACATTACCAGTTTTAATTCCAAAAAGCACTTTACCATCCTACCCTAGTGAAGATGCAGTTTTGGCAGGAGTTACAGTTGAACTATTAAAATTATTATTCCCAACAGAGATTGCTTTTATACAGGAAAAAGCGGAAGAAGAAAAACTATACCGTATCATCAGTGGTGCCAATGTACGAAGTGATGTAGATGCCGGAATTAGTTTAGGTCGAAAAATAGCAGCCAAATTCATAACCCGTGCATCAACAGATGGAGCAGGCGCAGCTGTAGGTAATCAAGATTTATGGACTCTTTTGGAAACTCAAACTGCCGCAACAGGAGAAACGCCTTGGAAATCATTAGATATTCCTGCTAGACCACCTATGTTACCAGCATTCGGAAAAGTAAAATCATTTTTTATGACTCCTGAAAATGTAGTTGCAAATCGCCCGGTGCCACCACCTTCAACCAAATCAGAACAATTTGCAAAAGAATTGGCCGAGATAAAAGCATTTAGCAAAGACAATTCTAAAAAACACCAAGAGATTGTTACTTTTTGGGCAGATGGCGTTGGAACTTATACTCCTCCAGGACATTGGAATGCTATTGCTACCGAAGCTTTTGTTGACCAAAACTATAGCGAAGTACGATGGGCAAGGAACATGGCATTATTAAATATTGCCATGATGGATGCCGCCATAAGTTGCTGGGATGCCAAGTATTTTTACTTTAATCCAAGACCATCACAAATGGATCCTTCTATAAAAACAACCACTGGTGTGCCAAATTTTCCAGCTTATGTATCGGGTCACTCAACTTTTAGTGGAGCAGCTTGCACTGTTTTGTCACATATATTACCAGAAAAGGCAGAAAAATTTAAAGCAATGGCTAATGAAGCATCTAATTCTAGGTTATTTGGAGCCATACATTACAGAAGTGATTGCGAAAAAGGCTTGATTCTTGGCGAAACAGTTGGTACCTTTGCCGTGGCAAGAGCTACAACAGATGGAGCAGAATAAATATTATTAAAAAATCTAAAAGTTATACAGTCCCAGACGACTAAAGAAAATAATGTCCCAAAAAGGTTGAACACTTTTAAATTCGTTTTTTATTTAGTTAATAGTTTGGTTACTATGTTTAAAAAAACTGGGGCTGGTAACTTTATCACATCATAAATTAATTATTAATGGCTTAACACAAAATTGATAGAATTAGTAAAATCATAAAAATTCTATACCCATTTTAGAACAAAAATCTTTTACTTAAACTTGACAATCAATACATTATAAAATAATGTATTGAAAAAATTAAACTCCAAAAATTAGGAATACTGCAAAACTGTTTTTTGAAAATGGAAATACAATAAATTAATTGTATGTTTGTTTTTAGGAAACAGTTTTTTATTTGATTCTTAAACCTGGGGCACCATTATGAAAAACGCTACTCTCAAACAAATCGCTGATCAGTTAGGCATCTCTATCACTACAGTATCAAAAGCGATTAAAAACTATCCAGATGTAAGCCCCGCAACAAAAAAAATGGTTATAGATTTAGCAACTTCACTCAATTACACACCAAATAGCTTTGCCGTAAACCTTAGGACGAGAGAATCAAAAACCATAGGCGTAATTATTCCTACTGTGGATTATCATTTTTTCTCAAAAGTTTTTCAAGGTGTTTTAGAAGAGGCCGAAAAAAGGAACTACCTTGTTATTATTTTACGCTCCAATGAAAAATTAGAATTAGAAAAAAAACAATTGGAGTTATTGTTGAACAAAAGGGTCGATGGAATTATAATTTCGTTATCGAATGAAACCGGAGAATTTGAGCATATAAAAAATATATTGAATCAAAATATCCCTTTAGTCCTTTTTGACAAAATTGCCAAGTTGGTCAATTGCTCCAAAGTAACCATTAATGACAGAAAAGCCGCTTATGATGCGACCACTTTTCTAATCAACAAAGGGCGTAAAAAAATAGCTCATTTTCGTGGATCGTATATGCCACAAAATTCAATTGATCGTTTTTTAGGATATAAAAAAGCACTAGAAGATCACAATATATCCTACGATTCTTCCTTAGTATATGTTTGTGACAACAACACTGACTTAGAAGACGGCTATGAAAACGCAAAAAAAGCAATAGAAGATCATCCTGATTTAGACGGAATTTTTACAGTTACCGATATGGTTGCAGTTGGAATTCTTAAATACTTCAATGAAATAAAGATTGCAATTCCAAAACAAATTGCTATTGTTGGATTTTGTAATTCCTTTGTAACCGAAGTTACTACACCAAAACTTTCTACTATAGATCAACCCGGATTTGAAATAGGTAGAGTTGCAGCATCCATCTTATTTGATGAAATTAATTCTAAAAAACAAAATAGCCCAATTGTTTTTCAATCTATTGAATTGGAAACTGCTGTTTTAGAAAGAGAATCCACTTAATTTTTTTTATTTTACAATAAAATAAATAAATTGCAGTTGCATAATTTGACTATCAAAATAATACATTTAAACTTAATTTAGCCTAGATTTGAATTATGAAAGACATCACTCTCAAAGAAATAGCGACTACGTTAGGGATATCTATTACTACGGTTTCAAAAGCATT
Source organism: Flavobacterium sp. N3904 (assembly GCF_025947305.1). NCBI lineage: Bacteria > Pseudomonadati > Bacteroidota > Flavobacteriia > Flavobacteriales > Flavobacteriaceae > Flavobacterium > Flavobacterium sp. N3904. Next base: position 495,514 of record NZ_CP110009.1, read on the forward strand.
AAAAAATTACCCCGATGTGAGTGCAAAAACAAAGCAAGCGGTAATAGACCTTGCCCAAAATTTACATTATACTCCCAATAGCTTTGCCGTAAACTTAAGAACAAAAGAATCCAAAACTATAGGGCTAATTATTCCTGAAGTGATGCATCATTTCTTTTCGAATGTAATTAACGCTATCATTGACGAAGCTGAAAAAAATGGTTATTTGGTTATTATTTTACAATCGAACGAATCAATTTCTTTAGAAAAAAAGCAAGTAGATCTTTTAATCAACAAAAGAGTAGATGGGATACTAATGTCACTGTCAAACGAATCAAATTACGACGAACACATTCAGCAAATCATCAACAGAAAAATTCCTTTTGTCATGTTCGACAAAATGTCAAAACTGGCTTCTTGTTCAAAAGTAATTATTGATGATCAGAAAGCTGCCTTTAATGCTGTTCAACACTTAATTGATGTTGGATGCAAAAAAATAGCACACATTAGAGGTCCTTTAAATCCACAAAATTCAATTGATCGTTTTATTGGTTATAAAAAAGCATTAGAAAAAAACAATATTCCTTATGATTCTAGCCTTGTTTATACTTGCGAAAAAGTAACATTTCAGGAAGGTTATGATTTTACAGCACAAATTACAAAAGAGCATCCAGATGTAGATGGAATTTTTGTTATCACCGATTTGGCTGCAGCTGGTGTGATATCATATTGCAATGAAAACAAAATTAAAATACCAGAACAAATTGCCGTAATTGGTTTTAGTAATTGGTTTATGTCACAGGTCATTTCGCCTAAACTAAGTTCTGTGGATCAGCCAAGTCACGAAATGGGAGTCGCTTCTTTCGATTTATTATTAGAAGAAATGAATGCTCATAGAGATGAAATACCATTTACACCAAAAACAATAGAACTAGAAACTAGCATTATTGTAAGAGAATCATCGATGAAATAAAATCATTAAAATCCATCCAAAAAAAATCCATTCTTTCTGAACAACTTCAAAAGAAAGGATTTTTGCTATTATCAAATTTAGTTTAGTATTCTACTACTTCATCGAAACAATAATAAATTCACTTCGTCTATTTGCTTGATGTTCTTCTTCGGTGCATTTTACTCCATCTGAACATTGGTTTACCAATTGTGATTCTCCATATCCTTTGCCAACCAATCTTGTGGAATCTATACCGTTTTCAATCAGCCATTGTACAGTGGCTTTGGCTCTTTTATCAGATAATTTTTCATTGTATTTTGCGCTTTGACGACTATCTGTATGCGAACGAACTTCGATTTTCAGTTCAGGATACTGTTGCATCACCACCAATACTTTGGCCAACTCAAAAGAAGCATCTTTTCGAATATATGACTTGTCCAAATCAAAATAAATAATTGGTATATCTAGTGTTTTGGCCAAATCTGTGCCCACCCCAACAGTTTTAACACGTTTTTCCAAAGCCACAGCATAATCTTTATTACTGCTATACACTTTGGTTTTAACCGATCCTTCTTTAGTTTGATAATCGTCTTTCTCGGCTCTTATGTAATATGTTTTACCACAATCAACTGGGAAACTGTACCGTCCTTGTGCGTCAGTTTGAGTTACTTGCAAAGGTTTAAAATTGGCGTCAAACAAACTCATCTTCGTATTTGCCAATATTTCTTTAGTTTCCAAATCGGTTACTAACCCGGATAATGTTTGCTCACAAGTCAATTTTTTGTTCTCTACAAATCGGTAAATGTCATCATAGCCTTTTCCTCCATCCCTATTGGAGGTAAAAAAACCATTTCTGTTTTTACTGTTAATCAAAAAAGCAAAATCGTCTTGATTACTATTAATAGGAAACCCTACGTTTTGTATGTTATAAAAACTGTTGTCCACTTCTATTTTGGCTACAAAAATATCTAATCCTCCAAGTCCCGGTCTACCATCAGTGGCAAAATACAGTTCATTGTCATCGGAGATAAATGGAAAAGTTTCCCTGCCTTCGGTATTGATTTCTGCTCCTAGATTTTCAGGAGTCCCATAAGTACCGTCAGCGTTTATTCCTACTCGAAACAAATCCGACTGCCCTAAAGTTCCCGGCATATCGGAGGCAAAATATAAAGTTTTTTCGTCTACGCTCAATGCTGGATGTGCTACGCTGTATTGGTCACTATTAAAAGGCAATTCGATTACAGTATCCCAATTCCCTTCATTGTCGAGTGTGGCTTTGTAAAGTTTCAACAATGTGTTTTTGTTGCTGTCTCTTCCTCTTTTACCTTCCAGAAAATTGTTTCTAGTAAAATACATCGTTTGTCCGTCTTGGGTAAACACTGGAGTTGATTCATTGAACTTTGAGTTGATCTTACGCTCAAATCGTTCGGGTTTACCCATTTCTCCATCGGGTTTGATTTCTGCCCAGTACAAATTGGTAAATGATTTATTGGTCCATTTGAACACTTTTTTGGAAACTCCGCCTGTATCTCTTGCTGAAGAAAAGACCAGTTTATTTCCTAAAAAAGAACTCCCATAGTCTGAAAATGTAGAGTTTATACCTGCATCCACTACTTGAAAACGATCTGAATTGGCTTTGATTTCGTCTAAATAATTCCTATTGTCTTTGAACAGAATCCCTCTTTTATCGTTACCTGTTTTGGCGTTAAATTGCTCTAACATTAAATCGGCTTTGGTATAATCTCCTATTGACTTTAAGGCTTGCGAATACCGATAAAAATATTCTGGCTCTTGATTGGGATATAACGCAAAAAGTTGCTCATACCATTTCTGGGCTTGTGACAATTCGGCTTTAAAATAATAAGCATTTCCCAATTTCTGGAACATTTTCTCGTCTTTGTACCCTTTCTCGGCTACTTTTTCGTAGTTGGTTATTGCATCTACATAGGCATAACGATCGTAATTGGAATCTGCTTTGGCAACGGTTGTTTTTTGGGCATATCCTTGGATCAAGAAAACACTCAAAAACAAGCTGTATAGTATTTTTTTAATTTTCATAAAGTAAGTTTTAGAAGAATCTTGGGGAGATAATTTTGTCGTATTTATTAAACAATTCGTATCGCAAAAAGATTTCGTGCGATCCTGAGTTGTAATTGGCCAATGCGGTGGTATCAAAATCATAGCCATATCCTATATACCAAGAGTCACTAGCTTGAAATCCTACCATGGCGCTCATGGCAGCACTCCATCTATAGGCTAACCCAACTACAAATTTTTCGTTCATCATAAAATTGACCGACACATCTACTTGTAAAGGTGCACCTTGTACATATTTACTCATCAAAGCAGGTTTGAATTTTACATCTGGACTCAAATCAAATACATATCCCGCGATCAAATAATAATTGATTCTCTCGGTAGCAATGTGACTTGTTGCACTCGAAGTGGCACTTTTGTCAAAATGTACGGTTTCGATTAAATTTGGTGCTGAGATTCCAATATAGCTATTATCCGAATGCAAATAGAATCCTACTCCAATATTGGGCGAAAATTTATTATCAATGTTATCCTCAAAAATAGGAGGATCTAATTTAGTAAAATCTACGTTTAATAAATTGGCACTGGCTTTTAGTCCAAATGACATTTTATACTTCTCTGAAACCGGTATGGAGTATGAAAAATCCAAAGCGATACTGTTCTCATCCGATGGGCCTATTTGATCATTTACTACTGACAATCCCAACCCTACCTTACTCTCATTAATAGGTGTGTTGATCGAAAATGAGTTCGTTACCGGTGCGCCATCCAGTCCGACCCATTGAGTACGATGCAATGCAAAAATGCTCATCGCCTCTCTTGATCCTGCATAGGCTGGATTAACAATTATGGTATTATACATATACTGGGTATATTGTGCATCTTGTTGTGCATAAGTTGCAAATGACAAAAGCAGTACTATCAAACCTATTATTCTTGTTTTCATATATTTTTATTTAAAGCTGGGGCTTATCTTTATTTTCTGTTCAAATATAAATATCCTGATTTCTCAAAGGCATTTGAATTACTGTCTTTGTATTTAAGGATATAAAAATAGGTTCCTACCGGTAATTCTGCTGATTTCTCAAATGTAACCCGTCCTTCTGAGGTTCCCCTAAAAGCTTTGTCTTCATTATTATAATGACCGCGCTCAAAAACCAAAACTCCCCAACGGTTGTAGATTTCTACTGTATTGTCAGGATAGCATTCCAGTCCACGTATGTAAAACTTATCGTTTTCTCCGTCTCCATCGGGGGATACAGCATTGAACACTTTTATTGCACAACCTGAAACTGCAAGCACTGTTGGGTTATCATCAACCAGATTCATCTCATCCGATTTGTCTTCTACAATTGTTCCTTGTGGGCTGGTTCCGTAAACTGTTGCTTGATTCGAAACAAACCCAATATTGATATCTGTTTGTTTAATTACAAACTGTCCTTTGAAATTATTCGCATTGGATTCTCCAATTGCCAATACCAATGGAGTTCCCGACATCACGACTCCAGGCAATGGATCGTTTATTGTAACATTTGTCAATGGTGTGTTCCCAGTATTGGTAATCTCAAAACTGTAGGTAATCGTCTCTCCGGCTTGAGCATAACCATCTCCATTTTCATCATTGAAATGAGCTGTTTTTACCAATGCAATGCTCGGTCTGGCGACAAATACAGTTACAGTAGTTGTACTGCAATTACTTGGATTTGCCTTTTCACAAATACTGTATGTTAATGTATAGGTTCCGCCAGGGATGTTAGCTAACGTATTCAACAAACCATCAGTTCCCAATGTAAAATAAGGAGTCGGCGTTAAACTGATAGTTACATCTGATAATTTTACAGGTGATCCATTTAAAGTATCATTTGCCAATACATCAAAAACTCCATTTTGTGCTTGTGTTCCTTCTACAGTTCCTGCATCGTCCGTATTGGCTACTATATCTGCATACAATTTGCAACTGATACCAAAATCCAATTCCAAGTGAACTTTTTCTGTAGCAGAAAATTGAGCAAATAAGATATTATTTGTAGTCAAGCCACAATCTACATAACTTTTTGATTTGTTTGTACTAACTTGTTTAGTCGTTACACTTGGTAAAACTTTCACCAATCCTGATGCTGACATTGCTTCGGAAGCCAATTCAAAATTAGCTTCTTTAATAAACTCAATTTTATATTCACCATATGCATCTTTTGGAGCTCTTGTTCTCCAGTAACCTTCAACACCCATGGTTACACTTCTGGAGAAACCGTTAGGACCTGTTACAAATATATTAGGCACATTAGTTGTTCCATTACCAAAACCTGCAGCATTTAATTCTCCTGCATTTTCTTTTCCTTTATAACTTCCATCTCCATTAAAATCAATCCATTCCCATTTACTATAATCAATAACTCCATTGGAATCTGGTACATTTTGTGTTACGAGCCCATCATTATTGGCATCGTACCATTCGTCTTGTATTCCGTTATCATTTAAATCATACCATACAAAATCACCAAGCACTAATAAATCTGTTTTGTCATAACCAAAATCAATCTTTTGATAATTACAATTTTCGACTTTTAAGATTAAGAAACTTGAAGTTGTATTAAATAATTCTTGAGCAGCATTCAAATTAGCATCTTGAACTTGCAAGACGTAATCTCCAGGAATCATCCCTGAAAAAGCATACGAACCATCTGCTTTGGTTAAACGCAATAAAACTGGCCCCGTTGTTGTATTGATTGGCTTCAATGTAACTGGTACATTTGCCAATGGTGCATTTGTTGCAGCATTATAAACAATCCCCGAAATAACAGTAGATGTGTTACATACTACTGTTACGGTAACTGAAGCGGTATCACAATTATTGGCATGGGTTATGTCACAAATTGAGTAGGTCAAGACATAAGTACCTGCTGGAGTATTAGCCGCCAATTCAATTGTACCATCAGCTTTTAAACTCATATAACCTGTTGAATCTGCTGTTACAGTTGCCAAAACCACATTACTCAATGTAGCTTTATTTAAATCTACAAAATCATTATCTAAGACATTCAAAATATTTTGAACATTATTTATACCCGTTATAGGGCCTCCAAGATCATCATCAGCAAATATTACTGGTGGAGCGGGAGTAGGAATATCTTTTATTTCAATGCTAATATTTGCTACATCACAAACAGTAGGCGTTGCAGTTGAACAAATTTGATATTGCAATGTATAGTTTCCTATTGTTGCCCCTACTGCAACTGTAATTGCTCCATCCGAATTTAAGGTTAATCCATTTGGATAGACACCAATTGGAGTTACTGTAACTGAGTTGAAGGTAGCAGCAGATAACAATATTCCATTTACTGAGTCATTCAATAAAATATTATCAGTAAGTCCTCCATAGGTACCAATTATAGGCAATAAAACATCATCTTGAGCATCAATTGTATTTACTACTACTGTTGAAATTACGGTATCACAATTTGCTGGATTCGTTACCTCGCATATTTTATATTCTACTGAGTAGTTTCCTGCAGCCGTGTTTGGCGCTACAGTTACCGTTCCGTCTGCATTTAATGTTAATCCTGTTGGTACGGTTACTCCTGTCAATGTTACTTGACCTGGGTTGGTTCCAATAACTACTGGACTTCCGTTTAAGGTATCGTTTGCTACTAAGGTCGCTGTGGTTCCGCCTGGTAATCCATTGATAGATGGAGTGGTTTCCGTTACGGCATCAATTACCGATGTGCTTACTACTACTGTTGAAATTACAGTATCACAATTTGCTGGATTCGTTACCTCGCAGATTTTATATTCTATTGAGTAGTTTCCTGCAGCCGTGTTTGGCGCTATAGTTACCGTTCCGTCTGCATTTAATGTTAATCCTGTTGGTACGGTTACTCCTGTCAATGTTACTTGACCTGGGTTGGTTCCAATGACTACTGGACTTCCGTTTAAAGTATCGTTTGCTACTAAGGTCGCTGTGGTTCCGCCTGGTAATCCATTGATAGATGGAGTGGTTTCCGTTACGGCATCAATTACCGATGTGCTTACTACTACTGTTGAAATTACAGTATCACAATTTGCTGGATTCGTTACCTCGCAGATTTTATATTCTATTGAGTAGTTTCCTGCAGCCGTGTTTGGCGCTATAGTTACCGTTCCGTCTGCATTTAATGTTAATCCTGTTGGTACGGTTACTCCTGTCAATGTTACTTGACCTGGGTTGGTTCCAATAACTACTGGACTTCCGTTTAAGGTATCGTTTGCTACTAAGGTCGCTGTGGTTCCGCCTGGTAATCCATTGATAGATGGAGTGGTTTCCGTTACGGTATCAATTACCGATGTGCTTACTACTACTGTTGAAATTACAGTATCACAATTTGCTGGATTCGTTACCTCGCAGATTTTATATTCTATTGAGTAGTTTCCTGCAGCCGTGTTTGGCGCTATAGTTACCGTTCCGTCTGCATTTAGTGTTAATCCTGTTGGTACGGTTACTCCTGTCAATGTTACTTGACCTGGGTTGGTTCCAATAACTACTGGACTTCCGTTTAAGGTATCGTTTGCTACTAAGGTCGCTGTGGTTCCGCCTGGTAATCCATTGATAGATGGAGTGGTTTCCGTTACGGCATCAATTACCGATGTGCTCACTACTACAGTTGAAATTGCCGTATCACAATTTGCTGGATTCAATTTTTCACAAATAGAATACAATATCGTATAAACACCTGCTGGTGTGTTGGCTGGTACACTTATTTGTCCTGTAGTTACATCAATACTTGGTATTGGCGATCCAACTGTTGCTGGTGTAGCTGGTGTAGTTACAGTTAAGTTCACTAATCCTATTGCTACTGCTATTCCATTTAAGGTATCTGGATTCGTTGGGTTTCCAATTAATACATTTCCTGCATTAGCAGTTGCTGTGGTTCCATTTCCGCCCGAAATGGTATCATCAACTGCACAAATTACTTTAGAAATAATTATATCCGCTGTTGGTAATGAAGTACAGCCAATAGAATTAGTTATTGTATAATTATAAGTTCCTGTAGATAATCCTGTAATACTTGTAGTAGCCCTATTTCCTGACATAGCTCCTGGATTAATTATCCATTTTCCAGATGGTAATTCGCTTAATTCAACACTACCAGTGGGTACAGCACAAGTTGCCTGTGTTAAAACTACTACTGTTGGTGCTGCCGGTGTTGGCAATATCGCTCCGCCATTATACGTGAAACTGGCCGAGGTAGCCGAACAGTTTGATGCATTTTCTGCTGTTATCGTATAGGATGTGCCGTCTGTTCCTCCTGTGATAACTCCTGCCACTCCTACAGTTAATCCTGATGGCGTGGATGTATAGGTTAAACTCGCATCATACGTACTCAAAATATTCGTAGCTGCTGAGGCACATGTTGGTGCCGTTACCGCTACTGTTGGTGCTGCCGGTGTTGGCAATATCGCTCCGCCATTATACGTGAAACTGGCCGAGGTAGCCGAACAGTTTGATGCATTTTCTGCTGTTATCGTATAGGATGTGCCGTCTGTTCCTCCTGTGATAACTCCTGCCGCTCCTACAGTTAATCCTGATGGCGTGGATGTATAGGTTAAACTCGCATCATACGTACTCAAAATATTCGTAGCTGCTGAGGCACATGTTGGTGCCGTTACCGCTACTGTTGGTGCTGCCGGTGTTGGCAATATCGCTCCGCCATTATACGTGAAACTGGCCGAGGTAGCCGAACAGTTTGATGCATTTTCTGCTGTTATCGTATAGGATGTGCCGTCTGTTCCTCCTGTGATAACTCCTGCCGCTCCTACAGTTAATCCTGATGGCGTGGATGTATAGGTTAAACTCGCATCATACGTACTCAAAATATTCGTAGCTGCTGAGGCACATGTTGGTGCCGTTACCGCTACTGTTGGTGCTGCCGGTGTTGGCAATATCGCTCCGCCATTATACGTGAAACTGGCCGAGGTAGCCGAACAGTTTGATGCATTTTCTGCTGTTATCGTATAGGATGTGCCGTCTGTTCCTCCTGTGATAACTCCTGCCGCTCCTACAGTTAATCCTGATGGCGTGGATGTATAGGTTAAACTCGCATCATACGTACTCAAAATATTCGTAGCTGCTGAGGCACATGTTGGTGCCGTTACCGCTACTGTTGGTGCTGCCGGTGTTGGCAATATCGCTCCGCCATTATACGTGAAACTGGCCGAGGTAGCCGAACAGTTTGATGCATTTTCTGCTGTTATCGTATAGGATGTGCCGTCTGTTCCTCCTGTGATAACTCCTGCCGCTCCTACAGTTAATCCTGATGGCGTGGATGTATAGGTTAAACTCGCATCATACGTACTCAAAATATTCGTAGCTGCTGAGGCACATGTTGGTGCCGTTACCGCTACTGTTGGTGCTGCCGGTGTTGGCAATATCGCTCCGCCATTATACGTGAAACTGGCCGAGGTAGCCGAACAGTTTGATGCATTTTCTGCTGTTATCGTATAGGATGTGCCGTCTGTTCCTCCTGTGATAACTCCTGCCACTCCTACAGTTAATCCTGATGGCGTGGATGTATAGGTTAAACTCGCATCATACGTACTCAAAATATTCGTAGCTGCTGAGGCACATGTTGGTGCCGTTACCGCTACTGTTGGTGCTGCCGGTGTTGGCAATATCGCTCCGCCATTATACGTGAAACTGGCCGAGGTAGCCGAACAGTTTGATGCATTTTCTGCTGTTATCGTATAGGATGTGCCGTCTGTTCCTCCTGTGATAACTCCTGCCGCTCCTACAGTTAATCCTGATGGCGTGGATGTATAGGTTAAACTCGCATCATACGTACTCAAAATATTCGTAGCTGCTGAGGCACATGTTGGTGCCGTTACCGCTACTGTTGGTGCTGCCGGTGTTGGCAATATCGCTCCGCCATTATACGTGAAACTGGCCGAGGTAGCCGAACAGTTTGATGCATTTTCTGCTGTTATCGTATAGGATGTGCCGTCTGTTCCTCCTGTGATAACTCCTGCCGCTCCTACAGTTAATCCTGATGGCGTGGATGTATAGGTTAAACTCGCATCATACGTACTCAAAATATTCGTAGCTGCTGAGGCACATGTTGGTGCCGTTACCGCTACTGTTGGTGCTGCCGGTGTTGGCAATATCGCTCCGCCATTATACGTGAAACTGGCCGAGGTAGCTGAACAGTTTGATGCATTTTCTGCTGTTATCGTATAGGATGTGCCGTCTGTTCCTCCTGTGATAACTCCTGCCGCTCCTACAGTTAATCCTGATGGCGTGGATGTATAGGTTAAACTCGCATCATACGTACTCAAAATATTCGTAGCTGCTGAGGCACATGTTGGTGCCGTTACCGCTACTGTTGGTGCTGCCGGTGTTGGCAATATCGCTCCGCCATTATACGTGAAACTGGCCGAGGTAGCTGAACAGTTTGATGCATTTTCTGCTGTTATCGTATAGGATGTGCCGTCTGTTCCTCCTGTGATAACTCCTGCCGCTCCTACAGTTAATCCTGATGGCGTGGATGTATAGGTTAAACTCGCATCATACGTACTCAAAATATTCGTAGCTGCTGAGGCACATGTTGGTGCCGTTACCGCTACTGTTGGTGCTGCCGGTGTTGGCAATATCGCTCCGCCATTATACGTGAAACTGGCCGAGGTAGCCGAACAGTTTGATGCATTTTCTGCTGTTATCGTATAGGATGTGCCGTCTGTTCCTCCTGTGATAACTCCTGCCGCTCCTACAGTTAATCCTGATGGCGTGGATGTATAGGTTAAACTCGCATCATACGTACTCAAAATATTCGTAGCTGCTGAGGCACATGTTGGTGCCGTTACCGCTACTGTTGGTGCTGCCGGTGTTGGCAATATCGCTCCGCCATTATACGTGAAACTGGCCGAGGTAGCCGAACAGTTTGATGCATTTTCTGCTGTTATCGTATAGGATGTGCCGTCTGTTCCTCCTGTGATAACTCCTGCCACTCCTACAGTTAATCCTGATGGCGTGGATGTATAGGTTAAACTCGCATCATACGTACTCAAAATATTCGTAGCTGCTGAGGCACATGTTGGTGCCGTTACCGCTACTGTTGGTGCTGCCGGTGTTGGCAATATCGCTCCACCATTATACGTGAAACTGGCCGAGGTAGCCGAACAGTTTGATGCATTTTCTGCTGTTATCGTATAGGATGTGCCGTCTGTTCCTCCTGTGATAACTCCTGCCACTCCTACAGTTAATCCTGATGGCGTGGATGTATAGGTTAAACTCGCATCATACGTACTCAAAATATTCGTAGCTGCTGAGGCACATGTTGGTGCCGTTACCGCTACTGTTGGTGCTGCCGGTGTTGGCAATATCGCTCCGCCATTATACGTGAAACTGGCCGAGGTAGCCGAACAGTTTGATGCATTTTCTGCTGTTATCGTATAGGATGTGCCGTCTGTTCCTCCTGTGATAACTCCTGCCGCTCCTACAGTTAATCCTGATGGCGTGGATGTATAGGTTAAACTCGCATCATACGTACTCAAAATATTCGTAGCTGCTGAGGCACATGTTGGTGCCGTTACCGCTACTGTTGGTGCTGCCGGTGTTGGCAATATCGCTCCGCCATTATACGTGAAACTGGCCGAGGTAGCCGAACAGTTTGATGCATTTTCTGCTGTTATCGTATAGGATGTGCCGTCTGTTCCTCCTGTGATAACTCCTGCCACTCCTACAGTTAATCCTGATGGCGTGGATGTATAGGTTAAACTCGCATCATACGTACTCAAAATATTCGTAGCTGCTGAGGCACATGTTGGTGCCGTTACCGCTACTGTTGGTGCTGCCGGTGTTGGCAATATCGCTCCGCCATTATACGTGAAACTGGCCGAGGTAGCCGAACAGTTTGATGCATTTTCTGCTGTTATCGTATAGGATGTGCCGTCTGTTCCTCCTGTGATAACTCCTGCCACTCCTACAGTTAATCCTGATGGCGTGGATGTATAGGTTAAACTCGCATCATACGTACTCAAAATATTCGTAGCTGCTGAGGCACATGTTGGTGCCGTTACCGCTACTGTTGGTGCTGCCGGTGTTGGCAATATCGCTCCACCATTATACGTGAAACTGGCCGAGGTAGCCGAACAGTTTGATGCATTTTCTGCTGTTATCGTATAGGATGTGCCGTCTGTTCCTCCTGTGATAACTCCTGCCACTCCTACAGTTAATCCTGATGGCGTGGATGTATAGGTTAAACTCGCATCATACGTACTCAAAATATTCGTAGCTGCTGAGGCACATGTTGGTGCCGTTACCGCTACTGTTGGTGCTGCCGGTGTTGGCAATATCGCTCCGCCATTATACGTGAAACTGGCCGAGGTAGCCGAACAGTTTGATGCATTTTCTGCTGTTATCGTATAGGATGTGCCGTCTGTTCCTCCTGTGATAACTCCTGCCGCTCCTACAGTTAATCCTGATGGCGTGGATGTATAGGTTAAACTCGCATCATACGTACTCAAAATATTCGTAGCTGCTGAGGCACATGTTGGTGCCGTTACCGCTACTGTTGGTGCTGCCGGTGTTGGCAATATCGCTCCGCCATTATACGTGAAACTGGCCGAGGTAGCCGAACAGTTTGATGCATTTTCTGCTGTTATCGTATAGGATGTGCCGTCTGTTCCTCCTGTGATAACTCCTGCCGCTCCTACAGTTAATCCTGATGGCGTGGATGTATAGGTTAAACTCGCATCATACGTACTCAAAATATTCGTAGCTGCTGAGGCACATGTTGGTGCCGTTACCGCTACTGTTGGTGCTGCCGGTGTTGGCAATATCGCTCCGCCATTATACGTGAAACTGGCCGAGGTAGCCGAACAGTTTGATGCATTTTCTGCTGTTATCGTATAGGATGTGCCGTCTGTTCCTCCTGTGATAACTCCTGCCGCTCCTACAGTTAATCCTGATGGCGTGGATGTATAGGTTAAACTCGCATCATACGTACTCAAAATATTCGTAGCTGCTGAGGCACATGTTGGTGCCGTTACCGCTACTGTTGGTGCTGCCGGTGTTGGCAATATCGCTCCGCCATTATACGTGAAACTGGCCGAGGTAGCCGAACAGTTTGATGCATTTTCTGCTGTTATCGTATAGGATGTGCCGTCTGTTCCTCCTGTGATAACTCCTGCCACTCCTACAGTTAATCCTGATGGCGTGGATGTATAGGTTAAACTCGCATCATACGTACTCAAAATATTCGTAGCTGCTGAGGCACATGTTGGTGCCGTTACCGCTACTGTTGGTGCTGCCGGTGTTGGCAATATCGCTCCGCCATTATACGTGAAACTGGCCGAGGTAGCCGAACAGTTTGATGCATTTTCTGCTGTTATCGTATAGGATGTGCCGTCTGTTCCTCCTGTGATAACTCCTGCCGCTCCTACAGTTAATCCTGATGGCGTGGATGTATAGGTTAAACTCGCATCATACGTACTCAAAATATTCGTAGCTGCTGAGGCACATGTTGGTGCCGTTACCGCTACTGTTGGTGCTGCCGGTGTTGGCAATATCGCTCCGCCATTATACGTGAAACTGGCCGAGGTAGCCGAACAGTTTGATGCATTTTCTGCTGTTATCGTATAGGATGTGCCGTCTGTTCCTCCTGTGATAACTCCTGCCACTCCTACAGTTAATCCTGATGGCGTGGATGTATAGGTTAAACTCGCATCATACGTACTCAAAATATTCGTAGCTGCTGAGGCACATGTTGGTGCCGTTACCGCTACTGTTGGTGCTGCCGGTGTTGGCAATATCGCTCCACCATTATACGTGAAACTGGCCGAGGTAGCCGAACAGTTTGATGCATTTTCTGCTGTTATCGTATAGGATGTGCCGTCTGTTCCTCCTGTGATAACTCCTGCCACTCCTACAGTTAATCCTGATGGCGTGGATGTATAGGTTAAACTCGCATCATACGTACTCAAAATATTCGTAGCTGCTGAGGCACATGTTGGTGCCGTTACCGCTACTGTTGGTGCTGCCGGTGTTGGCAATATCGCTCCGCCATTATACGTGAAACTGGCCGAGGTAGCCGAACAGTTTGATGCATTTTCTGCTGTTATCGTATAGGATGTGCCGTCTGTTCCTCCTGTGATAACTCCTGCCACTCCTACAGTTAATCCTGATGGCGTGGATGTATAGGTTAAACTCGCATCATACGTACTCAAAATATTCGTAGCTGCTGAGGCACATGTTGGTGCCGTTACCGCTACTGTTGGTGCTGCCGGTGTTGGCAATATCGCTCCGCCATTATACGTGAAACTGGCCGAGGTAGCCGAACAGTTTGATGCATTTTCTGCTGTTATCGTATAGGATGTGCCGTCTGTTCCTCCTGTGATAACTCCTGCCGCTCCTACAGTTAATCCTGATGGCGTGGATGTATAGGTTAAACTCGCATCATACGTACTCAAAATATTCGTAGCTGCTGAGGCACATGTTGGTGCCGTTACCGCTACTGTTGGTGCTGCCGGTGTTGGCAATATCGCTCCGCCATTATACGTGAAACTGGCCGAGGTAGCTGAACAGTTTGATGCATTTTCTGCTGTTATCGTATAGGATGTGCCGTCTGTTCCTCCTGTGATAACTCCTGCCGCTCCTACAGTTAATCCTGATGGCGTGGATGTATAGGTTAAACTCGCATCATACGTACTCAAAATATTCGTAGCTGCTGAGGCACATGTTGGTGCCGTTACCGCTACTGTTGGTGCTGCCGGTGTTGGCAATATCGCTCCGCCATTATACGTGAAACTGGCCGAGGTAGCTGAACAGTTTGATGCATTTTCTGCTGTTATCGTATAGGATGTGCCGTCTGTTCCTCCTGTGATAACTCCTGCCGCTCCTACAGTTAATCCTGATGGCGTGGATGTATAGGTTAAACTCGCATCATACGTACTCAAAATATTCGTAGCTGCTGAGGCACATGTTGGTGCCGTTACCGCTACTGTTGGTGCTGCCGGTGTTGGCAATATCGCTCCGCCATTATACGTGAAACTGGCCGAGGTAGCCGAACAGTTTGATGCATTTTCTGCTGTTATCGTATAGGATGTGCCGTCTGTTCCTCCTGTGATAACTCCTGCCGCTCCTACAGTTAATCCTGATGGCGTGGATGTATAGGTTAAACTCGCATCATACGTACTCAAAATATTCGTAGCTGCTGAGGCACATGTTGGTGCCGTTACCGCTACTGTTGGTGCTGCCGGTGTTGGCAATATCGCTCCGCCATTATACGTGAAACTGGCCGAGGTAGCCGAACAGTTTGATGCATTTTCTGCTGTTATCGTATAGGATGTGCCGTCTGTTCCTCCTGTGATAACTCCTGCCGCTCCTACAGTTAATCCTGATGGCGTGGATGTATAGGTTAAACTCGCATCATACGTACTCAAAATATTCGTAGCTGCTGAGGCACATGTTGGTGCCGTTACCGCTACTGTTGGTGCTGCCGGTGTTGGCAATATCGCTCCACCATTATACGTGAAACTGGCCGAGGTAGCCGAACAGTTTGATGCATTTTCTGCTGTTATCGTATAGGATGTGCCGTCTGTTCCTCCTGTGATAACTCCTGCCACTCCTACAGTTAATCCTGATGGCGTGGATGTATAGGTTAAACTCGCATCATACGTACTCAAAATATTCGTAGCTGCTGAGGCACATGTTGGTGCCGTTACCGCTACTGTTGGTGCTGCCGGTGTTGGCAATATCGCTCCGCCATTATACGTGAAACTGGCCGAGGTAGCCGAACAGTTTGATGCATTTTCTGCTGTTATCGTATAGGATGTGCCGTCTGTTCCTCCTGTGATAACTCCTGCCGCTCCTACAGTTAATCCTGATGGCGTGGATGTATAGGTTAAACTCGCATCATACGTACTCAAAATATTCGTAGCTGCTGAGGCACATGTTGGTGCCGTTACCGCTACTGTTGGTGCTGCCGGTGTTGGCAATATCGCTCCGCCATTATACGTGAAACTGGCCGAGGTAGCCGAACAGTTTGATGCATTTTCTGCTGTTATCGTATAGGATGTGCCGTCTGTTCCTCCTGTGATAACTCCTGCCACTCCTACAGTTAATCCTGATGGCGTGGATGTATAGGTTAAACTCGCATCATACGTACTCAAAATATTCGTAGCTGCTGAGGCACATGTTGGTGCCGTTACCGCTACTGTTGGTGCTGCCGGTGTTGGCAATATCGCTCCGCCATTATACGTGAAACTGGCCGAGGTAGCCGAACAGTTTGATGCATTTTCTGCTGTTATCGTATAGGATGTGCCGTCTGTTCCTCCTGTGATAACTCCTGCCACTCCTACAGTTAATCCTGATGGCGTGGATGTATAGGTTAAACTCGCATCATACGTACTCAAAATATTCGTAGCTGCTGAGGCACATGTTGGTGCCGTTACCGCTACTGTTGGTGCTGCCGGTGTTGGCAATATCGCTCCGCCATTATACGTGAAACTGGCCGAGGTAGCCGAACAGTTTGATGCATTTTCTGCTGTTATCGTATAGGATGTGCCGTCTGTTCCTCCTGTGATAACTCCTGCCACTCCTACAGTTAATCCTGATGGCGTGGATGTATAGGTTAAACTCGCATCATACGTACTCAAAATATTCGTAGCTGCTGAGGCACATGTTGGTGCCGTTACCGCTACTGTTGGTGCTGCCGGTGTTGGCAATATCGCTCCACCATTATACGTGAAACTGGCCGAGGTAGCCGAACAGTTTGATGCATTTTCTGCTGTTATCGTATAGGATGTGCCGTCTGTTCCTCCTGTGATAACTCCTGCCACTCCTACAGTTAATCCTGATGGCGTGGATGTATAGGTTAAACTCGCATCATACGTACTCAAAATATTCGTAGCTGCTGAGGCACATGTTGGTGCCGTTACCGCTACTGTTGGTGCTGCCGGTGTTGGCAATATCGCTCCGCCATTATACGTGAAACTGGCCGAGGTAGCCGAACAGTTTGATGCATTTTCTGCTGTTATCGTATAGGATGTGCCGTCTGTTCCTCCTGTGATAACTCCTGCCACTCCTACAGTTAATCCTGATGGCGTGGATGTATAGGTTAAACTCGCATCATACGTACTCAAAATATTCGTAGCTGCTGAGGCACATGTTGGTGCCGTTACCGCTACTGTTGGTGCTGCCGGTGTTGGCAATATCGCTCCGCCATTATACGTGAAACTGGCCGAGGTAGCCGAACAGTTTGATGCATTTTCTGCTGTTATCGTATAGGATGTGCCGTCTGTTCCTCCTGTGATAACTCCTGCCGCTCCTACAGTTAATCCTGATGGCGTGGATGTATAGGTTAAACTCGCATCATACGTACTCAAAATATTCGTAGCTGCTGAGGCACATGTTGGTGCCGTTACCGCTACTGTTGGTGCTGCCGGTGTTGGCAATATCGCTCCGCCATTATACGTGAAACTGGCCGAGGTAGCCGAACAGTTTGATGCATTTTCTGCTGTTATCGTATAGGATGTGCCGTCTGTTCCTCCTGTGATAACTCCTGCCGCTCCTACAGTTAATCCTGATGGCGTGGATGTATAGGTTAAACTCGCATCATACGTACTCAAAATATTCGTAGCTGCTGAGGCACATGTTGGTGCCGTTACCGCTACTGTTGGTGCTGCCGGTGTTGGCAATATCGCTCCGCCATTATACGTGAAACTGGCCGAGGTAGCTGAACAGTTTGATGCATTTTCTGCTGTTATCGTATAGGATGTGCCGTCTGTTCCTCCTGTGATAACTCCTGCCGCTCCTACAGTTAATCCTGATGGCGTGGATGTATAGGTTAAACTCGCATCATACGTACTCAAAATATTCGTAGCTGCTGAGGCACATGTTGGTGCCGTTACCGCTACTGTTGGTGCTGCCGGTGTTGGCAATATCGCTCCGCCATTATACGTGAAACTGGCCGAGGTAGCTGAACAGTTTGATGCATTTTCTGCTGTTATCGTATAGGATGTGCCGTCTGTTCCTCCTGTGATAACTCCTGCCGCTCCTACAGTTAATCCTGATGGCGTGGATGTATAGGTTAAACTCGCATCATACGTACTCAAAATATTCGTAGCTGCTGAGGCACATGTTGGTGCCGTTACCGCTACTGTTGGTGCTGCCGGTGTTGGCAATATCGCTCCGCCATTATACGTGAAACTGGCCGAGGTAGCCGAACAGTTTGATGCATTTTCTGCTGTTATCGTATAGGATGTGCCGTCTGTTCCTCCTGTGATAACTCCTGCCGCTCCTACAGTTAATCCTGATGGCGTGGATGTATAGGTTAAACTCGCATCATACGTACTCAAAATATTCGTAGCTGCTGAGGCACATGTTGGTGCCGTTACCGCTACTGTTGGTGCTGCCGGTGTTGGCAATATCGCTCCGCCATTATACGTGAAACTGGCCGAGGTAGCCGAACAGTTTGATGCATTTTCTGCTGTTATCGTATAGGATGTGCCGTCTGTTCCTCCTGTGATAACTCCTGCCACTCCTACAGTTAATCCTGATGGCGTGGATGTATAGGTTAAACTCGCATCATACGTACTCAAAATATTCGTAGCTGCTGAGGCACATGTTGGTGCCGTTACCGCTACTGTTGGTGCTGCCGGTGTTGGATTTACAGTTACAATTTCTGTTTCTGTTAATTGTTGTGAGCAAGTAGTTGTAGTATTGGTCGCCAAAACATTGAATGTCATAGTACTCGTTAAATTACCTGTTGGCAAATTAATCGGTGTTGCTGTTCCCGTTCCTGCCACTGCTACTCCAACATTGGTTGCGCCATTTCGTAATTGGTAATTAATACCACTCACTGAATTCGCAACGGTTATGTTGGTTCCAGTTCCTGAACAAATAGAACCCGTTCCCGCCAATACTAAACTAGCATCTGGCAATGGATTAACACTTAAAGTAGCATTTTGGCTAAATGTTTGACTACAATTTGGGGTAGCACTTGTAGAGGTGATTCCTGTTATTTGTAATGTCTGTCCATTATTGGCAGCCGTCAAAGAGGCCGAAGTAAAACTCGCAACTCCTGATCCATTGGCAACAACTCCCGTTACTGCCGTTTGGGCAACTCCATTTATAGTGTAAGCTATAGTAGAGACACTGCTGGCCAACAATCCTGTTAAATTAATTGTCGCTCCCAAACCAGCACAAACTGCTGATGCCTGTGAAGCTCCTGTTATTGTAGGGATAGGGCTTATTGATACCAATACAGATGCCGAATTAGCAACAGCACAAACTCCACTTTGAACTACCGCCCTAAAATAAGTGTTTGCACTAAGATTACCAATGATTGCGCCTGTCAACGTTGTTGATGTTCCTACTATATCTGTTGGAGCTGTAAAGGCGGCATCGCTTGATTTTTGCCATTTTACTACACTTCCTGTATTTCCTCCTAAAGTTAAATCTGCTGGTGAAGTTCCAGAACAAATCGTTTGGGGGGATGATACCGTTCCTCCTACTGAAGTAGGATTAACACTTAAAGTAACATTTTGAGTAAATGTTTGACTACAATTTGGTGTAGTACTTGTTGTAGTTATCCCGGTTATTTGCAATATCTGTCCATTATTGGCTGCCGTCAAAAGGGCCGAAGTAAAGCTCGCAGCTCCAGACGCATTGGAAACACCTGTTGTTCTTGTCGGTTGAGAAACTCCATTTATAGTGTAAGCAATAGTAGATGTTGTGTTGGCCAACAATCCTGTTAAATTAATTGTCGCTCTCGACCCTACACAAACTGACGCCGCTTGTGATGCTCCTGTTAATGTTGGCGTTGCTAAAGTTACTGTTACTGATGAAGTTGGATCTGATTCACCTAATGTTGAAATTGCAATTCTACGGTAGTTGGTGGTAGTCGTTAATCCTGAGGGAGCATCATAAGTTGCTGCTGTTGCTCCAGGTATTGTAGTCCAAGTACTGAATGGACTAACCGAACTTTCCCATCTGTAACTTATAGTACCTTCTCCTACTCCATCACTAGTACTTGTAAATGGGGCTGGATCGCCTCCGCTACATATAGTTTGATTAGTAGCAATTGATCCAGGCAAAACAGTTACTTTAACATAAGCGGTAGCTTTGTCACAAATAGTAGGAGACAAACTAGTGGAGCATAATTCATAATCAATTGAATAAACCCCATTTGTAGTTCCTGTTTTTACTGTAATTATTCCAGCTGGATCTATTGATAAAGGTAGTTGCGCTTTCGCTGTTACAATAGTATTTGCCGTAGTTACAGGAGTTCCATCTATAAGATCGTTAGCTTTAACTGATGTTGCTAAAGTTGATCCTGATATTACTGTTGCAAATGGTGTTAAAAGACTTCCATCATCCACTGCATCAATTGGGATACAACCTACATTAACTGGAGTTGATGCAACAGATAAACCACAAGATTTAGTACCAGCTACTGAGTAAGATCCTGTAACAGTAGGGACGAATGTTTGACTTGTCGCTCCAGGGATCAAAACATCATTTAAATACCATTGATAAGGTGCTAATCCAGGCTCTGCAGTTAATACAGTAACACAACCTGCCCCATTGATTGTTGGCGAAAACATCTGAGTCGCTTGGTCATTAAATGATGACAAATAAGAGGCCATCGAAAAACCTCCTCCTTGTTGCACCATACTTACACTCATTCGAACAGTCGAAGTAAAAATAAGATCTGTAGGATTTAATATATTAGCATTTGTAAAACCAATTATATAAAAACCAGATGTGCCAATTTGCTTTCTTGCACCTGCTAAAGTTTCTAAATTTGATCCATTTATGTTAACTACTGCTGTTGGGTCATTTACTAATACATATCCAAAATAAGGTAAATTATTATTATCATATTTTGTAAACTTTTTTGTTTCCACTCTAAACGAACCTGTACAGGCACTTACTGGAGCAACGCAAGCCATATCAACCTCGCATCCTTCTGCAGTTCCTGAGTATACCACTATTTTCTTATCAGATGAAATGACAGAAGCGGAATATTGAACCCCATCAATACCATGAAAAATATTTTGATAACTTCCCGCTGTTGACAACACGTATGTATTTATTGCTGTTATGGTTCCTGCAGTATTTACAGTATTTACAGTAACTGTTGTATTATCTTCTGTGGCAATAAAAAGGGTTTGTTCGGGAAAATTTGTATTAACGCTTGCTCCTCTAGTTGTACCGTTCCCTCTAACCACTAAATAATTTGTTCCTAAAACTCGTACAGGTGGAATTTCATTCAAAACAGCATCACCACAACCAGTTGGCACATCTCTCCATTGACCAGAATTCATAACAACAGCTTTTGAAGATGTTATCAAGGACCCAATTGTAGTTTGAAAAAGATACGATTGACCAGCATTCAAAGTAACCAATACAGTCCCATTTTTTGATACTACTGTGTTATTATCAATAGCCATAACAGAATAAACAGGTGCTGCTGCAGCAGCTGGAAAACCAGTTGGGCTATATGCATAAAGTCCCGTAAAATTTGACCTGTAATAACCAACTCTAAACGAAGACCCAATAGCCTCATTGCCATAACTTGCTAACGAAGAATTTCCTTTTATTTGGTCTGGATTACCCCCACCAACCTGATCACTTTCAACATTTCGCACTGATACCGAAATTGGTAAATCACTTGTAAAAATTAAACCTCTATCATTATATATTGTATTGATTGCATTGGCAGGTTTTGACGCTGGCGCACCAGCTGGTCTATAGGCAACAGGTGTTCCAGATGTCACACTCAAAGTAGTTATAGCTGTTCCATCACTTTTGGTAACCGTTACACTAGCAGTTCCCGCAGAACAAGAAACAATAAATTCATTAGCATTAGAAGAATAATCCCAGGGAGCAGCTGCAATATAGTGTTTGGTAGCGTATTGTGAATACCCTTTACTGGTCAATAATAACAAAAGTGCAACAAGAAAGAATGGCTTAAAAAAGTTAAGCCCTTTTAAAGTAAAGTTTTCCATAGTTAAGTAAGCATTAAGAATCAATAGTTTGGGTATTGCAAAACTATATAATTATAAAATACTTATTAACATTTTTCGTTTAAAAGCGCATTTAAACGATAAGATACACAGATATTCGATAAAAAACTAAAAAATCCGATGAAAAACAAGTGTGAAATGTTAATTTTTAATCTAAAATGTAAATATATTGTCGGAATTCAAACAAAAAAAATAATTTTCATCTAAAAAAAAACAAAAAAAGAAATTAAATTATTTATCCATAAAAGAAATATTATTTTTAAATCTCTGATATTTAGACCTTTTAATTGGCGAACTCTTAAATAATGAATTAAAAACCTCTTCTGTTATTTCTCTCCATTCTTTTTTAGACATTGACAACAATTCTGGAGTTGCATTAAACAAAGGTTCATTATGTGGCTTAGAAAAACGATTCCAGGGACAAACATCTTGACACACATCACATCCAAAAACCCAGTCATTAAATTTTCCTTTCATTTCATCGGGAATATTTTCTTTAAGTTCAATTGTAAAATACGAGATACATTTACTTCCATCAACCACATAAGGGGAAACAATCGCTTCAGTTGGGCAAGAATCAATACAAGCAGTACAAGAGCCACAATGATCTGTTGTTGCAGTGTCATAATCGAGGTCAAGATCGATAACAAGTTCAGCAATAAAATAAAAAGAACCCACTTTTTGAGTCAATAAATTACTGTTTTTACCTATCCAACCCAATCCGCTTTTTGCGGCCCAAGCTTTATCAAGAACCGGAGCAGAATCAACAAACGCGCGACCGGTAACCTCTCCAATACTTTCTTGAATTGAGAAAAGCAATTCTTTCAGTTTTTCCTTAATAACAAAATGATAATCTTGACCGTATGCGTATTTGGATATTTTGTAAGACTCAGTATTTTGCATTTCTGATGGAAAATAGTTTAACAAAAGCGAAACAACACTTTTAGCTCCATCCACCAATAAAGTTGGATTCAAGCGTTTGTCGAAATTATTTTCCATATAGGACATTTGACCATTCATTTGCTTGTTTAACCAATGTTCTAAACGGTGTGCATCTTCTTCCAAAAATCCTGCTTTGGATATACCACATGACAAAAAACCGAGGCGCTTGGCTTCGGATTTTATGAATTCTGTGTATTTAGATTTATTTAATATGGCTGATTATTTAAAAATTGAACTTGACAAGAACAAACTAGCCCCGATAGCAGTGAAAATCCTTGCTTGTACCGTTTTTTAACGGGACAAACAAGATTGCAACGAATAGCGGGAACAAGCTCCTTAAAATTTAAAACAACCCCCCTTGAATGTTTGTTCTAATTTTCCCTAAATGCTTATAGGCTTTGTCTGTAACTTCCCTCCCTCTAGGCGTTCGCATGATAAATCCTTCCTGAATTAAGAAAGGTTCATAAACCTCTTCGATAGTTTCACTACTCTCAGAAACAGCCGTAGCCAACGTAGACAGTCCAACGGGTCCGCCTTTAAATTTATCTATAATAGTATTCAAAATTTTATTATCCATTTCATCCAATCCGTGAGCATCTACATTAAGGGCTTTCAAGGCATAGCGGGCAATCTCGACATCAATTGTTCCGTTCCCTTTGATTTGGGCAAAATCACGAACACGACGTAATAAAGCATTTGCAATACGAGGAGTCCCTCTACTTCTCCCTGCAATTTCGATAGCTGCCTCGATTGAGATGGGCATTTTAAATATGGACGCACTGCGCTCTACAATTGATGTCAAAAGTTCTGTAGTATAATATTGCAAACGAGAAGATATTCCAAAACGGGCACGCATAGGAGCCGTTAGCAATCCCGATCGCGTTGTGGCACCAATAAGTGTAAATGGGTTCAGATTGATTTGTACTGTTCTGGCATTAGGTCCAGATTCAATCATAATATCAATCTTGAAATCTTCCATGGCCGAATACAAATATTCCTCCACAATTGGGCTTAAACGATGAATTTCATCAATAAAAAGAACATCTCTTTCTTCAAGGTTAGTCAACAAACCAGCTAAATCTCCAGGTTTATCTAATACAGGACCCGAAGTGATTTTTATACCGACTTTCAATTCATTAGCCAGAATGTTTGCCAACGTGGTTTTACCTAATCCTGGAGGCCCATGAAAAAGGGTATGATCTAAAGCCTCATTACGTTGATTTGCAGCAGCTACGAATACCTTAAGATTTTCCAAAACCTGATCTTGTCCAGCAAAATCGTCAAAAGACAAAGGCCTTAATCTTTTTTCGATATCTAGTTCTTCAGAGCTAAAGTAATTATTTGTTGGATCTAAGTTTTCATTCATAAGACAAAGATAGCGAAGTTATACAAAAATAAAAATGCCTTTCAAGACTGAAAGGCATTTTTTATAATTTTTGAAATATTAGTGATGTAAAACTACTTCGCCTTCTTTCATTGGTACATTTTGAGGTACAAAATCTACTTCATGAGCAGGATTACTGTAATCATAAGGCCAACGGTGTACATGAGGAATTTCTCCAGGCCAGTTACCATGAATATGTTCTACAGGCGCTGTCCATTCTAATGTATTAGATTTCCAAGGATTTTGAACCGATTTCTTACCATAGAAAATACTACTAAAGAAGTTATATAAAAATACCAATTGAAAAGCGCCACCAATTAAAGCGAATGTTGTAATCAATACATTTACATTTTGTAAATCATCAAATAAAGGAAAGTTAGTATTGGTATAATAACGTCTTGGCAAACCAGCTAATCCAATGAAATGCATTGGGAAAAACACTCCATAAGCGCATATAGCAGTTACCCAAAAATGAACATATCCTAAATTTTTGTTTAACATTCTACCAAACATACGTGGAAACCAGTGATAAACACCAGCAAACATACCATAAAGAGCAGAGATTCCCATCACCAAGTGAAAGTGAGCCACAACAAAATAAGTATCGTGAACATTAATATCTAATGTACTATCTCCAAGAATGATTCCTGTTAAACCGCCTGTAATGAAAGTAGAAACTAAACCAATTGAAAACAACATGGCCGGATTCATTTGAAGATTCCCTTTCCATAGCGTTGTAATGTAGTTGAATGCTTTTACTGCTGATGGAATAGCAATTAACAGTGTTGTAAAGGTAAACACAGACCCCAAGAAAGGATTCATACCCGAAATAAACATGTGATGCCCCCAAACAATTGTTGACAAAAATGCAATAGCGATTATAGACATAATCATCGCTCTGTAACCAAAGATTGGTTTACGAGAGTTTGTCGCAATAATTTCGGAAGTAATACCCAAAGCAGGTAAAATTACTATATAAACTTCAGGGTGACCTAAGAACCAGAATAAGTGCTCAAAAAGTACAGGAGAACCACCTTGATAATGTAAAACTTCACCAGCAATATAAATATCTGACAAGAAGAATGAAGTACCAAAACTTCTGTCAAAAATTAATAATAAAGCTGCTGACAATAAAACTGGAAAAGAAACAATTCCAATAATTGCAGTAACAAAGAAAGCCCAGATTGTAAGCGGTAATCTTGTCATTGACATTCCTTTTGTTCTAAGATTGATTACGGTAACAACATAATTCAAAGATCCCATTAAAGAAGATGCAATAAATATAGCCATAGAAACCAACCACAATGTCATTCCTAATCCAGATCCAGAAATAGCCTGAGGAAGCGCACTTAAAGGCGGATATATTGTCCAACCCGCGTTTGCAGGTCCTGACTCAATAAATAAAGAACTTATCATGATTACACTGGAGAGAAAAAACAACCAATAAGAAATCATATTCATAAAACCGGAAGCCATATCTCGTGCCCCAATTTGAAGTGGAATCAATAAATTACTAAAAGTTCCACTTAATCCGGCCGTAAGAACAAAGAATACCATTATAGTACCATGTATAGTAACCAATGACAAGTAAATATCATTAGCCATTACTCCGTTTGGAGCCCATTTATCTCCAAGCAATATGTTAAAAATCTTAAAAGATTCCTCTGGCCAAGCCAATTGCATTCTAAAAAGCAAAGACATACTTACACCAATAACACCCATAATAATACCTGTAATCAAGTATTGCTTGGCAATCATTTTATGATCGATACTAAAAATATATTTAGTAATGAAAGTGTCTTTATGGTGGTGTTCGTGTTCGTGATCGTGTCCGTGATCGTGACCTTCTGCTGACATATATTTATACTTTAAATTTTCTTAATAATTATTTCATCGCTATTTTAACAACAGCAGCTGTATCTTTAGACTTTGTTGAATCAGCTCCGATTGAAGTTTCAGGATTTGCAGGAACTTCTTTTGAAGCTTTTACTTCACTGACCAAAGTTGCTTTACTGCTTAACCATTTTTTATATTCTTCGGGGGTGTCAACAATAATCTTCATTTGCATATTATAATGAGAAGCACCACAAATTTTATTACATAATAATAAATAATCAAAACTGTATGGATCTAAAGCTGTTTCACCTTTTGCAACCAACTCAATACTTTTCTTAGCTCTAATTGCATTTATATTTGCAACTTTCGCAACCATAAAAGGTAATGACTGATATTCAGAAGTTGTATAAATTGGAGTAAATGCAAACTCAGTAACCATACCAGGAACACAATTCATTTGAGCTCTAAAATATGGCATATAAGCAGAATGCAGAACATCTTGTGAACGCATTTTGAAATGCACCTTTTTCCCTTTTGGAATGTGTAATTCAGAAACTACAATATCATCTTGAGAATAAGGATCGGCTAAGTCCACACCTAAAGTATTTACCCCTTCAATAAGTCTGACATTTGCCTTACCCAAAACATTATCAGCACCAGCATATCTGGCGGTCCATTTAAATTGCTGAGCATATAATTCAACCACTACAGTATCGTCATCTTCATCAATAAACATAATATTAGTCCAAGCATATAGGCCATAAAGAATCAAACCAGCCAATACAACAGCAGGAATAACACTCCAAATAGCTTCTAATTTATTGTTGTCTGCAAAATACAAGGCTCTTTTATCCTTATTCCCTCTGTATTTAAATGCAAAGTAATGCAATAGAACTTGTGTTATAGCCTGAACTACAAAAATTAAAACCCAAGTAATATTCATTAAATTGTCAATAAGAGCTCCATGTTCAGAAGCTGGTGTATGCAATACCAAGGGACCCCAAGTATAAACACCATATATTGAAAAGATATAAATGAAAGCCAAAAAGCCAAACATCAAATATCCTTGCAAATTATTATCATCATCATTGGCTACTTGAGAATTGTCCGAAGTAGATCCAACCTGTGTCAAATCAAATATTTTCGTCAATTGCCATAAAGCAACAGCCAATAAAACTAAAACTATAATTACCAACAAACTTGTCATCTGTTTATCTCTTTAAATATTAATAATGAAAATGTTTACTCTCTTCTATATATGGATTTCTTTTTGGCAACAAAGGAGCTTTAGTTAATGCTGAGAAGACAACAAAAATAAATAATCCAAGAAAGAATAAAACGGATGCAATTTCTGAAACACCAATAAACCAACTACCACCAACAGTACCTGGCATAATCATATTGAAGAAGTCAACATAATGACCTAACAATATAACTGTTCCTGCCATTACTAAAACCCAAGTAATTCGTTTAAAATCAGTGTTAATCAAAATTAAAACTGGAAACAAGAAATTCATAACAACAGCACCAAAGAATGGCAAATTATAAACTTGAATTCTAGTTACAAAATAAGTAATCTCTTCTGGAATATTAGCATACCAAATCAACATAAATTGAGAGAACCATAAATAAGTCCAAAATACACTAATACCAAACATGAATTTAGCCAAATCATGAATATGACTTGAATTAACATTTTCCAGATATCCTTTTGATTTTAAGTAAATAGTCACCATAGCAATCGTAGTAATCCCACTTACGAAGAAACTAGCAAAAACATACCATCCGAAAAGAGTACTAGACCAATGCGGATCAATAGACATAATCCAATCCCAAGACATGATTGATTCAGTAACAATAAAAAATACTAAAAATCCTGCTGAAATATTAAAATTCTTTTTGTAAAAACTATTATCATTTGAGTCATCTTGAGCCAAACAATTTTTTCTAGAAAAGTAACGGTAAGCATTCCATCCTAATAAAAATATAGCTGCTCTTAAAATCCAAAAAGGAAAATTTAAATAACCAGCTTTATTAGCAATAATTTTATCATTAGCCACAACTTCTGGATCTAACCAAATAAATAAATGATTAAAATGAAAACCACATAATATTAAGAAGATAAAGAATATAGCTGAACCTACAGGCAAATAAGCTGTAATTCCTTGCATAACTCTAAAAAGGACAGGAGACCAGCCTGCTTGTGCTACTTGTTGAATAGCATAAAAAGCCAATGTTCCTAGAGAAAGCAACATAAAGAAAATACAAGCTACATATAGTGCAGACCAAGGTTTATTTTCCAATTGATGCAAAACATGTGTTAAGTGTTCTGTATGTTCGGCTTCTGCTTTTACTTTTGCTTCCGCAGAAACTGCATGTGCTCCTTCAGATTCACTACTCCCTTCATGATGATTACCATGAGCATCAGCAGCTAGTATTTTTTCAACTTCTTGAATGTCTTTAGGTGCAGTTAAAAAACCATATCCAATACCTAAAAGACCAACAGCCATTAAGACGAAAGAAAAAGTTTTTAATTTACTTGAAAATGTATACATATCTATTACGATCAGTTTGTTCGACAATTATTATTGTGCTCTAAGTTTAAGAACATAGTCAGCAACTAACCAACGTTCGTGAGCACTCATTTGATTAGCATGAGAACCCATAGCATTTAAACCATAAGTTTCCACATAAAAAATACTTCCTTCAGTAATTTCTCTATCTTTATAATTAGGAACACCAAGAAATTTTTCTCTCTCCACTAATTTCCCTTTACCATCACCAGCAGCACCATGACAACTAATGCAATAAATATCAAAAAGTTCTTTTCCTTTACCAGAATTTCTATCTAGAGAATCCAATGGTGATTTTAAATTAGTTTTTGCTAAAGCATATCCTTCTGGTGTATTAGCATAATCAAAAGGTTCAAAACCTCTATTAATAGAACCAACAGCAGGAAGCTGACCTTCTTTACCATTTTTAAACACATCTACAGGCGCTGTAGCATAAGTTTCATAACCTACCGATTCGTACATATTTGGAAAATATTGATAATTTGGATTAGCATCATTATGACATGATGAAACCAAAATCATTAAACCAAATACAAGTGTTATTTTATATAAACTTTTCATATCTACAATTAATGCTTTTCAATTACTTTTACTTCTACTGCACCTGTACCTTCAAAAAAAGAAACCAATTCTTCTTCATTATTGTTTACAGCTACTTCCATCAAAAAATGGTCATCAGTAGTTCTTACATCTGGATTTTCGGCTTCTTTAAATGGCCATAATCTACTTCTCATATAAAAAGTAATTACCATTAAATGCGCTGCAAAAAATACGGTTTCTTCAAACATAATTGGCACAAAAGCCGGCATGTTATCGATATAGCTAAAACTTGGTTTACCACCAATATCTTGAGGCCAATCCTGAATCATAATAAAATTCATCATCCAAGTACCAAAAGACAAACCACACAAACCATATATGAATGCACATATCGCTAATCTTGTAGGTGCAAGTCCCATTGCTTTGTCCAATCCGTGAACTGGGAAAGGAGTGAATACTTCTTCAATATGGTGATGAGCTGCACGTGTCTTTTTTACGGCATCCATCAAAATATCATCGTCATTATAAATGGCGTATATAACTTTATTACTCATGATGTGAATGTTTATTAGCTTCTCTTTCTTTAATATAATGTTCTCCAGTAGCTTTCAATATTGTTTTAACCTCTGCTTGAGCAATAACAGGGAATGTTCTTGCGTATAATAAGAATAAAACAAAGAAGAAACCTATTGTTCCAATAAATATTCCAATATCAACAAATGTTGGAGAGAACATAGTCCATGAAGACGGTAAATAATCTCTATGCAATGAAGTTACAATAATTACAAATCTTTCAAACCACATTCCAATATTTACCACAATCGAAATAATGAAAGAAAACATAATGCTTGTTCTTAATTTTTTGAACCACATAAATTGTGGAGAGAATACGTTACAAGTCATCATAGCCCAATATGCCCATGCATATGGCCCTGTTGCTCTATTCAAGAAAGCATATTGTTCGTATTCTACACCAGAATACCAAGCAATAAATAATTCAGTAATATAAGCAACACCAACGATAGAACCAGTAATCATGATTACAATGTTCATCAATTCGATATGTTGTAATGTAATATATGCTTCAAGATTAGAAACTTTTCTCATTATGATAAGTAAAGTATTTACCATTGCAAATCCGGAGAATACTGCTCCAGCAACAAAGTATGGAGGAAAAATTGTAGTATGCCATCCTGGTATAACAGAAGTAGCAAAGTCCATAGATACAATAGTATGTACAGAAAGTACTAGTGGAGTTGCCAAACCTGCAAGAACTAAAGATACTTCTTCAAAACGCTGCCAATCTTTAGCTCTACCACTCCATCCAAAACTAAGAATAGAATATACTCTTTTATTGAAAGGTGTAATAGCTCTATCTCGTAGCATCGCAAAATCGGGTAATAAACCAGTCCACCAAAAAACTAGTGAAACTGAAAGATAAGTTGAAATTGCAAATACATCCCAAAGTAATGGAGAGTTAAAATTCACCCAGAGAGATCCAAACTGATTTGGAATTGGTAATACCCAATAAGCTAACCAAGGACGTCCCATGTGTATAATTGGAAATAAACCCGCTTGAATTACAGAGAAAATTGTCATCGCCTCTGCAGAACGGTTAATCGCCATTCTCCATCGTTGACGGAATAATAAAAGCACTGCAGAAATAAGTGTCCCTGCGTGACCAATACCAACCCACCAAACGAAGTTAGTAATATCCCAAGCCCAACCAACTGTTTTATTTAATCCCCAAGTACCGATACCTGTAGACACTGTGTATATAATACAGCCTAGTCCCCAAAGGAAAGCTGTTAATGCAATTGTAAATACAATCCACCATTGTTTGTTTGCTTTACCTTCGATAGGTGCGGCTACATCAACAGTTATATCGTGATATGATTTATCACCTATAACTAAGGGTTTTCTAATGGCTGCTTCGTAGTGAGACGACATAATCCTTTATTTGATTCTTAATTAATAATTTTTGTACTAGGTATTTCTAACTTTAACATGGTATACAACATTTGGTTTCGTACCAACATGCTCTAATAAATGATAACTTCTTTCATCTTCTGCAAGTTTTGTAACCACAGCTTCTTTATCATTTACATCTCCAAATATCATTGCTCCAGTAGAGCATGCATTTGAACAAGCAGTTTGGAATTCACCGTCTTTAATAGTTCTTCCTTCGTTTTTAGCTTTCAAAATTGTTGCCTGTGTCATTTGAATACACATTGAACATTTTTCCATTACCCCACGAGAACGAACATTAACATCTGGATTTAAAACCATACGACCTAAATCATCATTCATGAAATAATCGAATTCGCTGTTTTTGTTGTATAAGAACCAGTTGAAACGACGTACTTTATAAGGACAGTTGTTAGCACAGTAACGAGTACCAACACATCTGTTATAAGCCATTTGATTTTGACCTTGACGCCCGTGTGAAGTGGCAGCAACTGGACAAACAGTCTCACAAGGAGCATGATTACAATGTTGACACATTACAGGTTGGAAAGAAACTTGTGGATTAGCATTTGCTTTTTCCATTTCATTAAAAGTAGATAATGAGCTTGATAAACCAGCTATATTTTCTTTTCTTTCATCATCACCTGCAAACGTACTTTCAGAAGAATAGTATCTGTCAATACGCAACCAATGCATATCTCTACTTCTTCTTACTTCGGCTTTACCTACAACAGGCACATTGTTTTCGGCATGACACGCAATTACACAAGCACCACAACCGGTACAAGCATTCAAATCAATTGAAAGATTAAAATGATGCCCCATAGAACGATCAAATGAACCCCACAAATCTACTGAAGTTGCTTCAACTTCTTGGTGATCTAAAGAAACCATTGGTTTTTCATTCCAGATTTCAGCATCTTGAGTATTGAATATTTCAAGTGTAGTTTCTTTAATAATATCTCCTCTACCCATCAATGTTTTCTGACCTTGAACACAAGCAAATTCGTGTTCTCCGCCAGTTTTCACGATTGAAACAGATTGTACATTATTAAATCCACCATATAAAGCGTAAGCATTAATACCTACTTGCATTTCTTCTTTTAAAGCTGCTTTACGACCATACCCTAAAGCCATTCCCACAGTTCCAACAGCTTGACCCGGCTGAACGATTACTGGAACATTTTCAAGTTTAACTCCGTTAGCAGTTAAAGTAACATAACTACCATTTAGTCCACCGTTAGCAACAATTTCATTTGATAACCCTAATTTCTTAGCATCTGCATTTGAAACAGTAACATAATTATCCCAAGAAACTCTTGTCAATGGATCTGGAAACTCTTGCAACCAAGGGTTATTTGCTTGTTGACCATCTCCCATTCCTGTTTTAGTATATAACACCAATTCAAGACCAATAGATTTTGATTGTGCCAATGCATTTGCAGCACCAGTATAATCGGCAGTTCCAGCACTAGCGGCAGGAATAACACCAACAAAAACACCATCATGCAAAACTTGATTCCAAGACGAACCAGCAATTACTGAACCTGAAAAAGCTTTCAGATAATCATAATATGTTCCAGGAATTCCGTTTATAGACAATAAAATATCTTGAAATTGTTTTGTATTGAATAATGGACGAATAGTAGGTTGAGTAATACTATAAGTTCCTTTTGTCAAAGCTAAATCTCCCCAAGCTTCCAAATAATGTGGAACTGGAGCAGCTATTGTAGACAATGAAGCAGTTTCATCTTCTTTTAATGATAATGAAACCGAAGTTTTAACTTTTTTCAATCCTTCAACGAATGACTTACTATCAGCCAAAGTGTAAACTGGATTAACACCACTCATAATCAAAGTATGAACACTACCAGCATTCATATTCATATCTTTTACTAATTGAGCAACCTTTTCATTAGATCCTTTACGGATTTGTCTTGTCCCTGAAGTATTAAAAGCTTCACTTGCCAAAATTTGATTAATGGCCAAAACTAATAATTGAGCATTCTTATCTTGAATACCAGAAACTAAAAGTCCTTTCGAACCAGCTGCCTTTAATTGTTGAGCTGCTTTAGCAACATCTGCTTTAAATACTGCATCCAAAGAAGTAGCAACAGATGCTCCAGAAATAATATTATAAATAACAACTAATGCTTGTTTCTGATTAGCAGTTGACATAGCAACACGTTTATCAGCCGCAGCACCAGACAAAGTCATATTAGACTCCAATTGTATGTGTTTTGATATTTTTTTGCTTCCGGTTGTTCCTGAAGGAATTCTACCTTTAGCATAACCTGCATCATAACCTCCACCTTGCCAATCTCCAAGAAAATCAGCACCAACAGAAACAATTAATGATGCCTTTGAGAAATCATAATCCACTAATGCTCTTTCACCATAAACAGTTTCAAAAGCATCTAAAGCTTCTGAAGAAGATACAGCATCATATACTACATGCTTAGCATTAGGATTCTTCGCTATAAAATTAGCAATTAACGTTTCAGTTGAAGGACTTGCCAATGTATTGGTCAAAAATACAACTTGCCCTCCTTTTGCATTAGCATCAACTATACTAGATTTTATTTTTGAATCAACAGCAGACCACGTAGAATCTTTTGACTCTAACTTTGGCTCTTTCAAACGCATACTGTCATACAATCCCAAAATAGAAGCGTGTACTCTTGCATTAGCAGTAAATTTTGCACCGCCAATAGTATTGTTATCTATTTTGATTGGACGACCTTCACGAGTCTTTACTAAAAGATTTGCAAAATCAAAACCATCAAAAACTGAAGTTGCATAATAATCTGCTACTCCAGGAATAATTTGTTCTGGTTGCAACACATAAGGAATCGACAAATGCACTGGACCTTCACAAGCCGCAAGAGATGCTGCTGCCGTACTAAAACCAACGTACTTTAAAAAGTCACGACGTGTAGTTGAAGAAGAAGACAAAGCCGCTTCATTTCCTAAAAATTCATCAGTAGGAATTTCTTCAACAAATTCGTTATTTCTAAGCGCCTCAACAATAGAACTATTTCCGTCTAGCTCTTCAACACTTTTCCAGTATTTTTTGTTTGATGACATATTATATATAAATATTAATCTTAATAATTTTCTTTTTTTTCAAGGTTTAATCTATTACTAATCGAATTTCGGTTAGATAATTAATTAAATTTTAGTAGTGACATTTACCACATTCTAAACCACCCATTTGAGCAGCAGTCAATTTATCAACACCATATTTTTTTGAAAGTTGTTCATGAATTTTTGTATAATATTCATTTCCTTCCATTTTAACATCTGTTTTTCTATGACAATTAACACACCATCCCATTGTTAAAGGAGAGAATTGTTTCATGATTTCAAATTCCTGTACAGGTCCATGACAAGTCTGACATTCAATACCGGCTACAGTTACGTGTTGCGAGTGATTAAAGTAAACAAAATCAGGAAGATTATGAATACGAACCCATTTCACCGGTTCAGTTTTCCCAGTATAGGATTGTGTAGTAGGATCCCAACCAACAGCTTTGTATAGTTTTTGAATTTCACCATCATAATACGCTTTACTGTATTCTGGTGTTGCAGTAGATTCAGCCACCTCACCAATACTTTTATGACAGTTCATACAAACATTCAAAGAAGGAATACCTGCGTTTTTACTAACACGTGAAGCAGAGTGACAATATTTACAATTGATTTCATTATCACCAGCATGTATTTTATGAGAATAATGTATAGGCTGGATAGGTTGGTAATTTTGATCTACTCCAACCTGCATTAAATAGCCATAAACAAAATAGGCACCAGAGAGCAATAGAAATATAACTGTAACCAAAACTAAGAATTGGTTTCTTGCAAAAGCTTTCCATATTGGTAAAGTTGGCTCTTTTGGAGCTACTTCAATACCATTTGCGGCGGCTACTTTTCTTAAGACTCTGTTAACCAAAACTAACATCACAATAAGAATTGCCATTACTAATGACAATGCACCCAATATGACATTATTGGAAATAGAACCATCTTGATTAGCTCCAGCAGTACTTGCAGAACCGGTAGCGGCAGCAAGAGGAGCAACAGCTTTTGGTTCAGATGTATAAGCTATAATATTATCAATATCTCCTTCAGATAACTGAGGAAATGCAGTCATCGGAATTTTGTTATTTTCCTCAAAAACTTTAACGGCAGCAGCATCTCCAGATTTTATTAAATCTGAACTATTATGAACCCATTTGTATATCCAAGAAATCTCACGTCTCGAAATAACATCTCTCAATGCTGGACCAGTGGCTTTAGCGTCTAACTTATGACATGCAGCACAATTTGCATTAAAAAGCTCCTTGCCTTTTGCCGCATCACCTCCAGCACTCGCCGCTGGAGCTGCTGTAGTCGCTGCAGCAGCAACCGGAGCTGCACCCTGAGCAAATGAAGCTACGGAAATACTCAACACTAAGGCTAAGCTAAAAATTAATTTCCTTGAATTCGAATTATGGTTACCCACCTTTTCCATATTACTATATTGATTATCTACTAAAAAATTGTTCGTTTGTTATCCAAAAAAATTAGAAAACCAAACGAACCTTATTTAAAAACTTGGACAAAAATACGACTTAAGAACTATTCTCAAAACCTTAAAATAATCTTAATTATAATTTATATTAAATCTAAATAATAAACCTAATTCAATTCTCGCCGTTAAATAGTATTTTTGCATAATTAAAGAATCACATTATGAGAATTTTAAGCCCTCTAAAAAAGATATTATTTTTTTTAATCTTATTTATTTTAACAAGTCATTTATCCGCTCAAACCCAAAATTTAACCGTAACTCAAGATGCTAAATTTGAGCAATTACTTAATGAGAAAAGGAAATTGAACCCAAATTTGACCTACAACGACCGTTATAGAATACAAATTTTCAATGGCATAAGCGAAACTGCAAAGAAGACTTTTTCAGAATTCAAACAAGAGTACAATACTGTAGATGGCACTATAGTTTTTAACACACCAAACTATAAAGTTTGGGTTGGAAATTTTAGAACCCGAATGGAAGCTGAGCACTATCTAGTTGAAATTAAAAACAACTATAAAAATGTTTTTCTTATCAAACCAAGCAAATAATAATCAGAAGAGAAACGTCTTTTATTTGATCAATTTTCTTATAATTTCAATTCCATATTTCAATGCTACTTCAACAATAAATTCCTTAAAATCAACTGGAGACGTCTCATTTGCTGCGTCCGAAATTGTGCGAATAACCACAAAAGGAATGTCATATTCAAAACATACCTGAGCAACTGCAGCACCCTCCATTTCAACACACAAAACATCTGGAAGCAAATTTAGCAGCAAATTTTTATCCGAAGTATTCGAAAAAAATTTATCTCCACTGGCTACTTGTCCAACAAATACTCTAGGATTTGAAATCAAAAACTTTTCTTGATTTTGAATAGAAATTACATCCAGAAATTGTCCGCTTGTTTCTAATTCTTTGATACTCGAATAGGCATCCTTATAGATTTTGCTAGGTGGGTATAAAAACGTTTTGCTTAACAAAGGAATTTCAAATTGCCTCATTATCGGTCTCGCATCCATATCATGCTGAACGAGACTATTGGCAATCACAATATCGCCAATATTTAGTTCTTGACTAATAGCTCCTGCAACACCAATAAAATAGAGTTGAGTAATATTAAACTCAACAATTAAATGAGTAACTGTTGTTGCAGAGGCAACTTTACCCCATCGTGAAAAAACAACTACAACCTCAATTTCATTAATTGTTCCAATATAATAAGTTCGCATCCCTTTTACAATCTCTTGCTTATTTTCAAGCAGTAAAACAATACCATTAATTTCTTCTGGCATCGCACCAAGTATGCCTATTCTTTTAATTTTCATATATTTCTTTTTATAACCCATTAGCAAAACGCTTCAATTGGAAGCTAACAATCATTTTACAAAATGAACTTTAGGATTTAACCATAAAAAAATCCCAACGAATTGGGATTTTAAGTATAAATATATCGAAATTTTATTTCAATTTCTTTTTGATTGCAACTTCATGGTAAGCTTCAATAACATCCCTTTCTTCGATATCATTATAACCTTTTATTTGAATACCACAATCGTATCCTTTGGCTACTTCTTTTACATCGTCTTTGAAACGTTTCAACGCAAGAAGCTCTCCTGTAAATACTACCACACCATCTCTAATGATTCTGATTTTGGCGTTTTTGGCAATCTTACCATCCATAACCATACATCCTGCGATTGAACCCACTTTAGAAATTTTGAAAATCTCCCTGATTTCAGCAGTTCCAAGAACTTCTTCTTTCATCTCAGGAGCCAACATTCCTTCCATTGCGTCTTTCAAGTCATCAATAGCAGCATAGATAATAGAATAGTAACGGATGTCAATTTCTTCTTTATCTGCCAATTGTCTAGCATTTCCGGCCGGACGAACATTAAATCCGATAATGATTGCATCTGAAGCAGAAGCCAACATAACATCAGTTTCTGTAATTGCCCCAACTCCTTTATGTATAATGTTAATTTGAATTTCTTCAGTAGATAATTTAGAGAACGAATCAGACAATGCTTCAACAGAACCATCCACGTCACCTTTAAGGATAATGTTCAATTCTTTAAATTGACCCAATGCAATTCTACGTCCAATTTCGTCTAATGTAATATGTCGTTGCGTACGTACTGATTGTTCACGCATCAATTGAGAACGTTTTGCAGCAATTTGTTTTGCTTCTTTTTCGTCTTCAAAAATATTGAATTTATCACCCGCAGTAGCAGCACCATCAAGACCTAAAACTGATACTGGAGTCGAAGGACCTGCAACAGTAACAATATTACCTCTTTCATCATGCATGGCTTTTATCTTACCATGATGTTTTCCAGCCAACATATAATCTCCAATTCTAAGGGTACCGTGTTGAACTAATATAGTAGAAACATATCCTTTTCCTTTGTCCAAGAAAGCTTCTACAACTGTACCTTGTGCCGCTTTATTTGGATTTGATTTTAGATCTAATAATTCAGCTTCCAATAATACTTTCTCCAATAATTCTTTTACACCTGTACCAACTTTTGCAGAGATATCATGAGATTGAATTTTTCCACCCCAATCTTCTACCAATAAGTTCATACCTGCTAATCTTTCTTTTACTTTTTCTGGATTGGCATTTGGTTTATCAATTTTATTGATAGCAAATATAATAGGAACTCCTGCAGCTTGTGCGTGAGATATAGCCTCTTTGGTTTGTGGCATGATATCATCATCAGCCGCAATTACGATAATAGCGATATCGGTTACTTGAGCTCCACGTGCACGCATTGCAGTAAATGCTTCGTGACCCGGTGTATCCAAAAATGCAATTTTTTGACCATTATCTAAAGTTACTCCGTAGGCACCAATATGCTGTGTAATTCCTCCAGA
Organism: Flavobacterium sp. N3904; assembly: GCF_025947305.1. Taxonomy (NCBI): domain Bacteria; kingdom Pseudomonadati; phylum Bacteroidota; class Flavobacteriia; order Flavobacteriales; family Flavobacteriaceae; genus Flavobacterium; species Flavobacterium sp. N3904. The sequence goes on from NZ_CP110009.1 coordinate 534,177, forward strand.
TTCACCAGCGATAACATTTTCTTTACGAATATAATCCAATAAAGAGGTTTTACCGTGATCGACGTGACCCATGACAGTAACTATAGGCGCTCTAAAAACTAAATCTTCTTCTTTATCTTCTACAACCTGAATTGCTTCTTCAATGTCTACAGTAATAAACTCAACTTCATAACCGAATTCATCAGCTACAATAGTTAATGTTTCAGCATCCAAACGTTGGTTCATGGTAACCATGATTCCAAGTGACATACAGGTTCCAATCACTTTAGTAATTGGCACATCCATCATGATTGCGATTTCACCTACAGTAACAAATTCAGTAACTTTAATCGTTTTACTTCCTTCGTCTAAAGCTCTTTGTTCATCATCTGATTTTTGACGGTGTGTATCTCTTTTGTCTCTTCTGTATTTTGCTGCTTTAGACTTACCTCCTTTGCCTTGAAGTTTCTCCAAAGTTTCGCGGATTTGGTTTTTAACTTCCTCCTCAGTTGGCTCCACTTTTGCAACAATAGCAGGTCTGTTTCCTTTTACAAATCCAGGTCTTGCACTTCTATTGGCATTAAAACCACCACCTCCAGTATTCGGGGTGATTTTATTAGGATTTGGCGCTCCAGGAACTCCAGGAGTAGCAGGTGGTCTAGGCGCACCTGGTTTTGGAGCAATTCTTTTGCGTTTATTTTTGTTGGCATTATTAGCTCCTGCAGCACCGGGTGCACCGGGTTTATTTGGAGTAATTTTCGGCTCTTCTTTTTTCTTTTTGGGCTTGTTGAATTGAGACAAATCAATCACTTGACCTGTTAATGTTGCACCGGAAAGTTTTTGATATTGAGTAGTAATTGATTCTTCCCCTGGATTTTCATCAGCAACCGATTCCGCTTTTTTCTCTGTTACAACTTCTGGTTTATCAGCTTTTTTAACTTCTTTTATTCCTGGAATATGCTTAACCTCTTTTGCCTCTGAAACTGGGTTTTCAACAGAAGGTTCTTTCTTGGAAGGTTTCTCTGCCGAAACTTCTTTTTGAACAACTTCTTTTTGAACAGGCTTTTCTGGTTGAATGACGTCTTTGGGAGCAACCTCTTTTTCGGCGATAATTGGAGTTGGAGCTGCCGCAGGTTTTTTAGGATTAAGATCAATTTTACCTACTTGAACAGGTCCTGACAAAACAGCTCTAGCTTTGATAACTTCTTGTTGTTTTAGACGCTCTTCATCTTGCTTGCGTTTGTCTTCAACTTCTTTTTCTCGTTCAACGCGCAATGCTTCTTTTTCTTTCCTTTTCTCTTCACCTACTTCTTTGGAAGCTTCTTTATTCCCCTTGTCGCCTGCAAACTGACTTTGTAGGATATTAAATTCCTGATCAGAAATTTTTGCGTTTGGATTTGCTTCAATAGCAATTCCCTTATCTTTTAGATAATCCACAGCTCTTTCTAACGAAATATTTAATTCCCTTAAAACCTTGTTTATTCTAATTATTCTCTCTTCAGACATAAAACCTTTTTATTATTACCTTATTCGTTGTTCTATTTTTATATCTTTTATTAAAAGAAACACAAAATAGAAATTTATTTTACGTGAAGAATCAGTAGTTGATTAACTATCAAATTCTTCCTTCAATATTCTCATTACATCTAGAATTGTTTCCTCTTCCAGGTCGGTTCTTCTAACTAAATCCTCTACATCCTGTTTCAAAATACTTTTTGCAGTATCCAAACCAATTTTTGCAAATTCTTCAATTACCCATTCTTCGATCTCATCTGAAAATTCAGTTAATTCAACATCATCATCATCAGATGTAGAGCCAGCAACATCACCTTCACGGATTACGTCTAATTCATAACCTGTCAATTGACCTGCCAATCTAATATTATGCCCACCCCTACCAATTGCTTTAGAAACTTCTTCCAATTTCAAAAACACTTCGGCTCTTTTGGTCTCTTCATTAATTTTGATAGAAGAAACTTTTGCCGGGCTCAATGCTCTTGTAATGTACAATTGCACATTACTTGTATAATTTATTACATCAATATTTTCATTTCCTAATTCACGAACAATTCCATGAATACGTGATCCTTTCATACCCACACAGGCACCTACCGGATCAATTCTATCATCATAAGAATCTACAGCTACTTTTGCTTTTTCACCTGGAATTCTCACTACATTTTTAACCATAATCAAACCGTCAAAAACTTCCGGAATTTCTTGTTCAAATAATTTCTCTAGGAACTTATCTGAAGTTCTTGACATTATAATTTGAGGTTTATTCCCTTTTAATTCAACACTTTCAATTATTCCTCTAACATTATCTCCTTTACGGAAAAAATCAGAAGGGATTTGTTTTTCTTTTGGCAAAATGATTTCGTTCCCTTCATCATCAACCAAAATAACAACTCTTGGACGTACATGATGTACTTCTGCAGTATATATGTCACCAATAATATCTTTAAATTGTTTGTAAAGATTAGTGTTATCGTGTTCGTGTATTTTTGAAATTAAATTTTGTCTTAAAGCCAATATCGCTCTTCTACCCAAATCTATCAATTTAACTTCTTCAGAAACCTCTTCACCAATTTCAAAATCGGCTTCAATTTTTCTGGCTTCAGTTAATGTAATTTCCTCATTTTCAAAATCCAAATCCTCGTCAGCAACGATTACTCTTCTTCTCCAAATCTCCATATCTCCTTTGTCAGGATTTATGATGATATCAAAATTATCATCTGAACCGTATTTTTTCTTCAATGCATTTCTAAATACATCTTCCAAAATTGCCATAAGCGTTACACGATCAATAAGTTTATCATCTTTAAACTCTGAAAATGAATCGATTAATGCTAAATTTTCCATGCGAATTCTTTAATTAAAATGTTACTGTAACAATTGCTTCTTTAATATCTGAGTATGGGATTTGAAGTTCTTTTTGAACCGTCTCTTTTCCTTTACCTATTTTTTTTGGTTCTCTGGCCTTCCACGACAAAATTATAAAAAGATCATTAGCTTCAACTAATTCTGCTTCAATATTTTCTGTTGCGGTTTTAACAATTAATGTTCTTCCAATGTTTTTTTTGTATTGTCTGATTAATTTTAATGGTGAACCTACACCTACAGAAGCCACTTCTAACGAAAAATCCTGCTCTTCTCTGTCTAAATTATTTTCTATAGCTCTGCTAATATCAATGCAGTCCTGTAAAACCACACCATTATCACCATCAATACCAACAATAACTTTGAAAGAGTCTGTAATGGTAAGATCTATTAAAAAAACCGTTGGCTTTTCTTTAAGAGCTTCATCTAATACTGTATTTACTTTTTCTCTGAATGTCATATCTTTATAAAAAGAGGGGACATTTGTCCCCTCATTATTTAAGTTTTAATAAATAACGGTGCAAATATAGTGTTTTTTTATAAATCAAAAAAAATTGATTACTATTAAAAAAATTTATATCTTTAAACTATCAATAAAAAACCAGTTTTTTCTGGAATAATCAACCCAATCTACCATGAAAAGAATTTTAATTCCTACCGATTTTTCAAAATATGCTAATCAAGCTATAGAAGTTGGTGCACAAATTGCAAAAAAAAATAATTGTGAAATCGTATTAATTAACATGCTGGAACTACCTACTCACATGAACGATGCTGTGAGCGGCGAAACAAGTATTCCAGAAATTATGCTTTTTAAAAGAAAAGCAGAAGAAATGCTAAAAAGCATTAAAGACAGAGATTATCTACAAGGAATTACAATTACCGAAGTAGTTCGACTAGATAGTGCTTATGAAGGTATAAGTAATTATTCAAACAACAACGACATTGACTTAATCATAATGGGGTCACATGGCACGTCTGGAATTGAAGAAATTTTAATTGGTTCTAATACAGAAAAAGTAGTTAGACTAAGCAAAATTCCTGTTTTAGTCATCAAAAAAGAAGTGAAGGATTTTGATGTAAGAACCATACTTTTTGCTTCTGATTTTTCGGAAGAAATAAAAAAACCATTCCAGAAATTTCTTGCGGTCACTAAATTTTTTGACGCCAAATTAAACTTAGTCATGATTTGTACTCCAAATAGCTTTAAAAGCACATTGGTTGCAGAGAAAATCATGAAAGATTTTGTAGCAGAATTCGAAATGCCAGAACATACCTTAAACATATACAATGATACCAACATAGAAAAGGGCATCAGTAATTATTCAAACAGAATCGATGCAGATTTAATTGGTATTTGTACACATGGCAGGACAGCCTTGACACATTTCTTTAACGGCAGTGTGACAGAAGATTTGGTAAATCACATTTCAAGACCCGTGATTACATTTAAAATTTAATTCCGGTTTTTTATAAAAACAAAAAAGCTTCTCAAAATTTATTGAGAAGCTTTTTTACATTAAACTCATTTCATAATGGAGATTATGAAAAACAAGCATAAAAAAAACCTCTCAATTTTGAGAGGTTTTCTGTTGGTCTACAAGGACTCGAACCTTGAAAGACTGCACCAAAAACAGTTGTGTTACCATTACACCATAGACCAGCATATTTGCTAACATTCCTGCTAAGCGAGTGCAAATTTAAAACAAATTCCAAGCTGTGCAAACTTTTTTTGCCTTTTTATTCAAAAAAAATGAAACCATTTTGAATTTAAAAATTAAAATCTGATTAAAATACTGAAACACAAAGCATTTGACAAAACAATTATTTTCAATAAAATTATAAAAATGCAACTGAACTTTATAAAAAAAAACATTTTCTTTGTATCGCTTTATTAAACAACAAAAAAACAGAAGACTAGTATATGGCATCATTCAATTTTAACAAATGGAATACGATTACAGGTTGGTTTGCATTTTCAATCGCATTAATAACTTATACCCTCACAGTAGAACCCACAATGAGTTTTTGGGATTGTGGAGAATACATAGCAACAGCAGCAAAACTTGAAGTAGGACACCCTCCTGGAGCGCCATTGTTTCAAATGATTGGGGCTTTTTTCGCCATGTTTGCCATAGATAAAGAACATATTGCCTTAATGGTAAATATGACCTCTGTTTTCTCTAGCGCCTTTACTATTTTATTTATGTTTTGGTCATCCACAATGATCCTAAAAAAAGTAGTTTCTCAATACACAGAAATTAACAAAGACAATGCTATTGCAATTCTTGGAAGTTCTTTTGTTGGCGCTTTAGCTTATACTTTTTCGGATAGTTTTTGGTTTAATGCCGTTGAAGCCGAAGTGTATGCCATGGCCACTCTATTAATTTCATTACTTTTATGGTTAGGTTTGCGCTGGGAACAAGAAATGAATACTGCACGAGGAGACAAATGGTTATTATTAATCTCCTTGGTAGTTGGATTGTCGTTTGGAGTCCACTTCATGTCTTTACTAACTATACCAGCTATTGGGTTTCTTTATTTCTTTAAAAACTATAAAGTCGTTACAGTCAAAAATTTCATTATTGCAAATGTTGTCGTGGTATCAGTACTGTTATTTATTTTTAAATTATTACTGCCTCTTACAATGGCTTTCTTTGGAAAGACAGAAATTTTTATGGTGAATTCTATGGGATTGCCGTTTAATTCCGGGACTATCTTCGTAGCGCTATTGTTTATTTCTTTCTTTTATTTTGGATTAAAATACACTCACAATAAAGGATATGTGCAATACAACACGATAATTTTATGTGTTTTATTCATACTTATAGGATTCTCTACTTGGTTAATGTTACCCATTCGCGCCAATGCAAATACGGTTATAAACGAAAACAAGCCATCGGATGCTGCCGAAGTTTTGGCTTATTACAACAGAGAACAATACGGCGTTAACCCTTTGTTTTACGGACCTCAATACACAGAAACTTTTGCAGGACTTGATGCGAATAATCCTTATTTGGACAAAGCACCCAACTACGAAAGAGATTACAAAACCGGAAAATATGTTATTGTAAACAATTACATAAAAGCAGAACAAAATAGTGATGACAATCAAAAAACTATTTTGCCAAGAATGTGGAGCACCGAACATGTTGAAAATTACATGACTTTTACAAATCCACCCGCGTTCCGAATGAATCCTGACTATCCTTATGAAGATGATTTAGTAAAATACGGATTAGATCCTAGCCAATTAAGCGAAGAAGATTACAACAAAGCCATAGCTCAGTTGAAGAATGAAACCGAAAAAACCATTGCCGAGTTCAGACAAGCTTACGCTCAAAAACAAATTGACAACGAAGGTTATGTTTCTTTCTTAAAACATTATGGCGATTACTTAATTATAGAAAAGCCAACAACTGCAGACAATTTTAGTTTTATGTTTGAATACCAATTTGGCTATATGTACTGGAGGTATTTGATGTGGAATTTTGTTGGAAGGCAAAACGATGAACAAGGAAGATACGATTATCTGGATGGAAATTGGATAAGTGGAATTCCGTTTATTGACAGTTTGCATTTAGGCTCTCAGGACAATTTACCATCGGATGTATTGAATAACAAAGGGCGAAATGTTTATTTCTTCTTACCTTTTATTCTTGGACTCATCGGAATCATGTATCATGCTTCTAAAGACCGAAAAAGCTTTTATGTATTACTGGCTTTATTCCTTTTCCTAGGAATTGCCTTGAAAATATACTTAAACGAAAGACCATTTGAACCTAGAGAAAGAGATTATGCTCTAGTAGGTTCCTTTTATGTCTTTGCTATGTGGATTGGATTTGGAGTTTATGCCTTGTATGAGAGCGCACAAAAATACCTCACTCCAAAAATAGCAGGACCGATACTTATTGCGGGAAGTTTACTGGCTGCACCTGTACTTATGGCTTTCCAGAACTGGGATGACCATGACCGTTCGGGAAAATATACTGCAACTGCAATGGCAAAAGCATATCTCGAATCTTGTGATCCTAATGCCATATTATTTACGATTGGGGACAATGACACCTTTCCTCTTTGGTACGCTCAAGAAATTGAAGGAGTACGAACAGATATCAAGATTGTCAATACCAGCTTGTTTATGACAGACTGGTATATCGATCAGATGAAAAGAAAAGCATACCAATCTGACGCTTTACCAATATCATTTACACATGACGACTATGTAGGTGACAAACTGGATTATGTAGCTTACATTCCTAAAACAGAAAGTCGTTGGGATATAAAAGATTTTATTGCCTTTATAAAAAATCCAAAATCTACTGTTGAAATGCAAAACGGGCAAACCATACATTTCTACCCAACTAATAAAATCAGAATACCTGTTGACAAAGCTACCATTATAAAAAACAAAGTCGTTGACCCAAAACTTTATGATTCGATAGTACCGTATATAGACATAGATATTAAAGGAAATGCTATATACAAAAATAGGTTAATGATGTTGGATCTGATTGCCAACAACAACTGGAAAAGACCAGTTTACTTTAGCGGAGGTGCATTTGATCCTGAAGATTATCTATGGATGAAAGACTATCTGCAATTAGAAGGTATGGTATATAAATTAGTCCCTATAAAAACACCATTTGCAAAAGATGGCGGACAAATGGATATGGGTCGAATTGACTCTGAAAACATGTATGGCAAAATCATGAAATGGGATTGGGGCAACAGTGAAAGTACCAAAATCTATCACGACCCAGAAACAAGAAGAGAAAGTCTTACTTACAGAATGAATTTAGCTCGTTTGATGGACCAACTTATTGTGGAAGGAAAGATTGACAAAGCAAAAAATATCATTGAATTGGCGATGACCAAAATGCCTTTAGACAAATTTGGATATTATTCTTTAGTAGAACCATTTGCCAAAGGATATTATGATGTTGGCGAAAAAGCAAAAGCTCATGATTTACTTGAAAAATTAACAGCAAAATACCAAGAAAACCTTAATTACTATGCAAAATTAAGTCCTTCTGAACAATCTAGCATAGCAATAGACATAATTACCGATCTTGAACGCTACAGAGGCCTGTTAGAAGTTATGAAAGAAAGTGGCGATACAGAATTTTACAATAAAAGCAAAAAGACTTTTAATACGTATATCGAAATTTTCGCCCGCTTTGGACGTAAAAAAGAATAACAAATTCATTTGAGTTTATTTAAAAAAAATGCAGTGTTTAAATTAAACACTGCATTTTTTTATACTTTCATTTTATTGTAACTTTGAAATATGAGCTTCTATTGGATCAAAACAAACAACTTTATAAAAAGAATTTTCTCAAGTTATATTTGGGATATCCCCAATGCGGAAAATAAAATCTACCTAACATTTGATGATGGCCCCACTCCTGAAATTACAGAATGGGTTTTGGAACAATTAAAAAAACACCAGACAAAAGCAACATTTTTCTGTATTGGAAAAAACATTAGCAATCATAAGGATATTTTTCTGAAAATCATAAGTGAAGGACATTCGATTGGTAATCATACTTTCAATCACTTGAAAGGATGGCAGACGCCTACAAAAGATTATTTAGAAAATACAGAGCAATGTGGAGATTCTATTTCAGCGCAGCAATCTGAATCCTGCAATTTGCAATCTAAACTCTTTCGTCCTCCTTATGGCAAAATAAAAAAGTCGCAATCCAAAAAATTACGACAATTAGGCTATAAAATAATTATGTGGGATGTTCTCAGTGCAGATTTTGACCAAAACATAAGTCCTGAAAAATGCCTGAAAAATGTAATAGATAATGTAAAATCGGGAAGTGTAATAGTTTTTCATGACAGTGTGAAAGCATATAAAAACTTAGAATATACACTTCCGAAATCACTTGAGATTTTAAAACAAAGGGGATTTAAATTTGATGTAATTCAATAATTTAAAAGACATATAGCATTAAAATTATATTTGATCTTGAACAATACCGATAAGCGTATTGGCATCCAGTTCACCTGATTGCCTCCAGATCATAAGTCCTTCTTTATAAATCATTAAAGTTGGTAAGCCTTTTATGCGTAAAGCATCGGCTAGTTCTTGGTTTTTATCCACATCTATCTTTATCACCTTGACCTTATCGCCAAGTGCTGCTGCAACATCTTTTATTACTGGATGCATGGATACCGAAGATTCATTCCAATCTGTGTAAAAATCTATTAACACTGGAACTTGAGCATTTATAAGTTCTCCAAATTTTGACATAAAACCAAAATGTTTAATTTCTATTACTTTCGAAAAGAGATATTATCTTGCAAAATTAACATTTAAAACCAATTATGCTAATTTTTCACCCTTTATTAGTTTAATTACTGTAATTTCAGGCATAATTCCCACACGTCCTGGATAGGCATGAAAACCAAAGCCCCTGTTTACATATACATAACGCCCAAGGTTTTCATACAAACCGGCCCATTGCTTGTAAACATATTGTGCCAGACTCCACTTAAAATAGCCTGGAATTTCTATTCCAAACTGCATTCCATGAGTATGTCCAGACAAAGTCAAATGAAAGTGCTTATCGTCGTGTTGAACCAATTCATCCCAATGGCTCGGATCGTGACTCATCAGAATTTTGAAATCCTCTTTTGACAAATGCTGCGATGCTTTTTTTAAGTCGCCTGCCTGTTTGAAGTTTTTTCCCCAATTTTCTACTCCAACCAACGCTATTTTATCTCCACCTTTTTCGATAAAAGTATGTTCATTCAATAATAATGTAAAGCCAATTTGACCATACAAATTCTTGATTGCATCAAAGTTTTCTTCTTTGTCAATTTCTGTTTTCCATGTAACATATTCGCCATAATCATGGTTTCCCAGAACTGAATATTTACCATATTTATGCTTTTTGATTTTGTTGAAAGTCTCAAGCCATGGTAACATTTCTTTGGCATGAGTATTAACAATGTCACCTGTAAATAAAATTAAATCCGAATTTTGCTCATTGACCAAATCAATGGCGTAGTTTATTTTTTCAGGATTGTCAAAACTACCACTGTGCACATCGGAAATTTGAGTAATCGTAAATCCATCAAAAGCTTCAGGCAAATCGGGAAAATATATGGCTTGTTTTATAACTTTATAATTGTATTTCCCTTCGAATATCCCATAAATCAAAGACAAAAAAGGAATTGCTGCAAGTCCTAATCCAACTTGGCTAACAAATTTACGTCGAGAAGGCAAAAAATCTGTACTACTATTATAATCAATAAAATAATTTACAGATCCGGCGGCTAGTCTAAATATATCCTCTCCCAAAAGAACAATAGTCACTACAATTTTTGGAATATAAATTACTAACAACAACCCCATAGTAAGCATAGTTTGCTGTGTTTGTCCTACCGAACGATCAAATTGAGTGAAAGAATAGAGAATAAATACAAAAAGCAACAGGCTAATTATTTGATACGAAATCAATAGCCATCTCAACTTGATTAAAGTTCTAACTGCCTGAAAAGCATAAAGCTCTATCAAAAAAAGAACAAAACCTATAAGAAGTAAACGTATGATCATTATTTTTAAAAATTTTAGACAAAGTAACAACTAATGGATATGCTAAGGATTTATATTATCAAAATTTTAACGCAAAAAAAGGGAGCAAATTTCTTTGTCTCCCCTTTTCACCTATTAAAACCAACTTTTAATACCTTATCTCCAAATAATTTTCTTTACCCCAATAGAAAATGCAATTATTTTTTAGGCGCAGGCATAGCGGCAGTTGCAGGAGCAGCTGTTTTAGCAGTTGTAGTTGCAGCAGGTTTAGCAGCTTTTTTTGTTGTTTTTTTAGTAGATTTTACTTCTTTTGCTGGAGCTGTTTTAGCTGGAGTAGTTTGAGCACTTACCATAACTGTTGTTCCTAATGCAAGTGTCAAGACCATTAATAATTTTTTCATGATTTTAGATTTTAAATTAATAATTCGTTTATTAATAGGTCAAAGATATTTTCTGAAAATGAAGATTAAATGAAGTTTTGGCCTTTAGAAAAAAATTAACTTTTAATTGGGTTATTGCTGATTTGGAAACAACAGAACAAAGGTAGTTCCTGCGTTTATTTCCGATGTTATCTCAATAATTATATGATGAAATTGAGCGATACTTTCAACAATAGCAAGCCCCAACCCTTGCCCTTCCTGATCTGAGCTTACTCTGGTAAATCGCTTGAAAACATTTTGCTGTTGTTTATCATTCATTCCAATACCTGAGTCTGAAATGGACAAAAAATAATTTCCATTCAAAAAACCGTCTTTAATTTCAATGCTGCCAAATGGTTTGTTGTATTTGATTGCATTAACAATTAAATTATAAAACAAAATATGCATCAACGTTTTGTTTCCTGTAAAATGAAAATGATGTTCTATTTTTTTATGGAAAGTCAGCTCTTTGTCTTCTATTCTATCTTGCAAATCGGCTATCAAATTAGTAATTATAGCGTCAAAATCAATCAACTCATTTGCTTCATATTGATTGTTTTCAATTTTTGAAACCAACAATAAATTTGCTATTATCTTTTTTAATAAGTCTAATGTACTTAGCGAGCCCACAATTTTATCTACCGCGACATCATCCAAAGATTCATTTTGAAGCAAATTCTCGAATTTATTTTTCAATAGAGCAATTGGAGTCAAGAGTTCATGGGATACATTGGCAATAAACTGTTTCTCCTTTTTAAACAATTCACTTATTCGGTCCATCATCTGATTCAAGACAGTATCCAATTCCTGAAAATCTTTCGAATGTGTTTTTATCGGAGTATGATCAAAAGCTTCGGGTTCGTTTACATGCCGAATTTTGGTATCGATAATTTTATAAAAAGGTTTTAATAAATATTCGATATAAAAAGTATCCGCGAGAAAAGTAATGACAACAATGATTATTAAAACAATGATAATAAAAAACCGAATGATAAAGGTAAGGTCATTGATTTCGCTTAAACTATTCCCAATTTCCAATAGGTAATTGGTGTTTTCATACTTAAAATAATATTGAAGAATTCTATAATCATTGCGTTCTTCTTCAATTATTCTAGGCTCTGTAATAAAAAAGGTCCCAATTATTTTACTGTTTGAAGGTACTCTAGAAAGTAAAAGAAATTCGCTATGCAATGTCGAAAAACTGGCGTATGTTTCTGAAGTGTCGTTCCGAACAATAAAATCATTGATTTCTTCCTTATCTAAATGTTCTATGAATTTTTGCTTTTTCTCAAGCAGGCTCTTATTAATATGACTGTAAACCACTTTTTCGACCAAAACGGGAAGCATTAGCCATAAGACCAAAATCAGCAACAAACGCGATAATGCATTAAAAATAGCTAATTGATGCTTGATTTTCATAATTGATTTATATTGCTTTAAAATTAAACATTTATTCGGTACCCAACGTTCCTGACAGTTTCAAACCAATCAATTTTGGTGTGCTTATCCAATTTTTTTCGAAGATTTCGAACATGTACATCGATAAAATTCGAATCAGAGTTTACCTCAAGAATGTCTCCCCAAATGTGTTCGGTCAATTGCAAACGTGTTATTACCCGATTTTTATTTAGAACTAAATATTGAAAAATATCAAATTCTTTTTTGGTTAGATTAATGGGAATTTCATCATAACTTACTTTATAATCTTGCAATTTTAAACTAAAACCGTGAACATCCAACTGATTTACCGTAAATCCGTGCATTCTCCTAATAATAGCGAATAAACGAGCGCCCAATTCGGTTAAAGCAAAAGGTTTGGTCAAATAATCATCGGCGCCAAGTTGCAAACCGTTTATTCGATCCTCCAATTCTCCTTGTGCCGTAATAATGATAACGGCTATTTTAGAGTCTGTTTTACGAATCGCTTTTAGAATATCAAATCCGCTCCCATCGGGCAATCCTAAATCAAGAAGTACAATGTCATAATCATTACTGTTAATTTCCTCCAATGTCTCTTCGCAATTTTTGGAAATTTTACAAATATAACCGCTACTTGTTAGATATTCTTTTACTTCAAAAGCCAATTCGGGATTATCTTCAACAATAAGAATTTTCATATTTGATTATAATTTAAAAATTATTCAAAGTAACAACTAATGAAAATAAGGAGTACATACTATTATTAAAATTTTAACGCTCTAAAATGCAAAAAAACCAGTAAATTTCTTCACTGGCTTCCTTAACAATTAACCCTTTTGTTTTATTGCTATTCGAAAATGATAACAAAACAAAAACATTAATTATTTTTTAGCAGTAGAACTTGTTGTTCCTGTTGCTGCAGATTTTTTTTCTGTTTTCGCTTTTTTGTTTTTTGGATGTTTTGTCATTTTTACTTCTTTTGCTGGAGCTGTTTTTACAGGCAACGTTTCTGCATTTACCATAACACTAGTACCAAATAATACTACGATTAACATTAATACTTTTTTCATGATTTCTAAAATTTTGAATTAATAATTTATTTTTATAGGTCAAATGTATAATCCAAAAATGAAGACAAAATGAAGATTTATCGTTCTCAAAAAGTTTAACTTTGGATTAACACTCTCATCTTTAAAGTCTAAATAACTAACAAATGAAGAGTTGTCGAAATGGATTTAGAAATTTCAGTAACAAATTCATTTTTAAAACTCAATTGTCTATTTTTACACACTAAATTTTTTATATGTCTGCTCAAAAACGCCTTTACCTTCTTGATGCCTATGCATTAATATTTCGTGGATATTTTGCCTTTATAAAAAACCCAAGAATCAATTCCAAAGGAATGGATACTTCCGCAATTATGGGGTTTATGAATGCCTTGATGGATGTTATAAAACGAGACAAGCCCGATCATTTGGCCGTGGCTTTTGACAAAGGTGGAAGCACCTATCGCTACGAAATGTATCAAGAATACAAAGCACATCGCGACGAAACTCCCGAAGCGATAAAAATTGCCGTTCCATATATTCAAGAATTATTGAAGGCCATGCACATTCCTATTATTGAGGTTCCTGGTTTTGAGGCAGATGACTTAATTGGAACTCTCGCTAAACAAGCCGAAAAAGAAAATTTTCAAGTTTTCATGGTAACTCCAGACAAGGACTTTGCCCAATTGGTTTCTGAAAATATTTTTATGTACAAACCCGCTCGAATGGGAAATGGCATAGAAATTTGGGGAATCCCAGAAGTATTGGAAAAATTTGAAATAACCCATCCTTTACAAGTAATTGATTATCTGGGAATGATGGGCGATGCCGCCGATAACATTCCTGGATTACCTGGTGTTGGCGAAAAAACTGCAAAGAAATTCTTGGCAGAATATGGCTCTATGGAAAATCTTTTGGCCAATACCCATCAATTAAAAGGCGCCATAAAAGACAAAATCGAAGCCAATGCCGAATTGGGAATTTTGTCTAAAAAATTAGCCACTATCCTACTCGACTGTCCGGTAACATTTAATGAGGCCGACTTCGAATTATCAAAACCCGATGTTGAAAAAACCGACGCGTTGTTTCAGGAATTGGAATTTCGTCAAATGAAAGCCCAGTTTGACAAATATTTTGGAACAGGAAAAGAATACGACGAAATTGACACCAATGGTAATGGTAATACTGTCGAAAGTGAAAAAACTGTCAAAAAAGCTCCAGCAAAAAAATCCAATGAAGACCAATTTGACTTATTTGGATTTTCGGATGAAGAAAGCAACGAAGTGCACTCCAATTCACATTATGCAACTTTAGAAAATACAGAACATTTTTACCAGAGTATTCAAGGAGATTTTGCAGTGAAATTACTTTTGCAAAACTTGATGAATCAAACTTCTGTTTGTTTTGACACCGAAACTACTGGAATTGACGCCTTAAATGCCGAATTGGTTGGTATGTCATTTTCTTTCGAAAAAGGAAAAGCCTTTTACGTACCGTTTCCAGAAAACCAAGAAGAAGCACAAATTTTGGTCGACAAATTCAAACCTTTTTTCGAAAGTGAAACCATCGAAAAAATTGGTCAAAACATCAAATACGATTTAAAAATTCTTTCGCATTACGGTGTTCAAATCAAAGGAAAATTATTCGACACGATGATTGCGCATTATTTAATCAATCCCGATATGCGTCATAATATGGACGTTTTATCGGAAACATACTTAAAATATTCGCCAAAATCAATTGAAGATTTAATTGGAAAAAAAGGCAAGAATCAAAAATCAATGCGTGAGGTGGCTTTGGAAGAAATCAAAGAATATGCCGCCGAAGATGCCGATGTTACTTTTCAATTGAAACAAAACTTCAGTCCAATTCTAGACAAAGCGGAAACCAAAAAACTATTTGACGAAATCGAAATTCCGTTAATTCCTGTTTTGGCTGCAATGGAATTGGAAGGAATCAATCTGGACGTACCTTTTTTAAAATCGATGTCAGTTGAAATGGCTGTCGAAAGCAACGCTTTGGAACAAAAAATCTATGAAACCGCTGGAGAGAAATTCAACTTAGCTTCTCCAAAACAATTAGGTGATATTCTATTTGACAAATTAAAAATTGGTGGCGCCAAACAAAAGAAGACCAAAACAGGTCAATATGCTACAGGCGAAGAAATCCTAAGTTATTTAGCTAACGATAATGAAATTGTTCGAGATATTCTCGAATGGCGTCAAATGGTAAAATTACAAAGTACTTATATTGATGCTTTACCCAATCAGGTGGACTCAAAAACAGGTCGCGTCCACACCGACTATATGCAAACGGTTGCCGCAACTGGGCGATTGAGTTCGAATAATCCCAACTTACAAAATATCCCAATTCGTACCGAAAGAGGACGATTGATTCGAAAAGCCTTTATACCACGTGACGAAAATTACACCTTAGTTTCTGCGGATTATTCGCAAATTGAACTACGAATTATTGCCGCTTTATCCGGGGAAGAAAATATGATTAAAGCTTTTCAAAACAACGAAGATATTCACAGAAGTACCGCTGCAAAAGTTTTTAATGTTCCGTTAGAAGAAGTGACAAAAGAACAACGTAGTAATGCCAAAACGGTAAATTTTGGAATTATATATGGGGTTTCGGCTTTTGGGTTGAGCAATCAGACTTCGCTTTCGCGAAAAGAAAGCGCCGAATTGATCGATGCCTATTATGCAACCTATCCTAAACTAAAATCATACATGTCAGATCAAGTTGATTTTGCGAGAGAACACGGTTATGTACAAACTGTTTTAGGAAGAAGACGCTACTTGAAAGACATTAATTCGGCAAATATGATGGTCAAAAGTGGTGCGGAACGAAATGCTGTAAATGCACCAATTCAAGGAAGTGCCGCAGATATTATCAAAATTGCCATGATTAATATTCATAAAAAACTGACTTCTGAAAACTGGAAATCGAAAATGCTATTGCAAGTTCATGATGAGCTTGTGTTTGATGTACACAATTCAGAATTGGAAAAAATACAACCGATGATTAAACACGAAATGGAAAATGCCTTCATTATGGACGTTCCATTGGATGTTGAAATTGGTTTAGGAAAAAATTGGTTGGAAGCGCATTAGAAAAGTGCTCAGTATTCAGTTTGCAGAATTCACTTAAAAAAAATTACACTAACAAAATAAAAGCCATTCAGAAATTAATGAATGGCTTTGCTGTTATTTAGTAGATTCTCTTTCTTTTAATTTTGTTTTAATAATAAGTGTTTCATACGGTTTATGCTCCTCTTTAGATTCCAGTCTGTCTATTAGCAACTTTACAGCTACTTCTCCAATCTCAATTCCGTGTTGACTTACTGTTGTCAAACTTGGGGACAATCGTCTGGAAGCAAGAATACCATCTGCAAAACCAATAATTTTAAGATCCTTTGGTATTTTGTATCCTTTCTTAGCGCCTACTTTTAAAGCTGCAACCGAATCGTTCTCATCTAATGCGAAAACACCGTCAACAAGATTATTCGAATATAAATCATTAATTTTATCAATAAGATCAATTTCTGAATCTGTTCGTATAATAATATTTTCGTTTACCTCAATATTATTATCTTTCAGTGCTTTCAAATATCCATCGGCTCTTAATTTACCGACACTCAAATTATCTACAGATGAAATCAAGGCAATATTTTTACATCCTAAATCAATTAAATGCTGAGTTGCATTGTGTCCAGAATCAAAATCATCAACAATAACTTTGTCACAATCCACTTCGTCAGATGTTCTATCAAACATAACAATTGGAGTTCCATCATTTATAATGGAGGTAAAATGACTGTAGTCGTGTAATTTTTGAGCTTCTTCAGAAATGGACAAAATAAAACCATCAATAGTTCCATTACTTAACATCTCAAGAGTATGAGCTTCTTTTTCTAAAGACTCATTAGAAATACACATAATCACATTATAACCTCTTTCATCTGCTACTTTTTCGATTCCACTAAAAACTTTGGCAAAAAAGGAGTTCAATATATTAGGAATAATAACCCCTATTGTTTTCGTTTTGCGATTTTTCAAATTTAAACCAATAACATTTGGCTTGTAGTTTTTTAATTTTGCGTATTCTTTAATTCTAATTTTTGTTTGTTCGCTAATTTCTGGACTATCATTAAGTGCCTTAGAAACAGTTGATACCGAAACATTAAGTTCTTTTGCAATTTGTTTTAATGTTGCTTTTGCTTTCATTGGAGTATGGTAATTAATGCTTAATTAATAGTCTATAAAATTAGAATTCAGTAATACATATCGTAGTTTTAATAAAAAAAACCAAAAAAAGGCATGCATTTCTTTAGATAAAAGCGAAAAGTACAAAAAAATAACAATATCAAAAAGAAAATTAAAGGAAAATATCTTAAATGTTATGATTCCCAAAGCACCTGATAATTTCGTCACTTTAAATATATATTTGATAATCAGCTAAAATCAACCAAAAAAATAATCAAATAAGGTATTTGTATTTAAAATAATTAATTGTACTTTTGCAACCCCTTTATTGGGGATGGAATGTTTAATTAAAATATTATTATTGTGAACGCATTAAGCTACAAGACAATTTCAGCAACAAAAGCCAATTCTACAAAAGAATGGATTGTTGTAGATGCTGACGGTCATAACTTAGGTCGTCTTGCTTCAAAAGTCGCTATGATTTTGAGAGGTAAGTACAAGCCAAGTTATACACCACACGTGGACTGTGGAGATAACGTAATTGTTATCAACTCAGAAAAAATTAACCTTACAGGTAACAAAATGGATGAGAAAACATACATCCGTCACACTGGTTACCCTGGAGGACAAAGAACTTTAACTGCTAAAGTATTGCAATCAAAAAACCCTGCATTACTAGTAGAGAAAGCTGTAAAAGGTATGTTACCAAAAAACAAAATTGGTGCTGAACTTTTTAGAAATTTAAATGTTGTTGTAGGATCTGAGCACAAACAAGGAGCTCAAAAACCTAGAACTGTTAACCTAAACGATCTTAAGTAATGGGAGTTATTCACAAAATCGGTAGAAGAAAGACCGCTGTTGCACGTGTTTATGTTTCTGAAGGAACAGGAGTTATCGTTGTAAACAAAAAACCATTCGCAACTTATTTCCCAACTGCTACTTTACAGTACAAAGTTTTGCAACCAATGTCTATGACAGAAAACGCATCTAACTTTGACGTAAAAGTAAACGTTTATGGAGGTGGTTCAACTGGTCAAGCAGAAGCTGTAAGAATGGCATTGGCACGCGTTATGTGTGAAGTAAATGCTGAAAACAGAGCTATCTTGAAACCAGAAGGTTTATTAACTAGAGATCCAAGAATGGTTGAACGTAAAAAATTCGGTCAGAAGAAAGCTCGTAAGAGATTCCAATTCTCTAAACGTTAATATTGCCTGTCTTGTATTATATGTACAAGACATCCTAGAATGTATTAAAAAATTTAAAACAATGTTGTTGTTGTCAAGCCGAGGCTTGAAATTAGTTTAGCATCTAAATGTATCTAGCCGATTTATCGCCATTCATACATTGCTAATCAACAGAACGTAAACTAGTACAAAAAATGTCAAACAAAGTAGAAGTAAAAGAATTACTAGAAGCAGGTGTTCATTTTGGACACATGACTAGAAAATGGGATCCAAATATGGCTCCTTACATTTATATGGAGCGTAATGGTATACACATTATCAATCTATATAAAACTGCAGCAAAAATTGAAGAAGCTAATGAAGCTTTGAAAAAAATCGCTGCATCAGGTAGAAAAATATTATTTGTTGCTACCAAAAAACAAGCAAAAGACATCGTTGCTGATAAAGCAAAAGCTGCAAACATGCCTTACATCACTGAAAGATGGCCTGGTGGAATGCTAACTAACTTCGTAACTATCCGTAAAGCTGTTAAAAAAATGGCTACTATTGACAAAATGAAGAAAGATGGTACTTTCATGACACTTTCTAAGAAAGAGCGTTTGCAAGTAGATCGTCTTCGTGCTAAACTAGAGAAAAACTTAGGTTCAATCGCAGATATGTCAAGACTTCCTGCAGCATTGTTCGTAGTAGATATCAAAGCTGAACACATCGCAATAAAAGAAGCTCAAAAATTAAACATTCCAGTTTTTGCAATGGTTGATACCAATTCTGATCCTCGTGAAGTAGAATACGTGATACCTGCAAATGATGATGCTTCTAAATCAATTGATAAAATTTTATCTTTAGTAACTGCTGCAATTATCGATGGCCTAGCAAACAGAACTTCTGATAAAGAAACTGATGCGCCAGAAGCCGCTGCAACTGCAGAAACTCCTGCTGTTGAAGTAGCCGCTGCCGAAGCTGCTCCTGCTGTTGAAGCAGAAACTCCAGCAACTGAAGAATAAATCAAATTTTAAAATTCCAATTTTAAATTCCAAATTCCATAAAAAATTAGAAACAGTATGTTGATAATTTATTAAAATTGGGATTTGGGATTTAGAGATTGGAATTTTTACTTTTATAACATTAAACACATTATATTATGGCAACAATTACTGCTGCAGACGTAAATAAATTAAGACAAACTACAGGTGCCGGAATGATGGACTGTAAAAAAGCTTTAGTTGAAGCTGAAGGAGATTTCGATAAAGCTATACAAAACCTTAGAGAAAAAGGACAAAAAGTTGCTGCTAACCGTTCTGACCGTGAGTCTTCTGAAGGAGCTGCTGTTTCTTTTATTAATGCAGACAAAACTAAAGGAGCTATCATCACTTTAAACTGCGAAACAGATTTCGTAGGTAAAAATGAGGCTTTCGTAACTTTGGCTAAAGAATTAGTAGAAAGAGCTATTAACTTCTCTTCTAAAGAAGAATTTTTAGCTTCAGATTTCAACGGAATTACTGTTGCTGAAAAATTAATCGAGCAAACCGGTGTTATCGGTGAAAAAATCGAAATCGGTGGTTTTGAAATTTTAGAAGGTGCTTTCGTTGGATCTTACGTTCACGTTAACAAAATTGCTGCATTAACTGCAATTTCTGCACCAATTGCTAATGGTGACGTTTTAACTAAAGACATCTCTATGCAAGTTGCTTCTATGGGAGCTGATACATTATCTTACAAAGATTTTGATCCAGCTTTCGTTGCTTCTGAACTTGCTGCTCGTATTGCTATAATCGAAAAAGAAAATGAAGAAGCAAAACGTTTAGGGAAAACTTTAAAAAATGTTCCTAAATACATTTCTTACTCTCAATTAACTGAAGAAGTTATCAAACAAGCTGAAGAAGATGCCAAAGCTGAATTAAAAGCTGAAGGTAAACCAGAACAAATTTGGGACAAAATTATCCCAGGAAAAATTCAACGTTTCATCTCTGACAATACTACTTTAGACCAGGAGAAAGCCTTACTAGATCAAAACTTCATCAAAGATGACAGTAAAAAAGTTAGTGATTATGTTAAAGGATTCAACGTTGAAATTACAGGTTTCAAAAGAGTTACTTTAGGATAATCTATTGATTGCAACAAACGGATTCTGTTTTAGATTTCGTTTAGACATATAAAATCCCATCTTGTTTCATTACGAGATGGGATTTTTCTTTACTAAAAATAAAGTGTTTGATTAATATTAAAACAAATAGCATATTTATCATAAGCCCTGAGCATCAAATTCTGCTTATTAGAAAAGATAAAAAAGAGAGAAAAAAAAACAAACGATTATTGCCTATAAAATGACCTACACCGCTTATTTCTATTCATCGGTAAAAACATAACAAAATAAAAAATTGGCCTATAAAAAAACAGCAGTAAACTTTTGCTTACTACTGTTTTTTCTATAAAATGCAATCATCCTAATAAAAAGACGAACATTTAAATATTATTTCTGATAATCCAACTACTTCTTGTCGTTACTTTCTATCGATATCAGTCTTTCACTATTTTTCAAATCTTCTTTTTCAACCATAGCAAACAATTTAAAAACAAGCAAAGTACCAACTATACCAAGAGTTGCCATAAATATCCAATTGGATTCATAACCCGATCTTTGAATAATTTCCATACCTGTTTTAGCACTTAAAATATGCGCAAAACTGTAACTCATAGTAAATGCAGCCATATACTTTCCTTCCTGCAATTCATATGATCGCTCCATTGCAAATGAATTAGCAAACGGAAAAGTTAACATCACTCCACATGTCATAAAAAGCATCATAGGGATTAAAACACCTTCCCAAGGGAACAATAGAAGCAGAAAACTAGTTGCCATAAACAACAAGCCTATAAAAATAACTCTATGATTATTTATTTTATTTCTCGTTACATAATTTACAATAGGAAGTTCAAAAAGCAAA
Source organism: Flavobacterium sp. N3904 (assembly GCF_025947305.1). NCBI lineage: Bacteria > Pseudomonadati > Bacteroidota > Flavobacteriia > Flavobacteriales > Flavobacteriaceae > Flavobacterium > Flavobacterium sp. N3904. The sequence goes on from NZ_CP110009.1 coordinate 555,809, forward strand.
ATAAGAAGCCCATTTAAACTCAAAAGCAATCCACTATCAAATTCTGACATATTAAATCGCTCTTTATGATATAATGGCAAAGTGGTAAAAATCTGAAAAAACAAGATGCCTGTTATCAAACAAATTACCAAATGCAACATAAATGGTCTGTCTTTTATCACTGAAACCTTTTGTGGCACAATATCAAGTTTTTTGAACTTGACAGGTATTTTCTTATCTCTAACGAAAAACATGAAAACGATTATTGCAACAATACAAGTTAGACCGTCTACATAAAATATGTATTCGTATCCTAATTGCATAATAATCAACCCTCCCAAAACTGGTCCAAAAAGGAACCCCAAATTAACAGCGGCACGCGTTAGTGAATATGCACGAGCCCTATTTTCTTTGGTTGTGAATGTCTTTAGACATACTAACATAGCTGGTCTGAACATATCTGCAATAGTAGTCAATACAAGTATTCCTACGCAAAGTTCTTCAAAAGTCGTTGCGTAATGCAATAAAATAAACACAATACCACTAGCGAATAAACTAAAAACCATGACTTTATAAAAGCCAATCTTATCAGATAATTTACCACTAAGCCATGTGCCTATTATAGAACCGATACCAAAGAAAACCATGACCCAGCCAATTTGACTGTAACTGAATTGCAAATTTTCTTTCATGTATTTTGACAGAAAGGGAATTACCATTGTCCCTGCTCTGTTGATGAATGTAATTAAAGTAAGAATCCAAATCTCTTTTGGAAAATCTTTAAAATTGTTGAGGTATTTTTTTATCATAATTAATTTTTTTTGGGGCAAAAAATTTTTTTTATCATGGCAAAAATAGATTTTTTTTTCAATCAACCAACAATCAATTAGTTAAAAAACACAATTATTGCATAACAATCTAGCAACAAATTCATTTTTTAAAAAACTTATTCAAAAAAAACAACAAAAAAAAGGAATTAATATATTTTTAATATAGATTTGCAGTTATAAAAAACCCCAAATAATAAAAATATGAAAGAAAAAATTTACTATTTAATAATTTGCCTAATTCTTTCTTATTCTACTCAGGCACAACTCTATGGTGGAATAGAAATAGGCAGTAAAGGTATTAAAATGACAGTTCTCGAAGTCGAAAACCTTAAAAGAAATACCTACGACGTAAAGGAATTTTGGACAGAGAACGTAGGAATAGCAGCTGGTATTGGGATTGACGGTGCTTTACTAAAAGAAGACATCGACAAAGCCGGAACAGTGGTTTACAACAACTATAAAAAAATGCTTAATGAATACAAGATTGAAGACAAAAATATTTTTATTGTAGCTTCTTCTGGTGTTGGTTTGGCAAATAATACAGTTGAATTAGTTGACAAAATAAAAGAGTTAACCAATAAAAGAATAGAAATCATTTCTTCATCTCTAGAGGCAAAATTGCTTTTAAGAGGTTGTATTCCTCCTAAAAATTATTTAAGTTCTGTAATTATAGACATTGGTGGTGGAAATACTAAGGGAGGTTATGCGAAAGAAATTAATGGTTCATCCGTATTTTTTCCAATTTCAGCCGATTTAGGAACGGTTACTTTAACAGAAATTATTAATAAAAAATGCCGCCAAAAAACGATATTCGAATACAATGAAGTTTTGTTCAACTACTTACCCACAATGAGAGAGAGCTTCAAAAAAATGTATACAAGTAGAGCAGAATCTCAAGAGAAAAACAATATTTACATCTCTGGTGGTGCAGCTTGGGCTTTTTACACTCTTTTTACTGGATCCAAAGCTGAAGAAAATTTTACACAAATAAATTACGACGACATCCTTTCTATAAAAGTTATTGCAGAAAACAATTATCAAAGATTTGTAACGCAAGCCGAAAGTAATGTTGAAATGCAAAAAGTATTAAAAACCTACCAGCAAAAATCATTGATAGCCGCTTTTAATCTTTTACAAACTTCACTTGAAGTTATTCCAAATATGGAAAACAAAAAGATTTATTTTGCAAAACAAGGTCAAATTGCTTGGTTAGTAAGTTACGTATTTGACAATGCTAAAGGTGTAAAACAAATCTATTAGACCCGAAAAAAACATATATCTAAAAAAAATTAAATCCCATTCAATTACTGTTTGGGATTTTTTTATGTGTATAATTTAACAATCCCTTTTCTTAGATTCGAAAAATAGATTAAATTTGAAAAGTCATTTCAGCATTAGAACTCATTAGCCATGAAGAATTTTAAAATAATATTCTCATCCCTATTTCTTGCAACTGTAATCAGTTGTGGCAAAAATGAGCCAGAAGAAAAAGTTAGAAAAGAGACAAATGCATCACAAACCACAAATCTTGGCTCCGACAGTTTGACCAACGAAACCCAAATTATTAACGAATCGGTCAAAAAAAATCAGCCAAAGGATAGTTATATTACATCTAATCCTTCTCCAAGCACAACCAAGAATACAGAAAAAAACCACCTGGTTACAAAAGATAAGGAAACTGTCAATCCTACAACAACAGCAACAAAAAATGAAGAAATAGCCGAAGCAATTATTAATACTCCGTTGAGAAACTTATTAAACAACGCACAACTAGGTAAATCTTACACAAAAAAAGAGCTAATCGAACATTATAAATTTCCAAAAGAAGCGGTTGATCTTATAAAAAGCGTAACATATGTAGGAGAAAATAAATTGTATTTCAAATGGGGTTCTACATGGTTGGCGGAAAAAGTATCAGATGCCAAGTTCAAAAATGATACATTAGTTTTTGCTTTCAAAAAAAATAAAACCTACGTTTCTGGTGGAGCTATAGGAATTAAATACAATAAAAAAATATATACCGACCTGATTCTTAACAACGGAGCTGCCTACATTCCTTCAGTAAAAGGCTACCACTGGGATATTAATAAATAATGGAAAAAGAAATTAAAAGATGTGGTTGGTGCAATTCCAGCGAATTATATCAAAAGTACCACGACGAAGAATGGGGAGTTCCTGTTTACGAAGATACCAAACTATTTGAATTCCTTTTACTAGAAACGTTCCAAGCGGGTTTGAGTTGGATTACAATACTCAATAAAAGAGAAAACTTCAGAACAGCATTTGACGCTTTCGATTATAAAAAAATCGCTATATATTCCGAAGATAAAATTCAGGAATTAATGCAAAATCCAGGGATCATCAGAAACCAGTTAAAAATACGTTCGGCTGTTTCAAATGCAGTTGCCTTTATGAAAGTACAAGAAGAATTTGGAAGCTTTTCAAAGTATATTTGGGGTTTTACAGATGGGAAACCCATTGTCAACAATCGAAAAAACCTTGGCGAAGTTCAAGCTACCACCCCATTATCCGATGCTATCAGTAAAGATTTAAAAAAACGCGGATTCAAGTTTGTCGGTTCAACAGTTGTTTATGCACATATGCAAGCTACAGGAATGATTGATGACCATATAGCTGATTGCTGGAGAAGAAATTAACCTTTGTTTCCATTTAAAATCTCCATAAAAACAGCTCTTTCTATTTCTCTACAGCCTAAACTTTCGAGATGTCCATTATAAACCTGACAATCCAAAAGGCTATAATTTTCAATTTTAAGTTGGCCTACCAATTCAATAAAAGCAACTTTTGAAGCATTTGAAACCAATGAAAACATACTTTCTCCGCAGAAAATGTGTCCTAAATCAATGCCGTACAATCCGCCAACCAATTGATTGTTTTGCCAAACTTCAACAGATTTTGCAATTCCAAGTTCATGTAGTTTACAATAGGCCTCTATCATTTCATTGGTAATCCAAGTTTCTGTTTGCCCATCGCGTTTTACTTGTTGGCAATTGGAGATTACATCCCTGAAATTTTGATTGAAAGTAACTTTAAATATATTCCTATTGAAGATGTTTCGCATACTTTTGGAAACTATCAACTCATCTAAAAACAACACCATTCTTAGATTGGGTGACCACCAAATAATAGGTTCGCCTTCGTTGAACCAGGGAAAAATTCCGCTTCTGTAAGCGAGTTGCAAACGCTCTGGCAACAAATCACCCCCAATGGCAAGAATCCCGTCGCGATTGGCGTGGGATACTGGAGGAAAAAACAAATCTTTCGTTAAATAATACATTTTTTAATAAATCAATAGCGATGCCATCCAAAATTTCAATAAATGAGAAATTCCAAATTCCAATAAAATTTATAATTGGAATTTGGAATTTAAAAATTTGCTTTTTATTGTTTAGAATGGCAAATCGTCTGCTTCTTCTTCATTTAAGTTAGTTGCAGGTGCAAAAGTTGAAGCAGCTGGCATAGGAGGCGCTTGTTGAGTTGGAGCTTCAGCAGCTACTCTTTCAATTCTCCAACCTTGAATACTGTTGAAATATTTAGTTTCACCTTGTGGATTGACCCATTCTCTTCCTCTCAAATTGATAGAAACTTTTACAGGTTCCCCAACATTATAATTGCTTAGCAAATCACATTTGTCTTGAGTAAATTCAATCATAATGTGTTGCGGATATTGCTCATCAGTAGTAACAACCAGTTCTCTTTTTTTGAATGACGCACTTACTTGTTGCTCTGGATTAACAACTTTAATTTTTCCTATTACTTCCATCTTCTTTTTATTTATTATTGTTACTTTGAATTTATTTTTTTTGCTAAAAGTACTTTCCAAGCCGAAAGAACATCGTTAATCAGAAGATATCTTTTGGCTTCCAAGTGCTGTTTTTCTATATCATCTGCACTCAAAACTGCTTTTACAGCAAAATTTTGGTTTACAAATATACTAACTTCTTTAGTAGTAGGCAAGGCTTCAATATTACCCAACAACCCTAAATCGTTTCCATCAAAAACCGGGCTGTTTCTTATAAAATTAGGTATCGCATCAACTCCAATACCTAAAGTTGTAAGCGGCTTTGGCACTTCAAATAATCCGCGATTTGATCTGGAATACCAATTGGCTCCCAGTCTGGATACTAAATCAATTTTATACTGATCAATAGCTCCATTTTTATCTAAAACGGCTTCATTGATATGGATACGCAATACTTCACAAAGGATTAAGTTTCCGGCACCACCTTCGGTTCCCAATGGAATTATTTGGGTAACTTTGCATTCAAATTGTACTGGCGATTCCTTGACTCTATAGGGCTTTACAACATCGGAAGGAACTGGAGTAAATCCAGCCTTCACAAATTCATTGACTCCTTCGGCATATTCTGTGCTGGCCAGCGAAGTTTGTTGCACCATATCATAATTTACCACATTGATAACCACTTCCCCAGTGGCTTCGGCATTAATTAAGGTGTGTTTAATTGTATTGTTCCTTACACGTCTTGCTGGTGAAAAAATAAGAATGGGCGGATTGGCACTGAACACATTGAAAAAGCTAAAGGGAGAAAGATTAGGAATTCCATTTTTACTAATAGTACTAGCAAAAGCAATAGGCCGCGGGCCAACCGAACTTTGTAAATACCCTTGTAGTTTTACAGTGTCAATGCTTTTTGGATCAATACTAATCATAAAATTTTTATTTGGACAAAAATAGCAAAATAGCATCAGCATTTTTGATTAATTTCAAAAATATATTATGAAAACAAATACTCTAGCCCTGATAGAATTGGAAATCTTTTTATTACCCTGTCAGGGTTTTGAACCCTGACAGAGTAATAAAAAATTGAAACGTATACCAAGACACTAGTGAAGCGAACTGACGAAGTAATAAGATCCAGATAATAATGATTTTGATGACCACACAATCCAAAACCTATTATTTCGTTATATTTATACCACAAATTTACTTTTATGAATTTTTCCGAAAACAGCAACCCTATTCGTTGGATTATTATTTTTATATCTTTTTTAATTATATCAATAATCCTCTGGAACACTTATACTTTTTTTCAAATTTTCAAAAACGAAGAACGGTTAAAAATGAAACTTTGGGCCACTGCAGAAAAAACTCTAATCAATGCAGGCGAAAACACCGAAGTCGACTTACCGCTTCAAATATTTAGCAACAATACTACAATTCCGTTGATTCTGACAGAGAATGACAGCATAATAAATACTGTAAACATTGACGAAACCATAATTAAAGACAAAAGAAAAGCAAAAGAATATTTGAACGAATTAAAAAATGAAAACGAACCTATAAAAATTATTTATGCGCCAGGAAGATCGCAGGAATTATATTATGGAGATTCCTCATTGATTGATAAACTCAAATATTACCCTATTGCTTTATCATTGATAATAATTCTATTTGCTATTTTAATCTATAATTTTTACCAAAGTAATAAAATGGCTACTCAAAATAAACTTTGGGCGGGTATGGCCAAAGAAACTGCTCACCAAATAGGAACGCCGCTATCGTCTTTGATCGGTTGGCTGGAAATTTTGAAATTAGACAATATAGAAGAATCTACAACCATTGAAATAGAAAAAGATATTGAGCGTTTGCAAACTATTACGGAACGGTTTTCAAAAATTGGATCGGAACCCAAACTTGAGAATAAAGACATCATTCAAGAAACCAAACAATCCTATGATTATTTAATATCCCGTTTTTCTAACCAGATTGAATTCACTTTTAAAGCTCCCCAAAAACCGATATATGTATTGCTAAACCCAACACTGCACAGCTGGACAATAGAAAACCTTGTGAAAAATGCCATTGATGCAATGAAAGGAAGAGGGAAATTGTCGCTGGAAATGCAAGAAGACAATCATCATATAAAAATAAACGTAACCGACACGGGTAGTGGTATTCCAAAAAAGGAATTCCATCGCATTTTCGAAACGGGTTTTACAACAAAAAAAAGAGGATGGGGACTCGGTCTTTCCTTAACCAAAAGAATAGTTGAGGAATACCACAAAGGTTCCATTAAAGTATTGCACTCTGATATGGGTAAAGGCACAACAATGCAAATTAGTTTGAAGAAAGCATAAACTCTATTTGACAGGAACTCCAAACCAAGTCATTTTTGCAAACATTGATTTTCTTGCTGATTTACTTTTACTCAAATAATCATTCACAAATTTCTCTTGTACTTCTATTTGTTTGAGAATATCAATTAATGCGTTTTTCAAAGACTTTACATTAGCAATATTGTTGTCATTATATGCTCCAATCTTATAAATACGATTTTGACAATCTAAAATTTTTGCCTTTGGGGTTTCAATCATTGCCTTGATTTCGACATCTGGCAGTATTGGCTTGAACCTATTATTACGATAATAAATAAAATCATTGAATAGCACTACAGCTTGATTGTAATCATCACTGATAGCTTGAAATTTGTCCATTGCTTCATTATTCTGAACAGCATCAACTTCACTTCTTTTCGAAAGAATCATCTCCCGGATCAAATTATTTTTGACGCCATTTTTTTCCATTCGAATTAAAGAAGTTCGCGCTTTATCCAAATCAGACAGACGTTCATATTCTTCTATTTGGGTTTCAAAATCAAAATTAGGTTTGCTTTTGTCTCCTTTTGTATTCCCGTCAATAAACTCCTGATTTGTAATTGGGTAATTTAGAAATTGCCACATATAATCAAAAGGCATGTGGGTCGCAATATATTGATTTGGTGTTGCTTTATAATGAAGGTTGTTTATTTTTTTGAAAAACTTTTTTTTATCAACATAACCCGCACCCCAAGTCGGGTCAAAAAGCCACCAAGTACCATCAATTTTGGCTGCGCACCATGCATGTGCTAATACGCTTACTTTTCCATTTTGCTTGGTGTAGCCATAAACAAGACAGGATTTGACTCCAGTTTTCTGCGCAATATCATTGAATACTTCGGCATAATGAATACAAACTCCTTTCTTGGTCAGGACAGTATTTTTTATTTTATCCTGCGAAATCTCTTTGTAATCAATAGATTCTATATTCTCAATATCGTATCTGATATTTGATGCTGTCCAATAAAAAGCAGCTCTAGCTTTGTCATTTTCCGACTTGAAATTGGCATTAATATATTGCGCAATTCCTGTTGTTGAAGTACTTAATTCCTTAGGAATCTTATCCATTTTAGTATCTATCAGAGCATAAAGCTCCTTGGTTTGACCAAAGCTGGCAACCGTAAACATCACAAATAAAACAACATACCTCATATCCATTTATTTTTTAGGCGCAAAAAAACACGAATCTTTTAAATTGCATCTTAAAAGATTCGTGTTCATCGCCTTTATATTTTACAAATTTGATTGAATACTTTTCGCCAAAGCCTCAAATTCATCTTTTGTCAAACTCACTTTATGTCTGAACGTCATTTCCCCCATTTCATTCAGAGGAATTAAATGAACATGTGCGTGTGGCACTTCAAGACCAATCACGGCCATTCCTATCCTTTTGCATGCAACTGTTTTCTCTAGAGCAATCGCTACCTTTTTAGAAAAGGCCATCAATCCAAGGTACAAATCATCTTCAATATCAAACAGCTTGTCAATTTCTTTCTTGGGTATACAAAGTGTGTGTCCTTTTGCATTGGGATTTACATCCAAAAAAGCCAAGAAATTATCATCTTCGGCCACTTTGTAACAAGGTATTTCTCCGTCAATTATTTTTTTAAAAATGGAGCTCATTGTCTATTGGTTTATTTGTTGAATCGATTAAACATTTGAATATTAATCTCTGGATATTTCCAAAATTTCAAATTTCAAAACTCCATTGGGAACTGTAATTTCAGCTACTTCACCCACTTTTTTCCCCAACAATCCTTTACCGATTGGGGAAGTAACCGAAATTTTTCCGGTTTTCAAGTCGGCTTCACTTTCGGCAACAAGAGTGTATTTCATCTCCATACCGTTTGTTTGGTTTTTGATTTTGACAATTGACAAAACCAATACTTTAGACAAATCCAAGTTGGACTCATCAATTAATCTAGCGTTAGAATGCACTTCTTCCAGCTTAGCAATCCTCATCTCTAGCATTCCTTGGGCTTCTTTGGCTGCATCGTATTCTGCATTTTCAGACAAATCCCCTTTATCCCTTGCTTCTGCTATATCTTGGGATGCTTTAGGACGCATCACGCTTTTTAAATAATCTAATTCTTCTCTTAATTTTTTTAATCCTTCCGCTGTGTAATAAGATATTGCGCTCATAATTTCATCATTTATATAAATAGAAAAAATCCCATCAGGACGGGATTTCTTTCCACAAAGATACTATAATTTTGTTTTAGTCTATAATTATATGTTAATCATATCAATTTCAAAGTTAAATAAATTAAATTTGTTTCGCTAATTCTTTTACTTAATTTTAAATAATGAAAAAATATCTTTTACTAATTTTCGTTTCTTTTTTTATAATAAGCTGTAGCAATAACGAGAACTCCAATTCAAACCCATACATTCCAAACTATAGTTTTACGGTCGATTTAAACTTAAATTTACCCACATATTCTACTCTAAAATATGCCAGTAATGCCGTATATTATTCTGGAGCAGGAGCCCGAGGAATTATAGTTTTCAATACAGGCAGTGGCTATAATGCATTTGATGCAGCCTGTCCCAATCAAGAACTCAGTAGTTGTTCTACAATGACCATAAAAGGCATTAATGCAATTTGTGCATGTGACAGTAAAGAATACAGTTTATTTACGGGTCAAGGCAGCATGCAATATCCTATGAAACAATACCGAGTAGAAGTAAACGGAAATATCATTAGAGTCTACAACTAATATTTATTTCGTCAGTTCGCTTAAGCTCGTGTGAGCATAACACCTTTAAAAACAAAAATCCTGAAAGTTCAAACTGAAACTTTCAGGATTTTTTCATTATAAATTCAAAATCTAAAACTTCAAAGTAAGCCCAGCCAAGAAATTAATACCCGCTTGTGGATAATAGTACGGATAAACGTCATACATATACCCGTTTGATACATACTTTTTGTCTAAAATATTATTGACTAATGCGTTTATTACAATGGCTTTGAAAATCTTTTTCGGAGTAAAAGTATAAGCAACATTCAGGTCGTTTACAAAATAACTTGGTAATTTAGCCTCTGGAGACTCAATGTTATTCATGTATTGTTCGCCTACAAATTTTTGTAAAAGCGAAATATAAACGCTCTCTATCGGTTTGTATATAAATATATTCCCAACGATAACATCTGGTGAATAGGCAATATCTGTTGTCCCATAATCGATAGCATTTACCGTCAAATTCACATTTTTATTGCTGCTTAAAGTAAAATTGGGCTTAATCATAAATTTCTCGGTAACTGGAATAGTGACATCTACCTCGAGCCCCGTACGGTAACTTGTCTCGCTATTGGAACGTATTGGACTTCCCACGTCATCCAGTTGCCCGGTTAAAATCAACTGATCTTTGTATCCCATATAATACAGATTTGTATTGAATTGCAATTTTTCGGCAACAAATCTCCAGCCCAATTCATAGTCATTCAATTTCTCTGGTTTTGCATTTCCTCCTTCAAAATCAGTACGATTCGGTTCTCTATTGGCTCTAGCGTAAGAGAAATATAAATTGTTTTTTGGATTTATAGTATAAGTAATACCCGCCTTTGGATTGAAAAAATGATAGGTTTCATCGACCAAAGTTGGTTGGACACCATCAGCAACATAATGTACATTACGGTATTGTAAATCTCCAAAAAGGCTAAATTTTTCGGTCAATTGATAACTGGCTTTCAAGAAAATATTTCCGTCGGTTTTTGTGGCAGTATCATCATAATAACGATCTCCCAACTCACTTTGTGAAGCATATCTTGCCCAAATTACGGTACCATAATGATCTCCCACGTATTTATTCCAACCGCCACCCAAAATGGCATCCCATTTTTCTTTTTTATAATTTACAGAAAACGTCGTTCCGTAAAAATCATTGTCTAACCATTTTTGACGTACTAAATCAGTTCCTGGAACTAATTTCCCTTCACTGTTTTTTACTATTTTAGTTGGAGAAATTCCACCGTACCCTTTTACAGGCTCATCATATTTATAATTTTCATAATAGCCTTTCCCTTTGGTATAATGCAAGGCAAAATTGGAACTCCAGTTTTCGTTGATCTTTTCACTCCAAAGCAATTGATAATGATTCTGAGTATAATTATCAGTTTCGTTATCATAAAATCGAGCATTGCCCAATTCATCAGTGTACATACCAGCCGAATTGGACGTTCTGTTGCTTTCCATTGTTGCAGGATCTATCCCATTCCAGGACTGATATGTTTTTTCGTGACCTCCAAAAACTAAGGCTTTAATCAAAGTCGATTTTCCCACATAAGCGGTCTGCAAAAAATAAGATTGTAAATTGCTCTCCGCTCTATCAATATACCCTTGTGAATCTATTGTAGACAAACGTCCCGAAATTTCGATGTGCTCGTTTAACAGTCCAGTACTAAATTTGATATTCTTTTTGTAAGTATTAAAACTTCCTGCAGATCCAGAGATTTCGCCATTACTTTCATTTGCAAAATTATCGGTCAGCATATTCAGACTCGCTCCAAAAGCTCCGACTCCATTGGTAGAGGTTCCAACTCCGCGTTGCAATTGCAAACTTTGCAGAGAAGAAGCAAAATCGGGCATGTTTACCCAATAGGTACCTTGACTTTCAGAATCATTGTAAGGAATCCCATTGATGGTTACATTTACTCGAGTCGCGTCACTTCCACGCACTCGAATTCCTGTGTAACCTATGCCATTTCCTGCATCCGAAGTAGTCACTACAGACGGCAAGTAATTCATCAAAATGGGAATATCTTGACCTAAATTCCTGAATTTAATATCCTTTTTGTCTAGATTACTAAAGGTCACAGGCGTTTTGGAAGTAACCCGAATAGCTGAGACTAGCACTTCGTCTAATTGATTGACTTTGGTAGTATCTTTTGTTTGGGAAAAAGAGAATAAAGAAAATAGAGAAAAGAAAATAGAAAATAGAAAACGTTTTGATAATTGAATCGTTTTTGCGTTAATGCCCTTAAGGCTAAATAAATTTTTCATCCGTAAAAAATTACGAATAAAAGGGGGAATTATTCTTTTGTTTAAATTAATAAATGATTGTTCTACGACAAATAGATAGTGTGCACGCCATTTTTCTGTCGTTTTTTCCCTTGGCAGCATTACCCGCCCAGGTTCTTTGGGTATGATCTCAGCTCGTTATTTGGAGCACCCCTTTGAGACGGGACAAAACTAATTATAAATTGTGAATTATGAATTATGATTTGGAATAAATTTAAAAATCTGGTTTTCTTCTATTTTGCTTCGTTTCGGATAGACTTTTTTTATCCTTGATTCTTTTTCGGATAACTGATTTTGGAATTTTAGTGGGCTTTCGTTCTTTGGAAACATGCAATCCTTTTTTTATAATATCCAAAAAACGTTTGGTTACAATTTCTTTGTTTTTGAGTTGACTTCTGTCTTCATCACAATTTAAAATCAACACCAAATCTGCAGTCAGTCTGTTTTGTAAATTGGTAGCCAAAAGTAATTTTTCCTCATCAGACAAAACCTGAGAATTTTGTAAATCAAAAGTCAATACCACTTTAGACGAAACTTTGTTTACGTTTTGTCCACCAGCACCACTGCTTCTTACAGCTTTGTACTTAAGTTCTGATATTATATTTTGAATTTCCAATTTATAAAGGTTGGTGTGCTTGTTTTAATAAATCATTTACAGTTTTTACTGGGTTGAATGTAAACAAAGGAACCTCTACAAAAACAGTTAGCCAATTGGCCATAGCGCCATTCCACAAACCTGGCAATTCGTATGATTTCAGTTCGATTCCTGCATTGTTTTTATGAACAATAAAACCACTATTTGGATCAATAAACTGTTTTAAATCAAATTTCACTCCTTGGTAATTTTTCAATCCACAAACCAAATCAACAGGATTAAAATGGGTGGCACTAGCCAGTATTTTTAACTGCTCGGTGTTGTTTAAATCAATTTGCAAAGTTTCAACAATCTGTAACGTCAACCTGCCATCTGATGCTCTTACCCAAAATGGTCCTCCACCCGGTTCTCCTTCGTTTTTCACCATTCCACAAACTCGAATGGGTTTGTCTAATATTTCTTTTAATTTATTGATTTGGTTCTTCAATTTGAATTTGTGAAAATCCGGTGTCATCTTTATGCTTAATTTCTCTTTAAGAAAATCTAAAATTTCATCAATACTTTCCGAATCAAATTCCGGATTATCCAATGCATCTAGATATACAAAAAGTTTTTTCTGAATCTCAATTAAAAAGCCTCCCAAAGCTTTTTTATAAAATGAGTTACGCTGGATTTTATTTTGAATTACATTATCTATATTTTTAATAAAGACGATGTCAGAGTCAAGATTATTTAGATTTTCTATCAAAGCTCCGTGCCCTCCAGGTCTTAAAACCAGATTTCCATTTTCATTTCTAAATGGTTTATTGTTCAAATCTACTGCAATAGTATCCGTTTTTTTATTTTGATACGAATAACTTATTTCAATTGTTGAATTTGATTTTTTCTCAATCTTACCTTTTTCAGATGTAACGATATTCTCAAATTGTGTTTGGTGATTTTCCGAAACCGTGAAATGCAGTTTCGACTTATTGTTTGAAGCCGCATAAAAAGCACATTCATGCAAATGTTCTTCAATAGGAGTTACTATATTTAATGGATATTTATGAAATGGAAGTACTGCTTTTGGCTTATTAGCAAAGTCAAAATAATCAGGTGACAATAATAATTTTATAAAATAATAATTTTTATAGTCTCTGTCTAAAGCATCAAAATTTGGATATATTTCTTTCAACTTTGTATATACTTCTTCAAAAAAAGGAAATCTATCCATCCCTATAATAAAAAGAGACAGTTCAGTATCTTTTTTTCTATTGATATAGGCATTAATGCTTTCGTTTCCGAAATTAAATTCATTCAAAAAAGCAGTCAAAAATTTAAACATTCTAGAAGCTGCACCCGAAGCTGGAACAAATTTCTCTAATTTAAATTTTGATTTATTAGCATCAAAATAAGCTGCTTTTTGTTCAAAATCAGCATTGGATAGTTGCACTATTCCATGATTCAATGTTGCGGGGCTGACCAAAACACTTTTCAGAATACCTTCGTTATAAATCCTAAGTTGGTCTTTTAAATTTTCTAATGGAATACCGTGCTCATAAATTTGTAAAAAATCAAGTGATGAAAAACCCATTTGCAAAGCCATTGTCAAATCTCCTATGATGGCGACTGCTTTCTTTAGTCGAGTTTCCTTATTCCCAGAAATGGTTATAAATGGTTTTTTATTGTCAATCAAAGATTGCTTAAACACTTCAAAAACCGTTTCTCTCCCGTCTGGGCTATCTCTCAAACCATCGTCTTCCCATGGTACATCAATATCCGTTAAGAAAAATAAATCATATTGATGGGCACGAGCTGCTTTATCCAATAAAGAATCACAGAAATTATAATACAACTCAGAGAACACCTTTGTAACAAGAAGATTGGTATCGCAAAAAAGATATTTATTGGCAATTAAGGCACTTCCGTTTTCTAGTTTGGTTTGTCCATAAGCAATTGGCAACATATCGTCAATATCACAAATACCGCGACCGCTATCCAATTTTTCTTGCAGATAATCACGTGCAAATTCGGGAACCCAAACCGTTTTGTAATATTCGGCTAGTTGTGTAGCCAAAGTAGTTTTTCCGGTAGATTCCGGTCCAAAAATGGCGATTTTTATAATTGGTGATGCTCCAGATTTTGCGAGCTGTTCAAGATTTTCTTCCATTCTAAATAGCCATAAACGGCAATAATTGTAAATACTATATATTGAAAACTCGTAAAGGTATATCCTTTTGCAAAATAAAGAGGTATCGAAAGCAAATCTCCTATAATCCAAAAAATCCAATTTTCGATTTTTCTTTTAGCCATCAACCACATTCCAACAAAAAATATAGCAGTCAAAAAAGTGTCTAAGTACGAATACCAGTTTGTAAATTTATTAAAATAAAGATATACTGCAATTACAAAAATGATTGTTACTACAAAAATAATGATAGCCATTACTTTTTCTTTATTTATCATTACAGAAATTGGAAATTCATCTACATCTCCTTTTTTACGTGTCCAATGATACCATCCGTAAATACTCATTATGAAATAATACACATTAATCATCGAATCCCCTAACAAACTCCATTGCCAAAGCAAATAAGCATATATTAAAGTACTAATTAGTCCCGTTGGAAAAACCCAAATATTATCTTTTTTTGCACACCAAACGCTCCAAAGTCCAAAAAAAACGGCAATAAGTTCCAAGTAGACCTCGTGAATTGGGTAACCTTTGTATTGGGCAAAAAAATAGTCGAACATGTATAATTATAGATTTATGTCCCGATAGCTATCGGGATAGATTTTAGATTGCTTTAGACTCAAAAAAAATTTATATCCTTTTCAAAAGCGGTTCCAATTACAACTAAATCGGCTCCAGCTTCGTATGCTTTTTGAATGCTTTGCAAATCTATAATTCCCCCACCAACAATTAGTGGAATTTCGATATTTTCTGAAACTTTTTTTATCATTTCTAGTGGCACAGCTTGTTTTGCACCGCTTCCCGCTTCAAGATAAATGAGCTTATGACCTAACATTTCGCCTGCTTGGGCAGTATGCATCGCATAATCGTTATTATTTCTATTCAATGGCTTGGTATTACTCACTCTGGCTACCGCCGTTTCACTACCACTTTCAATGAGCATATAACCTGTTGAAATAATTTCGAGTTGGGTTTTCTTTAAAATCGGCACTGCATCTACTTGATGTTTTATCAAATAATCCGGATTTCTTCCTGAGATTAAGGATAGAAACAAAATCGCATCTGCCTTTGCTGAAATTTGGGATGGGTTTCCTGGAAAAAGGACAATTGGCAAATTTATTTTTTGTTTTAATCTAATAATCAAATCGTTTAGAATATTATTTTGCACATGGCTTCCGCCAATGAAAATGTGGGTTGCGGGAGATTGATTGATTTTTGAAATTAAATGTTCCAAGTTTTTCCAAACAATCTTATCAGGATCGAGGAGTATGGCAAGTAATTTTCGGTTTTCAGTTTTGGCCTGAAGTATAGCATTATAAATATTCATCATAGGCATATTCACAGAGAGGAAGCAAAGCTACGCAAAGATTTAAAATTATTTTTTTATTATTCAAAAGCATAAACAAGAGTAAAATTTTGTTTCAAACCATTATTGTCGTTTGATTCGAATTCCTCAAAGCACACATTAAAATCTTTGATTATATCATCGAAGTGAAGTTCGGTTTTGGTATACTTATCGTTTATTTCAAAAACGCCTACTTTAATATGATCTTTGAAACTAATACCCTTTTCATTTCTAATTTTAAAAATAGCTTCTTTGGCACCCCAAATTACAGTCAGTTTTCGTATGTATTCCTCTTTATGATTAGCGTTCAAATAGGAAAACTCAGTGTCAGTAAATTTATCGGCGATACGTATGATTTTTTCCCGTTGCAATTCTATATCTATTCCAACCACTTCATCACTTAGAATAATGGCCGAAAATTGATGGGAATGTGTAATTGAAATATGTTTGCCATCATGCAAATGTGGTTTTCCGAATTCGTCATAATACAAATCAAAATCCGAATAACCCGCTTCCTGGAAGAGTTTACGAACACTGAGAAAAGCACGTTGGTGCATTTCGGACTTCATGTAGTTCAATCGAATTGTATTGTTTTCGTTAAGTACCACTGCGTCGAAAAGCTGTTGATAGGATTCGGTTATTTCCCAAACCAAGATTCTGGTTGATGGGTTTAAGAGTATGGTTTTGTATAATGGCATTGCATTTATTCTTTATTTTAATAATCAAAAAAAGCGTAAATTAACTACTAATTCATATCAACATCTTTTAGTTATCTTATTATTATTTTACTGTCTTCTTATCTATAACAATTCAGCTAATTTTACAATTACCCACGCTAAGGGAATAAAAATAAATTGTCCCAGAATTGTTCCAAAGATCCTAGCAACAATAACAAAAGTGAGATGTCTTCTAAAAAATGATTCCGTAACAGAACCATCAATAACTTTATCTGTTAATGTTGCGTGATAAGGTTCTATAAATAACATCATCCCTATAGAACCTAAGCTAACCGCAACACCGCTCATTGATAAGCAAGTAGTCCGTAAATTTGGATTCAAATAACCCGCATACAAACAGGAAAGCACACTTACCGTAATAAAAGCATATACAACAACATTCAGCAAAACTAACTCTATATATATGTCTCTGTATTTTTTTAAGCGATAAAAATTATTTTTTTTAGGAATTGTAAAGCTTTTCTTGAAATGAATGATTGTAGACAAACTCAATGATTTTATTACTACAACAAAAACAGAACGATTATTATATAATGCATTTACACCTTTTTCCATAAACCTATGAATTGTCGGTATAAACAGTCCTCCAACAATACTTCCAATTGTAGCAGAAAAAATAATGCTTCTAAACATTAAATCATTCGGCAAATTTCCTAAATTAATACTATTTTCAATAGTTTTGGTCAGTAATGGGGCTTGTATGGTGTTTGAAAATTGCGATATAATAATAATTATATTGAATATGGAAGCGGAAGATGCAATACGTTTGGTTCGTGTCCCAACAATCTTGGCCGATAAACTAATAATCCCTATAAAATGAATTATTGAAGTTAGAACGCAAACTAATAAAATATTGACAGTCATATATATTAAATAAAAAAATAAAAATTACACAAATGTTTCAACCTCTGACTTATTGATTGCATTTATTAAAATGCCTAAGTAATCACTACATTAAAAATAAACAAATTAAAAATTTCTTTTAAATTTTTTAAAAACTGATCTCAAAAAAATAAATAATTTAGGGCATCGTAATCTAATTTGTGTCAAAATTAAACTTCTTAATACAACCTTATAAATAAATATATTCCTGAAAAATGTCGAATTGTAATTCCCTCTTTTCTCATTTTTAAATTCTAGGATTAGCTCTGTGTAAATTACCTCTAAACGACTGACAACGGAAAGAAAATCTGATTCTTTAATAATATATTCTGAAACTTTAATTATCTCTGAAGAGTCATATTTCTTAATCTCTTCAATCAAATTATTTTTTGTGGGTTCTTTTGACATCAATTTCATTCCAAAATTAAAATCTCTAAAATGTTTCACATTCGAACTTGTAACCATACCGCCTAATCCTCTATAATCACAAACTATGACAGCTGCTCCGGTAGCCATTGCCTCTATTGCGGCTTTTGCTTTTGCAAATACCAAATCATATTTTGAGAGAATTTGTTCGGGCTTTGTACAAGGATTACCGCTTAAAGAACCAATTATTTCAATTTCAATCCCCAGCTCAACACATGCTTCTTTTATTTCTGGATAAATATTATTTTCATCCAAATAATTAGAAAATACTAATGCCTTTTTTGGATGAGAATTTATTTTTTGTTTCAATCGAAATCGATCAACATTTGCCCAATTATAAACAACTTCAATATCTTTTTCTTTAAAACCATTTTCAATGCAATACCTTTCTTTGCAATTGTAGTCAACAGCAATATATTTCAGAATATTTTTATGACGAAAAGGATAATCGAATGCTGAAGTTCGATCGTGAATAAAATAAACAACTGGAGTAAATTTAAAAAAACTTAGTACTTTAAGAGCAGCTATATTGTGATGAGCATGAATAATATCGGGAGTTAATTTCAATTGTCTTAAATCGGAAGTAACATTAATTCCTTTTTCAATTAATTCTTGCGCTAATTTTCCTTTAAAGAATGTAAAAATTTCTACTGAATGACCTCTATTTGTGAGCTCAATTGCCAACTCTTTTACATATGTTTCTGTTCCTGTGTACTCAAAAACAACAATATTTGTGATTAAAATATTCATTTATATTGAATTATTAATGCCCAGACATAATTCAGCAATAGGTTTGATATGATTTTCGAATGTTATTATTCTTGAATAAGACCCTTCATTTACCCTTTTCTCACCAAATGTTTCATAATAAGGTTTTGCAGTTCCCCAATTTGATATTTGATTAAGATCTGATACCTTCCCAAAAGATTCCCACAAAAAAACTTCTTTGCCATATTTCTCAATTGCTAATTCAACTTCGTATTTCAATTCTGGATAACCAATTGCCGCATCAAATTTCATTTGAAACTCTTCATCAGAAAGTTTTAAAGACAATCCTCCAATATTATTATCAAGTGAAATATTATTTGGTGCTGAATTCAGTACAAAATCATAATTTAATATTGTTTTCGAATTATAATTAACTGAAATGTCTGAAATAATTCCGTTTATCAAATACCTGCAAATGTCATGGGTTGGATTGAACCCCTCTAGAGCATCTCCAACTATTACTTCATAATCATTTTTAATAATGATATCTTTAAGACTATTCATATATTCTAAAATTTCAGACAAATTTTGTTCTAAAACCATATTATATAATTCTTTATCCGTAAATATTTTTATTGAATCCTGAAATTTCGCACCTAGTGAATTTAATAATTTTATAGATTGATGTATCCTGGAAGATTTATTAGATCCTGAACCATCCGTTAAAATAAATACATCTGGCTTATATTTTTTTATGAATGCATATGCTCTTAATTCATGTCCAGGATGACCAATTATTAATGCTGTTTTAGATTTCATATTTAGATATTGAATAATTTGACCGATGTTTTCTGTGCTTTACAGCGAAAGGTTGTGAATATTAATTTTTACGCAATTTTTGCATCAAATTATATTTTACAAACTCAAATAGAATAAAAAAGATTGCAACTAATAACGGGATTAGCTCCAAAAAAAAATATTTATCTAATGTTCAAAAGATTAAGACATTAAACAATTCACAAATCTCGCATAAATTAGTTTATTTCTAAACTTATTCCCTAAATTTGCAAAAAACTTTACAATACAAATATACTATAAATGAGTACAACGACTATGCCTTTTGTGGCTTTCAAAGTAAAAGACATTTCTCTAGCAGCATGGGGAAGAAAAGAAATTGAACTAGCAGAAGCTGAAATGCCAGGTTTAATGGCGCTACGTGCAGAATACAAAGACGAACAACCACTTGCTGGCGCTCGTATTGCTGGATGTTTGCACATGACGATTCAAACTGCGGTTTTGATTGAAACATTGATCGCTCTTGGTGCTGAAGTGACTTGGAGTTCTTGTAACATTTTCTCAACTCAGGATCAAGCTGCTGCTGCAATTGCTGCTGCTGGAATTCAGGTTTATGCTTGGAAAGGGTTGAACGAAGTGGATTTTGACTGGTGTATTGAGCAAACATTATTCTTTGGTGAAGACCGAAAACCATTGAACATGATTCTTGATGACGGTGGAGATTTGACAAACATGGTTATTGACCGTTACCCAGAATTGGTTGCAGGAATCAAAGGATTGTCTGAAGAAACTACAACAGGAGTTCACAGATTATACGAAAGAGTAAAAGCGGGAACATTACCAATGCCTGCAATTAACGTAAATGACTCGGTTACTAAATCAAAATTCGATAACAAATACGGATGTAAAGAATCTGCAGTTGATGCGGTTCGTCGTGCTACTGATATCATGTTGGCAGGAAAAAGAGTAATCGTTTGTGGATATGGCGATGTTGGAAAAGGTACTGCTGCTTCTTTTAGAGGTGCTGGATCTATTGTAACAGTAACTGAAATTGACCCAATTTGTGCTTTACAAGCTGCAATGGATGGTTTTGAAGTTAAAAAATTAAACTCAGTTGTTGCTAATGCTGATATCATTATTACAACTACCGGAAATAAAGACATCGTTTTGGGTTCTCATTTCGAACAAATGAAAGATAAAACTATCGTTTGTAACATCGGCCACTTTGACAACGAAATTGATATGGCTTGGTTGAATAAAAATCACGGCGCCTCAAAAATCGAAATCAAACCTCAAGTTGACAAATATACTATTGCTGGAAAAGACATCATCATTTTGGCAGAAGGGCGTTTGGTAAACTTAGGTTGTGCTACAGGACACCCAAGTTTTGTAATGAGCAACTCATTTACAAACCAGACTTTGGCTCAAATCGAATTGTGGAAAAACAGCGCGGCATACAACAATGACGTGTATATGTTACCAAAACACTTGGATGAAAAAGTAGCCTTCTTACACCTTGCAAAATTAGGAGTGGAATTGGAAGTTTTACGTGACGATCAAGCAGCTTATATTGGAGTTGAAGTTGATGGTCCATTCAAACCAGAATATTACAGATACTAATTTAGTGAATGATCATTAGTAAATAGTGATTAGCTAAAATTCTAAATAGACAAACCCTTGCAGAGATGTAAGGGTTTTTTTGTTTTACAAGATATCTCTATATGATGAAATAAGCATCGTTCAGTATTCTAAAACCATAAATGCTTAATAATATGAATGCTTCAGAGCTGTTAATTTTCTTCATTTTAAATATTTATCTCATTGTTTTAACAATTAATTAAGTATTTTCAATATCTTAGTCGTAATTATAGAGTAAAACTGCAAAACATATAGTTGCAATTATTCTAATTCGTCAACCCAGAAAACATTAGAGCTTTGAAAAAAAACCTACCCTTAGCACTTCTATTCTTTTTATTGGTAGTTCCACAAATTATTTTTGCCCAAGACAAAAAACCAAAGGTTGTTTTGGTATTGAGTGGTGGCGGTGCCAAAGGAGTTGCACATATTCCTTTATTACAAGCATTAGACTCTTTGCATATTGTTCCCGATCTTATCGTTGGAAACAGTATGGGAAGTGTAATTGGAGGGCTATATGCTATGGGGTATTCCGGTGATAGCATAGAAAAAATAACGAAAAGTATTGATTGGGAAAAAGTTCTCGGCGGGAGTATTTCTTTAAAAAATGTAAGTGTCGAAGAAAAAAGTGAATTTGAAAGATATTTGGTAGGAATAGATATAAATAATGGAAAACCAACTAGTTTGAGTTCATTATTAAACGATCAAAACTTAAGAGAATATTTATCAGAATTAACCTTTCCTGTTTATAATATAAAGGATTTTGATAATCTATCCATACCCTTTAGAGCAATGGCTACCGATTTAGTAGAGGGGAAAGAAGTGGTCCTGAGTAAAGGTAGTCTAGCTTATGCTATGAGAGCAAGCATGTCCTTGCCAGCAATCTTCAAACCAATGTCGTATGAAAAAACATTGCTGGTAGATGGTGGAGTAATGAATAACTTTCCAACTGATGTCGCCCTAAAAATGGGAGCTGACATTATTATTGGAAGTGATGTTGGAGGTGGAATGGAGCCCGCAGATAAATTAAATAATCTAATAACTGTTTTGCTTCAAACCAGTATGTTGCCAAGCAATATAAAAGATCCCGACAATAGAAAACTTTGTACAATATTAGTTGACCATCTACCAAACCTAAGATACTCTACCAGTGATTTTGCAAAAAGTGCAGAAATCTATGATGATGGTAAAATTGCAACAAAACTTAATATGGATGCATTAACCGCTTTGGCAAAAAAATTAAATGGATACGAACAAAGAATCCATAAACTGCCAAAAGTCAAAAATGAATTTCTGATAGACACCATAGTTTACAAAAACATAAGTAAGGAAAATTTGAGTCTTGTAATTGCGAGAACAAACCTGAAAGACCACGCAATATACACAACCAAAGACTTGGTAGAAGGCATTAATAGAGCCATGGGAACCAACCTTTTTAACCAGATTACCTACAGTTATTTTATAAAAGACGGTGATAAAATCGGACTGATATTGAACGGATTTGAGCATGCTAAAAATCAACTAAATGCATCTCTACACTATGATACCTACAGAGGCGTTGGACTAATACTTAATTACACGGGACGAAACATACTGGGCACTTCATCCCGATCGCTAATTACGCTTGATATTGCAGAGCAACCGCGATTTAGAATTGATTACCAGAGTAATTTTGGAAAACAAAAAGAATGGTGGTGGGGTTCTGAAATTTATGGAGCATTCTTAAATCAAGAAATATATCTCAATGGAAAATCTGCAAATAATCTGCTTTTCAATACTGTTGAATTTAACAATGAATTCAATCGAAATATTAATTCGCTTAAAAGCTATGTGGGTGTCTCGCTAAACTACCAATATACTGAGCTGTTGCCTAAATATAACTCAGCAGGCAATAACAATGTCTATTTAAGCAGTTACCATTTCAAAGATGTAGAACTAAATGTGCATTATCTATTCAATGACATGAACAGAGTTTTTTTTGCCACAAAAGGGTATAGCTTAGAAGCTAATATAAATAGATCGCTATACACGGATGCCAATTTAGTATATTCTGATCCAGCGTTAAATATAAATGGACCAACCAATGCTTTTTATAAAATGGGATTGGATTATGAAAAAAGATTTGAAATTAAAAAAAGCATAACAGGATTTGTAGGCGTTAATGCCAATTTTATTTTTGAAGAAAAATTAAAAGCCAATCAAGTTTCATTTTCCGATTATGGTTATGGTGCTAAATATTTTTTGGGAGGCATCATACAAAGTCCAGGTGGAGATAGTTTTACTTTTCCGGGTCTAAATGAAGATGAATTGAATGTTACCCAGGTAATGGAAGTAGAACTTGGTTTACAATTAAATCCTCTTAGTAAAATCTACTTAACACCTCACTTCAACATAGCAACAGTAGGATTTGATAATTTCAATGAATACATTAAAAACGCTTTTCATCCAGATGGGGATTGGCAAAATCATACCCAAACAAGTTTATTGATGTCTGCCGGAGGCGCTGCATCATACCTTTCCATTTTGGGCCCAATAAATTTTGATGTGTCGTGGGTAAATCAACTTGATAAAGCACGAGTGTTTTTCAGTATCGGACTATTGTTTAACCCATCAAACTAGTTCAACTTCGATATTTAGACTATTTTGAAATACAATAATTATACAAATTAATTCTAAAATAATGATGTAAGAATAGCAGAACTCTTTATTAAATTCATAAGTGTTTATATATTAAATAATTATGAAAAATATATTATTCTTATTCCTGCTATTTTCAACTTACTTAGGCACAGCCCAAGTCTCGGTTCCAAAAGATTCCCTTGGCTCACCGACCAAATCCAATGGCAATTATTCCAAAGTAATAGGATGGAAAGATGGAGAAACCCCAGTTGCACCTCTAGGATTTACAGTAACAAAATACGCAGATGGTTTTCAAAATCCACGTTGGCTGTATGTTACTCCAAACGGCGATATACTCGTTGCCCAAAGCAATTCTAATTACAGTTTTCTCAAACAAATTGGAGCAACGTTGAAAGGTGTTTGGAGATCCAATAATCTGAAACACAGCGCCAATATTATTACTTTACTTCGAGACAGTAATAAAGATGGAATTCTCGATCTAAGAGAAACTTTTCTTTCAGAAGGTCTTAACCAGCCTTTTGGGATGTTGGTAATCGGCGATTGGTTTTATGTCGCCAATACCAACGCGATATTGCGTTATCCATACAAAGCTGGGCAAACCAAAATAACGGGAAAAGGAGAAAAAATTGTTGATCTCCCCGCTGGTAAACACAACAGGCACTGGTCTCGAAACATTATTGCTAATAGTGACAACTCTAAAATTTATGTTGCTGTGGGCTCTGGTTCGAACATAGCCGAAAACGGAATTGCAAACGAACTCCTTCGTGCTAATATCTTAGAAATAAATCCCGATGGTTCAGATTTAAAAGTTTTTGCAGCCGGACTTCGCAATCCAGTTGGAATGGACTGGGCACCTGAAACCAAAACACTCTGGACAGTAGTAAACGAGCGAGATGGACTGGGAGACGATCTCGTTCCGGATTATCTTACTTCGGTTAAAGAAAATGCTTTTTACGGTTGGCCTTACGCTTATTTTGGCCAACATGAAGATGTAAGAGTAACAGAAATGAAACCCGAACTAGTAAAAAAAACCATCGTTCCCGATTTTCCGCTTGGTGCACATACAGCATCCCTTGGATTGGCATTTTACACCGGAACATCCTTTCCTGAAAAATATAAAAATGGTGCCTTTATAGCGCAACACGGATCATGGAATCGAAAAAAAATATCTGGTTATCGAGTGATATTTGTTCCTTTTAAGGATGGAAAACCATCCGGCAAATCCGAAGAATTCCTAACGGGATTCATAGTAGATCCTGAGAAGGATATCGTTCATGGAAGACCGGTATGTGTGATTGTCACACCCGAAGGAGACCTATTAATTACAGACGACAAAAGCAATACAATTTGGCGGGTAACATATACAAAATAAAAAACCCGATTCTTTCGAAACGGGTTTTCAATTCTATAAAATCTTTATGATTATGCTTCGAATGGAAGTATAGAAACATAAGATTTATTATCTTTTTTCTTTTGGAAGAAAACAACACCATCAACTCTTGCATGTAAAGTATGATCTTTACTAATGTAAACGTTTTCACCTGGATTATGTTTTGAACCTCTTTGTCTTACGATGATGTTCCCAGCAATAGCAGCTTGACCACCAAAAATCTTAACGCCTAAACGTTTTGATTCTGATTCTCTACCATTCTTAGAACTACCGACACCTTTCTTGTGAGCCATGACGTATTAGTTTTATTTTGTTATTATTCTTGTGTAGCTTCTTTTTTAGCCTTTGGAGCTTTTTTTACTTTTGGAGCTGCTTCTACTTCTTCTGTAGTAGCTTCGGCAACAACCGCTTTTTTAGCAGCTGCTTTCTTTACAGTTCCGCCAATAGTAATACCTTCAATTACAATTTGAGTAAGATATTGTCTGTGACCGTTTCTCTTTTTGTAACCTTTTCTTCTTTTCTTTTTGAAAACGATTACTTTATCTCCTTTTAAGTGTTGTAACACTTTAGCTTCTACTGAAGCACCTTCTATAGCTGGGGCGCCTATTGTGATTGAACCGTTATCGTCAACTAAATAAACTTTGTCAAAAGAAACTTTTGATCCTTCTTCATTTGTTAAACGGTGAACGTAAACCTTTAGGTCTTTGCTAACTTTAAACTGTTGCCCTGCTATCTCTACGATTGCATACATACTGAATTGTTTTAATAATTTTTAAGGTTGCAAATATACAATTAAATATTTACCCTGCAATCCTTTACTAAAAAAATATTTTAAAGCCTTTTCTAGGCCTATTTCATCCTATTTTTGAAATAGTTACCAATCCAAAATAAAATAACGTTAATATATTCCCAATGCTGAATTTGCTTACTTTATGCAGGATAAAAAAAGGTATTTTTGCTACAGCAAAAACACAAAATAATTACCAATAATAAAACAAATAATGATGTCAAGTGCTGCATTAATGCTTGGAGGAGTAGCTTCGGCTCAAAAAGTAATTTTCGAGGAATATGATTTAAACAACGGCTTACACGTTATTTTACACCATGATGCTTCTGTTCCTGTTGTAATCACTTCGGTCATGTATCATGTCGGTGCCAAAGACGAAAACCCAGACCGTACCGGTTTTGCACACTTTTTCGAACACCTATTGTTTGAAGGCACCAAAAACATCAAGAGAGGTGAATGGTTTAAAATTGTAACTTCAAATGGAGGTACAAATAACGCCAACACTACCGACGACAGAACCTATTATTACGAAATATTCCCTTCTAACAATTTAGAATTGGGACTTTGGATGGAATCCGAAAGATTAATGCATCCTATAATTAATAAAATTGGGGTTGATACCCAAAACGAAGTTGTCAAGGAAGAAAAAAGAACAAGTTACGACAACCGTCCTTATGGTAATATTTTGAAAGCCGTAAAAGAAAACCTATTCAAAAATCATCCCTATCGTTGGACAACAATTGGTTCTATGAAAGATCTAGATGCCGCTACTCTTGAAGAATTTCAGGCATTCAACAAAAAATTCTATTTGCCCAATAATGCTGTTTTGGTAGTTGCCGGTGATTTCGAAAAAAAACAAACCAAAGAATGGATTCAAAAATACTTTGGTCCAATTCCTAAAGGAGAAATAGCACCCAAAAAAACCTATATAGAAGAACCTATCTCCAAAACCATCAAAGCTACCTATGAAGATCCCAATATCCAAATCCCGATGTTGATTGCCAGTTACCGTACGCCATCTATGAAAAGTAGAGATGCAAGAGTACTGGACTTAATTTCTTCATACCTAAGCGATGGAAAAAGTTCTAAATTATACAAAAAAATAGTAGACGATAGAAAAATGGCGTTACAAATTGGCGCTTTAGCTTTTAGTCAGGAAGATTACGGAATGTACATCGTATACGCTTTGCCAATGGATAATTGCAGTACCACCGACATTCTGGAAGAAATCGACGAAGAAATAGCAAAAATCCAAACCGAATTGATTTCTGAAAATGACTATCAAAAACTACAAAACAAGTTTGACAACAATTTCGTAAACACCAATGCGACCATAGAAGGAATTGCCAATAATCTGGCATCGTATTACCTTCTTTACAACAATATAAATCTAATAAACACCGAAATTGAACTGTACCATTCTATAACAAGAGAAGAAATAAGGGAAGTCGCCAAAAAATATCTAAATCCTAATCAACGTTTACTTTTGGATTACATACCTGGTAAAAGCCAATAATTTAGAGAAACCAATATCATAAAAGCACAATATTCATCCTATCATTATAACAGGAATTATGCAAGCACAAGACCGCACGCAACCCAAACCCGGAAAATCACCTATAGTCAATATCAAAAAACCGCAAACCTTTGTTCTGGCCAATGGTCTAAAAGTATTGGTTGTAGAAAATCATAAATTACCAAGAGTATCTTTCAACCTAACTTTAGACAACGCCCCTTTTATTGAAGGCAATAAAAAAGGAGTCGACGAATTAACAAGTAACTTAATTGGTAACGGCAGTAAGAAAACATCAAA
The DNA here is from genome assembly GCF_025947305.1 of Flavobacterium sp. N3904. Lineage (NCBI taxonomy): Bacteria > Pseudomonadati > Bacteroidota > Flavobacteriia > Flavobacteriales > Flavobacteriaceae > Flavobacterium > Flavobacterium sp. N3904. Next base: position 583,703 of record NZ_CP110009.1, read on the forward strand.
AACAGTATTCAATGAAGAAATCGACTTTTATGGGGTAGAAATAAATTTCAGTTCCCATGGCGCTACCGCCAATTCGCTTTCCAAATACAGCGGAAGAGTTCTGGAGCTACTTACAGAAGGAACCTTACATCCAAATTTTACCCAAGACGATTTCGACAAAGAAAAAGCCAAATTAATAGAAGGATTAAAAGCCGAAGAAAAAAGTGTTCCCGGAATTGCCAGTCGCGTTGTCGATGTTTTGGCTTATGGCAAAAACCATCCTTCGGGAGAGTTTATGACCGAAGCAACATTAAACAACATCACCCTTGCCGATGTCGAAGCCAATTACCACAACTATTTCGTTCCGGAAAATGCTTATTTGGTAATTGTTGGCGATGTCAAATTCAACAATGTAAAAGTCGCTGTAGAAAAATTGTTTGGCACTTGGGAAAAGAAAAATACCCTAAAAACATCTTACGATACGCCGATAAATGTGCCTAACCGACAAATCAACTTAGTCGATGTGCCCAATGCGGTCCAATCGGAAATCACATTGGTCAATACCGTAAATTTAAAAATGGGAGATCCTGACTTTTTTCCGGCTGTAATTGCCAATCAAATTCTGGGAGGCGATTTCAACAGTTACCTGAACATGAATTTGCGAGAAAAAAATGCGTGGACCTATGGCGCTAGATCAAACGTGGGAGCAGGAAAACATACCACCAAATTCTTCGCAAAATCGGCCGTAAGAAACGCCGTAACCCATAGCGCAGTAGTTGAATTTGTCAAAGAAATCATAAGAATAAGAACCGAAAAAGTAACGGAAGAAGTACTCCAAACCGTAAAAGCAGGTTACATTGGCCGATTTGTAATGCAGGTCGAAAAACCACAAGCTGTAGCCCGTTATGCCTTAAATATCGAAACCGAAAAACTTCCAGCCGATTTTTACGAGAAATACATTCAAACTATAAGTGACGTGACAGCCGATGACATATTGCGTACGGCCAAGAAGTATTTCTTAATTGACAATATCCGAATTGTAATTGTAGGCAAAGCATCTGAAATTGCCCCAGAACTGGAAAAACTAAAAATTCCGATATTCAATTTCGATACTTATGGAAATCCCTTATAGTTAAAATAAATTAACCGCCTTTCTTTGGGCGTGCCCCCGTTAAGAAAAGCGGCTTACTTATAGCACCGTTTATACAGCCGCTTTCCTCAACAGGGTCGGGCTATCCATGCTACTTTGGTAGCTTATTCCTATCCCTCACGCAGCTTCAGGGAACACAAGATCTTAACTACTAATTGGAAAACTATTTTTTAGCAGACAAATATACGCCCATCAAAATCACAAAAGCACCTATAAACTGGACAAAAGTGAGCATTTCATTGTCCAACAATCCCCAAAAGAAAGCAACAATTGGAATTAAATAGGTAACCGATGTCGCAAAAACGGGCGATGAAATTTGAATCAATTTAAAGAAAATTACATTGGCGATTCCAGTTCCCACAACTCCTAAAATCAATATAAATAAAAGAGAATGTTGCACTTTTTCGACATAGACCACATCAAAAAAATCGGTGAAAAACAAAATTCCCAAAGCTGGAAAAAGTAAGATTAAAAAATTTCCTGTAGTAATGCTCAAAGGAGTCAAATCAGACAGATATTTTTTTATTAAATTCACATTTATGGCATAACAAATAGATGCAATCAGAACCAAAATTGCATAATAATAATTTTGTTCGGGATGATTAACAGCACCGTTAAAAACCAAAAGCATACTTCCCAAAAGACCAATAATTACACCCCAAATCTGACTTCTCCTGAAAGTTATCCCAAAAAATGCCGCACCCAAAATCAAGGTATTCAAAGGTGTCAATGAATTTAAAATCGCGGTAATCGAGCTGTCAATCTGGGTTTCGGCAATGGCAAAAAGATAAGCGGGAACAAACGTTCCGAAAAGCGAAGTCAATGCAATATATTTCCATTGATGATGCGGGATTTTAATCAAGCTCTTATAACCAATCAGAAGCAAAAAAACAGCCGCAAAAATAATACGTAAAGAACCCAACTGATAAGCCGTCAATCCAACCAATCCTTTTTTGATCAATATAAATGAACTTCCCCAAATTAAGGCAAGTACCAACAAATAAACCCACTTCAACTGCTTTGTCATCATAAATCTTATTTTGATGCAAAATTGTAATAATTTTAGAAACTACCGCTGCTTTTTTTATTAATTTTGCAGCCAATTACAAGAAACTAAATCAATTAAAATTATATCATAATGAATTTCACAAAATCAATCGCAATTGTAGCACTTTCGGGTTTACTTTTTGCAAGCTGCAAAGACAACAAAACCGAAGTGAAAACAGAAACTGCTTCAACAGAAACTGCAGCACCAAAAGTTAAAAAAGAAATTGCTGCAGCCAATTTGCAAACAGCAAGCTTCAAAATAGAAGGAATGACTTGCGCCATAGGTTGTGCCGCAACAATTCAAGAAGAACTGACAGCACTAGACGGTGTGCAAACAGCCAAAGTAGATTTTGACAAAAAACTGGCTACCGTAACTTTTGACAAAACCGTTCAAACTCCGGAAAGCTTAACCAAAGTCGTTCAAGCTACCGGCGACGGAAAAACATACAAAGTTTCAGACATGAAGTCGTAAGCCGACTTGGTTATCACAAAAAAAGCATTCGTCGTTGACGAATGCTTTTTTTTTGTACTATTGAATGCTGATACTAGATAATAAATTTTATTTCCATTTCAACGTTTCCATTAACCGCTGCATATCGTTTTTGATATAACTCGCTGCTGGCATAATAGAATCAAAATTGGGTTTTGCATAGAAATAAACCGAACCCGTAACAAAGTGTTTAATGCTGTCTGTGGCGTAAAATTGAGAATTGGTTGCCGCATTTCCATCCACTTGATAAAACATTCCATACACTTTTTTATCTGGGTTCAAAAACGGCTGCTCCAGAATATCATCCGCTTTGATAACATGTTCATACGTCAATTTTTGGGCGTCCCTCAACAATTTATTAATATTGTTATTTACTGGCTTATACGTTAGGTAAATAGTGGCTTTCATTTTTGGGTAGGTAATCGTAAATCCACAATCTTTGTCTTCTTTGATAATTGCCTTGGAATTCATTTCGAAAGCAAAAGGACAATGCCCTGCATAATTCACATATTCTGCTTCCGGATAGTCCAATCGCAAATAACTGGATGGTTTTGGCAACACATCATTTTTACATCCAAACAGAGTAAAGAAGAAGGTAAAAAGGACAATTATGGCAGTAATTTTTTTAAGCATATTCGTTTAATTTTAATATTCTATTCTCGCAGCTATGATAGAATTATTCAATCGTTACTTTAATTTGTTTGACTCGTTTTTGATCTACAGATTCGATGACAAACGTACAGTTTTCAAAAACAATTTTCTGGCCTTTTTTTGGAAAATTACCCAAAATTTCGAGAATAAAACCAGCCAAGGTTTCGGCTTCTCCTTTTTTATCTTCAAATAAACTTTCGTCTACGTCAATGATCCTGTAAAAATCCTTTAGGTTTATTTTCCCTTCGAAAATATAATTTTTATCGTCTATTTTAGAAAAGTTCAATGGTTCGTCATCAAATTCATCACTGATTTCGCCCACTATTTCTTCAATAATATCTTCGAGTGACACCAAACCTGACGTTCCGCCATACTCATCGACAACGATAGCCAAATGACTTTTCATGCTTTGAAAATCATTTAGCAAATTGTCCAATTTCTTGTTCTCTGGGACAAAAAAGGGTTCACGCATTAATGTTTTCCAATCAAATGTAAAATCATTTATATAAGGCAATAAATCCTTTACAAACAAAACGCCTTCAATTTGATCAATATTGTCTCTATATACCGGTATTCTCGAAAACCCCTTGTCTATTATTTTGAGGTAAATTTCCTCGAAAGTTTCAGTAATTTCCAAAGCAAAAATATCAATTCTTGGACTCATTACTTGCTTAGTATCGGTATTTCCAAAAGAGACAATCCCCTCCAATATTTTTTGTTCTTCAGTAGAAGTTTCGCCGGCATCAGTCAATCCTAATGCTTGCGATAATTGATCTACTGAGAAATTCGTTTTTTGTTTCCCTAATTTATTTTGCAAAAAAATAGTTACCGAACGCATCGGTAAACTTACCGGAGACAAAATTTTGTCTAATACTGAGATAGGGTAAGCCACCAACTTGGCAAACTTTATGTTGTTCCTGCTGGCGTATACTTTTGGCAAAACTTCACCAAAAAGCAATAACAAAAAAGTGACTAATATCACTTCGGTAATAAATTTTAGAATAGGTGATGTTATAGCTTCAAATAAATCTTTACCAACGAAAGAAAATAAAATTACTACGCCAATATTTATAAAATTATTAGCAACGAGAAGTGTGGCAAGCAGTTTTTTGGGTCTCTCAATAAGTTGAGCAATAATTTTTCCTTTTGAACCATCTACTTGAATAGTATCGTCAATTTCTTTTTGGGATAATGAAAAAAGGGCTACTTCGGCACCTGATACTATTGCGGAACAAAACAACAATACAAATATTCCAATAAAACCAAAGACTAAATCAGTGTCTATAAGGTATGCAATCTCTAAACTGGGCTCTGGGTCCAAATTATAATAAATTAGTTAAACAATTAAAACGGCAAATCATTGATTGGCAAGTCTTTATTTTGAGGGTCAAAGTTAGTGTTTTTTGTGGATTCAACACTATTTGCAGATTTATTGCTTTCCGTTTCTTTTTTTGTGGTCAAAAAAGTAAACTCTGTCACTTGAATTTCCATTGTATGCTTGGTAGAACCATCTTCGGCTTGCCATTGTCTGGATTTGATACGGCCTTCCACATAAATCTTATCTCCCTTTGAAAGGTATTTTTCGCAAATTTCGGCAGCTTTGTTGCGCACAACCAAATTGTGCCACTCGGTAGAAGTAATTTTCTCATTGGTGGTTTTATTGACGTACACTTCATTGGTAGCCAATTGAAATCTCCCGATGCAGTTTCCTCCGTCAAAATAATGCATTTTGACATCGTCGCCAAGATGGCCTATTAGCATCACTTTATTTAATGTTCCGTTCATGATTTGGTGGTATTTCTATCAAAGGTACATTATTTTTTGAAAACATTTTTTATAGGATTTCTATAAATAATTCTTGTCCAATTCTATTTCACTAAATTACTTTTGACACAAATTTCAGATTACCATTCTTAAAAAAAACTACTTCCCACTTTTTTTGATTAAAGCCCAAACACTTTCATTGAAATTGGCTTTGTTGATTCCCGATACCTTTTCGAGTACCTTAAAATAGTTATCATTGCTTTTTTCGTATTTGCCACAACTTAGCAATTCAATTACTGCTGGGAATCCTTTTTCTTTTTCTATTTTCTCGACAATCAAGGCATTAATAACATATGCAACGATTAAATGCTTTTCTTTGCTTTCGCCAAAATTATAAAAACCATCGTACAAGCTCAACCAATCGGATTTGGGGTTGGAAGCTACTTTTTCTTTGAATGTTTTCAGGATTTGCGACCAGCTGATTCCCCAGCTTCCTCCGTAAAGATAAGCACAGCCTTCATCAACGGGTTTGTTTATTGTGTTTTTTGGAATGGCATTTCTGGTCCTTTCGTGCCATAAATCGTGCGGATCAAAACTATTGAAACTAGTGTTGTAAGTACCATTGACCAATAAAGTGGTACTGTTTTCATTGGCATTAATAGTACTAACGGAACGCCCATTGTATTCTAATTTATACAAAACGCCTATGTTTTGCATGACTTCTGGCATATCATTACAACCATACCAAACAATATTGTCTTGCGGAGCATTTAGTTTTTTATCAAAAAGAGCGACATCTTTTACATACGCTGCAGCGACTTTGGTATTTAATTCATTTTTGAAATGAAAAGTACAATTCCCTATTTTTTTGGTTTGCCAAGAAAGAGTGTTGCGTTGCAAAGGAGAGAAGAAATAGAATTTGTCATCAATGTATTTGCCCAAAATCTCAAAACTGGCGTTTAAAACTGGTGTGTTTTCATTCACTCCTATATATGATAGCTGAATTATAAAATTGCTTTTGTCTATTTGAACCACATTGGTCAAATAACCTTTATAGAAATTATCGTCTTTGAATTTGGCGCTTTTCTCGATTCCTTTCATTTCGTCCAAAAGGATTGAAGTTTCCAGCAAATCTTCTTTCAATACAAAAACATTCTCCTTGTTTGGACTTTCTTTTTGACTCAAAAAGCCATTCAATGATTTAACCAATTGTTTAGCAACCAAAGTATCTTTTGGCAAAACGACATTGGCAGGAACAATTAAAGGATTGGTTTGTGCAAATGATAGCAATCCAATATGTAGGCTTAAAAGAAGTATGATTTTTTTCAAAGTAAAATAGTTTTTATGAACGAAAGATAGAAATATCCTACTTAGTAAACAAAGCGGTTTAATTAATATTTAACAATTTTACATGCAAAATCAATTTTTATAATTTCTCTTCTATAAAATTATGTATCACGATTGGAAATGGGAATGTTTTGGCAGTTTTGAGGTCGATTCCATTCTCAATGCTACCTTTTATACTTACTTTCCAGAATTTAATGTGTAAATGTTGGTGCGAAAGTTTGTGAATAATACTTTGTTCATTATATTCTAATAGACTCGCAATTTCATTTTCCTGAAAAAATTGCTGCTGTATTTGTCGGGCTACAGTATCAAAATCCTCGACTTTTTCGGTTTCGAGCAATGGGAATTCATAGAGATTGTGCCAGATTCCTTTGGCAGTACGCTTTTGAATAATAGTGTTCCCCAAATCATCTTCAACAACTATATAATTAAAGTAACGGTTTCGGACTTTTGTTTTTTTTGATTTTACGGGCAATTGGTCGACCTTCTTTTTTTGCAGCGCCGCACAACTGCTGTTGAATACACAGACAGTACAATTGGGGCTTTTGGGCACGCATTGCAGTGCGCCAAACTCCATTATGGCTTGATTGAATTGTGCCGGGTTATTTTTTGGCATTAACTCAAAAGCCAAAGCGGCGAATTCTTTTTTGGCTGAAGCTTGAGCAATATCGGTTTCTATGTCAAAATAACGCGAGAGCACTCGAAACACATTTCCGTCGACCACGGGAACACATTCATTATAGGAGAAGGAAGCAATAGCGGCGGCAGTGTACTCACCAATTCCTTTTAATTTTAGTAAATCGGAATAATTATTGGGGAAAATGCCTTCCGATTGATAAGCCACCGTTTGGGCGGTTTTGTGCAAATTACGGGCACGGGAATAATAACCCAATCCCTGCCAAAGTTTTAAGACTTGTTCTTCGTTGGCGTCTGCCAAATCAAAAACAGTCGGAAAAGCTGCTGTAAAAGACAAAAAATAAGGTGTTCCTTGAGCCACTCTTGTTTGCTGAAGCATAATTTCGGAGAGCCAAATAGGGTATGGATCGGTTGTTTTACGCCAAGGCAAATCGCGTTTATTTTGTAAATACCACTTAATTAGCGTGTTAGAAAATTTCATCATAAAATATTAGAAAACAAAAGTAATTGTTTATGTAATTAAAATTTAACGAATTAGGTTGATTTATTGTTTTTTAAATTCATATATTTGCAAACTCAAAAAAATCATTACAACATAATAAAAAGGAAAGAAAATGACGAAAGCAGATATCGTAGCAAAAATTTCGGAAAAATTAGGTCTTGAAAAAGGGGATGTGCAAGCAACCGTTGAAACTTTTATGAACGAAGTAAAAAACTCACTAGAAACTGGTGACAATGTTTACTTAAGAGGTTTTGGAAGTTTTATTGTAAAAACAAGAGCTGAAAAAACAGGAAGAAATATCTCAAAAAATACCACAATTAAGATTCCTGCACACAACATACCTGCTTTTAAACCGGCAAAAGTTTTTGTAGAGGGAGTAAAGATTAACAACGAAGCAAAATAACACTATTAATTAATCATAAAATCTATAAGATATGCCAAGTGGTAAAAAAAGAAAGAGACATAAGGTAGCGACTCACAAACGTAAAAAAAGAGCGAGAGCTAACCGTCACAAAAAGAAAAAGTAGTTTTAAACTACTTTTTTCTTTTTTAAGTTCATTGAAATTGAGAATTAGTGTTCAGTCTTCAGTTTTTAGTCATCAGTTTACTGCTAACTTGATACTGCTTACTGCTAGCTAGTTTTCCCCGGGTACAATACCTGTTTAAATTATTGTTTAATCCATCTGTAAATACGATTTTAGATTTTAGATTTTAGATTTTAGATTTTTTAATCTATTCTCTTCTCTCTATTTTCTATTTTCTGAAAAAACAGATAAAAATTTACAAATGAATAAAGAATTAATCATTCGATCTAGTTCTGATTTCGTAGATTTTGCCTTATTAAAAGATGGAAAACTAATTGAATTACACAAGGAAGAAGAGAAAAGCAACTTTCAGGTTGGTGATATTTTTATTGCCAAAATAAGAAAACCTGTTGCTGGACTTAACGCAGCTTTTGTAAATGTTGGCTACGAAAAAGATGCCTTTTTACATTATCACGATTTAGGACCTAACTTAGCTTCCCAACTGAAATTCATAAAACTTGTAAGCGCAGGTAAAATAAAAGATTTCTCCCTAAAAACCTTTCAGTTTGAAAAAGAAATAGATAAAGATGGTACTATTACTGATGTAATAAGCGCCAATCAATCTGTTTTGGTACAAGTTGTCAAAGAACCAATATCTACCAAAGGACCAAGAATAAGCGCAGAGCTTTCCCTTGCCGGAAGATTTATTGTTTTGGTTCCGTTTTCTGACCGTGTTTCTATTTCACAAAAAATAGAAGACAAAAAAGAAAAGGAACGTTTGAAACGCCTTGTACAATCAGTCAAACCAAAAGGATTTGGTGTTATTGTTCGCACAGTAGCCGAAGGCAAAAGTACAGTAGAATTAGAAAAAGATTTGCAGAACCTGCTCAGCAGATGGAATGCAATGTGTAAAAAATTACCGACTGCTCATCATCCTTCCAAAGTATTAGGAGAGCTCAACAGAGCTTCTTCAATATTAAGAGATGTTTTCAACGATACCTTCAGTGGTATCCAGATTGATGACGAAGAGTTGTACAACCAAACAAAGGATTATCTGCAAGAAATTGCACCATCCAAACAATCAATTGTAAAGTTTTATCAGTCAAATGATACGCCTATTTTTGAGAAATACAATATAGAGAGACAAATCAAAACTTCATTTGGAAAAACAGTTTCCATGAGTAAAGGGGCTTACCTTATTATCGAACACACAGAAGCTTTACACGTTATAGACGTAAATAGCGGAAACCGTTCTAATAAAGCTACCAACCAGGAGGACACAGCCATGGAAGTGAATATGATTGCAGCCGCCGAAATAGCCAGACAATTGCGTCTTCGCGATATGGGCGGAATCATAGTCGTAGATTTTATCGATATGTCTAATCCCGAAAATCGTAAAGTTTTGTTCGACTTCTTGAGAGAAGAAATGAGCGATGATAAAGCGAAACACAAGATCTTACCACCGAGTAAATTTGGGTTGGTCCAAATTACCAGACAACGCGTAAGACCAGAAGTTAACATTAAAACTAGAGAAGAAGACCCTAACAATGAGCATGGCGAAATTGAAGCGCCAATTTTAATCATTGACAAAATAGCTTCCGATCTAGAAAGAGTTTTAAAAACCCACAATAAAGTAGTACTCAATGTACATCCGTTTGTGGCTGCATACCTCAGTAAAGGTTTTCCATCATTGCGTTCAAAATGGTTTTTTGAACACAAAAAATGGGTAAAAATCATACCACGTGACGCTTACACGTATTTAGAATATCATTTCTACGACAAAAAAGGAAATGTTATCAAAGAATAAAAACAAAAACCGCTTTTCGAAAGATTGGCGGTTTTTTTGTGCGTCATTGCGAGGAACGAAGCAATCTTTTTTAGGAGCTTAATCCAGCTATTCGTTGCAATCTTTTCTTTTTTAAAGAAAAAAAGAAAAGGATTTCCACTTCTATCTGGGCTAGGGAATTTCGTTTTCAAAATAGAATTTACTCCTTTACAATCTCAATCTTTCTTCGGATTTCGTTTCCAAATTCATCCACCACAGTGATGTAATGAAATCCTGTCGTTGCCGAAATAGGCATTTCGTGAAAGGTTTTGGTACTGCCTTTAAACACATTATCCACATACCAAAACAACTTACTTTCCCGTTGCGAATGAGCTACTTTTAAAATCACTGGCTGTATTTCACTATTGAAATTTTTGGTGAGATAGATTTTGCTATTCGTTTTGGGATAAATAAAATCCATTGTAGCCGTTTGTGTTCCCATACAATCATTTCTATACGGAGGCAACGGCAAATATTCTATATGCTGACTTTTGTAATACCAAGCCATTACGGGTGGCAACACAAACCAGTTTTTGGTTACTATATTTTCTACATCTTCGCAACTGCTGTTGACCTGAAATTGCTCTAATTTATCCAAATGCACCGTTTTGTGATACGGACAAATAGAAGTATTCTTTCCTTTCTTGGGAACGAACTGTTTGATTGTTGGACAACCGTCTTTGGCCAAATGACCACTCAAACTGCAAACTTCAACTTCTTCTAAATCTTTATACGGCGTATCAAACCATCGCTGTCTGGGCAACAAATTAAAAACATCGAATAAAATTGGTGCTGCGCTGGTAACTCCCGTCAAGGTAGGTCTACCTTCACCTGTTGCGTTACCCACCCATACGCCAACTACATATCTAGCATTGGTTCCTATCGCCCACGCATCGCGATTCCCGAAACTTGTTCCCGTTTTCCAGGCAATTTTCAGCGAACTGTCATAGAATTTCCAAGCCTCATCGCCTTCGGGACGATTCACTTGTTCCATCGCATTATAAGTAAGCCAAATCGATCCCGCTCCCAAAATGTTCTTTTGTTTGGTTTCGTCACCAAAATTAACTTGAAAATCATCCTGATAATTGAGTTCGGCAAATTCATTGGTTCTGTAGTTTCCTTGATTTTTATTGAAAAAATTTAAAGTTGAAGACAAACCAGCATAGGTTCTACACAAATCCCATAAGTTACTTTCGGCTCCTCCTAAAATGAGCGACAAACCGTAATGGTCTGGTGGTTTTGAAATGTCCCGCAATTTGAATCGCTGTAATTCTTCATAAAATTTATTTACCCCGAAATCCTGCAACATCAATACAGCTGGAATATTCAACGAACGGGATAACGCCCGATGCGCCGGAACAGCACCGTCGAACGTCAAGTTGAAATTCTGAGGTGTATAACCCGAAATCTGTGTTGGAATATCCGCCACCAGTGTATTGGGTAATAACTCTCCATCGTCGAGCATAGCCGCATACAAGAGCGGTTTGAGAATACTTCCGGTACTTCTTGGTGCATCAATAACATCCACATCTTTTTGATGATTTCCGTCCGTAGACGAATTACCAACATAACTCATCACTTTTCTATTAGACACATCGATAACCAAAATAGCCAAATTATGAACCTCGTTTTGCTTGTACTGATTGTAATAATACTTTGCAATTTGATTGACTCTGTTTTGCAACCCAATTTCTATAGTCGTTTTCACCCGAGTCCCTTCTTGATTCTTGGCAACACGCTGCAATAAATGTGGCGCGATTTGTGGCAGATCATACGGTTTTTGAGGTAAGGGTTCAACTATCGAAAGTTCATAGGTTTGTTTGTCGATAATTCCTTCTTGGTTTAACTTTAACAAAAGTCGGTTGCGTTTACTCAATAATTTAACTTGGTTTTTTCCGGGATAAATCAAACTAGGCGCATTCGGTAAAACGGCCAAAGTAGCACTCTCCGCCCAAGACAATTGATGGGATTGCACGCCAAAATACCGCCAAGAAGCCATTTCGAGACCCACCACATTTCCACCAAAAGGTGCGTGAGAAGCATACAATTCTAAAATCTCGTTTTTAGAATATCCCAACTCTAATCGGGTGGCGAGAATGAGTTCGATTATTTTCTCAAAATAAGTTCGCCTTTTCCCGTTTCTGGACAAGCGAATGACTTGTTGCGTCAGCGTGCTTCCGCCACGAACGACTTTGCCCGCTTTTCTGTTTTGCTGGAAAGCATTAACCATTGCCACAGGATTGAATCCGGGGTGTTTATAGAAATACTCATCTTCAAAATAGACGATACACTTCTTGAATTTGTCAGGAACGCTGTCCTGTGCAGGAAATCGCCATTGTCCATCGAGAGCAATTTTAGCGCCAAGCAATTCTCCTTCTTTGCTTTCAATCACCGTAGAATAAGGCTCTTGAAACAAAGTTCGTGGCAAAGAAAAATAATAAACCACCAACAGCAAAAATGCTATTGATGATTTAATTTTATTTCGTTTTATCCAATTGATGCTGCGTTGTAGGAACGCTATTAGTTTGTTTTTCAAAGTTGTCATTATTTAACCGCAAGGTCACAAGGTTATTCGCAAAGTCCGCAAAGAATAGTAATACTTAAATTTGGCCACGGATGACACGGATGAAACAGATTTAGACGAATCTTTTACTTGGCTACTAAGTATTATTATTTCAATCTGTGTAAAATCCGTTATATCCGTGTCATCCGTGGCCATTTTACCATCTTCTATTTCACCACTTGAACCCAAAATCCTTTGGTTCTGGCCAAAAACGTATTGTCATACATCGCTTCACATTGCAGTCCCGGTAAATAATATGTTCCCAAATACGAGGCATTCAGTAATATTCTGAATGTTTTTGTTTCTCCGGCTTTCATTCCAAAATAGAAATTAGTTCTATCATCACGAATGTCAATATAATCTGCAATATTATTGGTTGCATCTCCGTAATCTGTGAAACGGGTATTTACAATTTCGAAACCAGAAGGTAAAATCTGAGACAAAGCTACATTTTCTACACGCTCATTTTTCTGGTTTCTAACCGTTACCTCAGCAATAAACTCCGTTCCTTGATTGATTTTAGAAACATTAATAACGCCTCCTTTTCTGTTTTTGAAAACAATGGAAGCCGAGACATTGCTCTGAACAGCATTCTCTTGCCCAATCGGAAGAATCCCTGTATTCAGTACACGGACAAACAACCTGTTCTTTCTATTATTTTTTAGAGTCAAACTATTCGAACCCATTTTAACAGTCAAACTTCTGTCGGCGATAGTTTTCATAGTTTTAACTGCCTGTGTTTTTCCATCTTTACTAAACTGAACATCGATTCCTTTAGGTCCATTATTGGCTGAAAACTTAGCCATTGCATATAAACAATAAGCTGTAGTCTGCGTACTCATCCATTGGTCACTTGACATATCTTTAGCCAATTTTGTTGCCATCGCAAATGCTTTCTGCTTTTGCCCAAGCAACAACAACGTTTCCAAAGCCATTGCACGGTTTCTGTCACTGGAACCATAATAGTAATAATTGTAATTCGAATTGTTATCAATTGTAGTTTTTAGCAACAAAGTCAAACCTGCTGATTTTTGTCCCGCCAATACATAAGCCGAAGCCAAACGTAATTTACATTCGTTCGAAATTCCTTTGGTTTCACGCAATCTGTTCATCGAAGACAAATCGGGAACTCCTGCTAAAGCCAAAGTATATAAGCGATAGGACTGTGCCATATCATTTCCGTAACTCGGCATAAATCGCCATTGTTTGGCTTCTTTTTGTTGATACGAAATCCATTTTGATTTGAAATTGATTGGCAAGAAATAACCTTTTTTCTCAGCTTCAATCATAAAATGTCCAGCATAGGAAGTACCCCAATCATCAGCTTCTGTTCCGCCTTGCCAGTATGACATTCCCCCATTCGATAATTGAAAACCTCCTAATCGAGTAATTCCTGCGGTCACATTTTTTTGAATTAATTGCTGACGCGTAGCATCCAAATCGGCAATTTCATTTAGATACAATTGCGGAAAAACTGACGAAGTAGTTTGCTCCACACAGCCATGCGGATATTGAATCAAATATTGTAATCGCCCATTTAAATTAATAGTTGGCATCGAAGAAACCTCCAATTTTGCTTTATTACTTCCCGAAACACCAAATGTTTTCCAAGAAATTGTTTTATTACTATTCGGTTCCAAAATCACATCGGTAAACGTGTTGGTGACTGGATTCGGATTAGTCATGTCAATTTCTACATCATACACTGATTTCTCCTTGCCTGAAGTCGCTACAATCTGCACTTTTCCGATTCCTGTTATAGAACCCACAGCCAAATTAAAATAAGCCATTTTTTCGTCAGGCTGTGCAAAAGAAAGTTTTTGAGTGGCACTGCCAAGAACTTTTAATCCATTATTCGTTTTAATCTGCACCGTCACATTTTTGATGCTTTTTTCCATTGCAAAAATGGTAACTGGAATAGTCACTTTCTCAGATGGAGAAATTTTTCTAGGCAAGGAAGCCAATACCATCAATGGACTACGAACAGGTGTTGCTTTTTCAACACTTCCATAAGCACTTGTAGTGGCATCGCCAGCCACAATCATTGTTTTCACGGAACCAATATACTTTGGCAATTTGACTTGATGCGTTTGGGTTTGTCCTTTCTCTAATTTAAAAGGCCCCATATAAATCACAACTGGTTTGAAACGATTCGCTTTTTTGGCTTTTCCGCCTCCCAAATCTTGGTCACCACCAATACTGAAAATCTGATTCACTTTTCCGCCATACGCTCCAATCACATCGTCATAAATATCCCAAGTTTTTACACCCAAAGCTTCCCGAACATAAAAACTATCCCAAGCATTTGGTCCTTTGAAACGGGTTAAATCCAATAATCCTTCATCTACAATGGCAATTGTGTAGGTCATTGCTTTTCCTGATTGTTCACTCACTTTTATAGCAAATGATTGTTCTGGACGTAAAATGTCTGGCATAACCAATTTGGGTGTGAGAATCGTATTTTTGTCAATCACTTCGATAGGTACAATGCCATACATTCGAATTGGCAAATCGTTTTTAGTCGAAGCATGTGGTTGTAATAATGTAATATTGAAATACACATTCGGCGCCATAGCGGCCGTAATTGGAATGATAACTTTTGTTTCCCCTTTTTGTGTTTTTGCCCAAAGTGTTTGAACCACTTTCGATCCATTTTCGATAGAAATAAAAGCACGTCCTCCTTCACTCGATGGAAACGAAATTTGAGCGTTTTCGCCCACAGCATAATTTTGCTTATCAGTAGAAAAAACCAACATATTGGCCGTTGAAGCATCGGTATTTCTAGTTTTTCCAGACCACATTGGCCAATCAATATTTACTGTTAAAGCCGTTGCGTGTCCGCCAACAACATCCGAAACCCGAATCATATAACGTCCCCATTCTTCATCGGTTAAGGCAAAACGCACACTTCCTTTTCCGCTAGCATCGGTATTTATTGTAAAAGTTTTGTACGAAGTCGTAGCATCATCCGAATTATAATTTGATAAATTATCGCTCGATTCATCCCACCACCAGCGCCATTCTACTTTATAAACTTTCACTTCTAAGTTTTTGACTGCTTTGGGCTTTCCATTTTCATCAACCGTAACCACATCAAATTGATTTACTTTTCGGGTTTCCAGCATTCCGTATTTGTTGGGTTCGGGTGACTTTATACCCACATAAGTACTGTACGGAGAATAGGTCGTAGCTATGACATCTGTGCTAAAATCACCGCCTTCTTCATACACTTTAGTAATAAATGACGCTTTCAGCATACCTGGTGCTTCTCCTTGTATTTTAGGGTCTATAACTGCATTCGCTTTTCCATTAGCATCCAATTTTCCGGAGAAAACGGTAACTTCTTCGGTGCTAAATTTTCGAACCAAATCATCAAAAACATACTTTTCATAATTCTTGAAAGTCGTAGTTTGTTGCGAAAATTTGGCTTGCATTTCAACATTCAAATTTTTGGCCACTGCGCCATGAAGCCAAGTCACTTCGAGATTGCTGGTATTTGGATACGAAGATGAAAGTACTGCTCGTTTGAAAGTATTTTTTATTTTTAAACGATTCGGTTTGATGGTTTCGATTTTTATACTTTTATAAAACTTCGCACCACCCACACTAACCATTGCTTCCCAATTTCCGGTAGGTGCATCATTTTCAGTTGGAACAGTAAACGCATAATGATTCCACTCATTCGATTTTTGAACCGTTTGATAGGTTATTTTTCCATTTGGATCGGCTAATCTAAATTTTATAGGATGTCCCAACGGTATTTTATTCGAAGCATCATTTAAAATGAAAGACAAATAAAGATTATCTCCAGGGCGCCAAACACCACGTTCTCCATATATGAATCCTTTGAGTCCTTTTTGCAAAGTTTCACCAGCCACATTAAAATTACTGACCGATAAAGAGTGACCGTCATCAAGTTTTACATAAGTGGATTGTGTTCCGTAAGTTACAATCGCAAAATAGGCAAAAGTATCCAACTGAAAACTGGCAATGCCTTCACTGCTTGTCGTTCCTGTTGTCAATTTTTGCTGTTGGAAACTGTACAAATCTACTCTTGCATTCGAAATTGGTTCGGTTGTAATGATATTATTTACCGCAAACAAATACGATTTATTTTCTCCTCTTTTGGCAATTACTCCAACATCCGATGCCAAAATATTGGTTCCAATCTTGGCATTATAATAATATGAACTGGAGCAAGGATCTTGACTTTCTCTCCATTCATAATCGTCATAATAATACTCATCGTATGAGTTTTCACTGTAATTCACCTCTTTTTCATCGACTTCTTCCGCCTCTTCATTTTCACTATCATCTTCAGTTGAAGATTCACATTTGTATAAAGAATAGGCTTTTTTATAGGAGAACTCCACTCTATAAATGGCACCTGGTTCCGGTGTTATAATTTTTGACAAATCCAAAGCAAAAGTGTTCCATTTGCTTGTATTTACTAACTTATTCTCATTGAGGTAAAGCGTTGATTTCGCAACAGGTTGTCCTACTCTTTTTAAATTTCGGGTGCCGTTCAGCTCATTATCCTGCAAAAACTGAAGAATATTGTTTTTGTAAATTTTATACACTTTTACATCAACAGCACTAAGATTTACGGCTTCAAAATTGAGTTTTAAATTACTAGAACTTGGCAGAATAGTTCCGTTTTTGATGAAACGAACATTCGGTTTTATTTCATCAAACGAGATTTTCTCTGAATAATTCTCATTTAACTTTTTACCATATTCACTTTCAATTCCTTGAAAAACTTCCAACAGCAATTCTCCTGTAAGTTTTTGTGAATCCACAACTGGCTCAGGCTCGACAACTGCAATTTCCTCTGCTTCTTCAACCGAAGCACTATCTACAACAACAGATGTAGAATCAGAAACCACAGTTACAGGAACTGCTTCAACTGTTTTTTCAACAGCTTTTTCATTATTAAAATAAACCTTCAAGACATTTCCTTGAGTAGAGAATTTTAAATTATTGGTGTTTTGAATCGCCACCAATCCTTTAAAATCTTGCCCTTTTTCCAATGGTTCCGAAAAATTAATGGACAATGATTGATTGTTTCCTTCGCTCATTTCCGTTTTTATGACTTTGAACTCATTCAGCGCCGTAATCGGGAAATCGATAGTTCCTTTTTGGTCCATATCATAATCGGTTCCGTCATATTTAATTTCGAGATTACTTGCGGAATCCAATCGCTGAATGCTGTCGATTCTGAATTTAAATTCTTTGCCAACGGTATTGGCTTTTTCGAAAATAATTTTCAAATCGTCTCCATTATGCTCGGCTTCGACCAATTTTTTGGCGGTTTCAAAATCGATATTGTCTGCGGTTTTCAATACACAATTCAAATATTGGTATTCTTTGCTGTAGGATTGCACATCGAAAGTGTTGACAATAAAGTCCTGTTTGATGGTTTTTACCGTGAAATTGAAATTGGAAAGAGCTTTATCCTTTTCGGCAACCTTTGGATTCAGTTTATCCAAATGCAAAGTCAACTGATATTCGGTGCCAGATTCCAGCTTTTTTTCAGGAATAAAAGCGATAGTATTGTTCGAAAGTGAAATCACTTTTCCGTTGACACTTGGAGAAATATCGAATAAATCATCGTCCAATACCTGATTGACTTTCCAATTATTATTATCGAAAGCCAAAACCACACGAATGTCCGATTGTGCCGAGACTATTCCCCCCGTAAAACTGACTATATACTCTTTGAATAATGAAAAATCGGAATTAAAATCGGCAGCTGATTTTTTGCCACAGGCCTGAAACAAAATACACACAAAAAATACGTAAATTAATCCTTTTGTTTTCACTTTTATCTAGAGTTAATGGGTTACAAATTAAAATTATAGCAACATTCTACAGTTAAGTCCATAACTGCAAAAGCACACATTATATTGTAGTAAAAGTATAGTATTTAAATTAATATTTTAAGAAGAAAATTCTTTGAGAGAAAATTATTTTTTGAAGGTGTTTTTTAGGAGCTTTTTCCAGCTATTCGTTACAATCTTATCTGCCGAAAACCGGCAGATAAGGATTTTCACTTCTATCTGGGCTAGGGCATTCTACTTAACAAATTTATTTTCTTCTCTCAACAAAAAAACGTTTCATCAATTCCGAAGCCTCATTCGCCATAACTCCACGAACAACAATGGTTCTGGGATGTAACTGAGTGCCCATTTTCACAAAACCACGATGTTCATCGGTGGCACCATACACAATTTTAGTAATCTGACTCCAATACAAGGCTCCCGCACACATTTGGCAAGGCTCAATTGTTACGTAAAGCGTACAGTCTTTCAGGTATTTTCCGCCAAGGAAATTGGCAGCAGCAGTTATGGCCTGCATTTCGGCGTGGGCAGTAACATCATTGAGCAATTCGGTTAAATTATGGCTTCGGGCAATGACGGTATCATTAACCACAACAACGGCTCCTACAGGAATTTCGCCTTTATCAAAAGCCATTTCAGCTTCCTGCAAAGCTTTTTTCATAAAGTACTCGTCCGTAAAAATGTTTTCCATAAGTCCCCAAGTCCCACAAAGGGAATTATTAAGTTGCCGTACAAAAATAGAAAACAAAACCGTAAATTCGCTTTTTAAACTATAATGAAAAGCAACTTACTCGAAAACATCCATTCTCCAATTGATTTACGCCAACTTGACGAAGCACAACTTCCGCAACTGGCACAAGAATTACGTGACTTTATCATCAATATTGTCGCGACCAAAGAAGGTCATCTTGGCGCCAGTCTAGGCGTGGTGGAACTCACAATTGCTTTGCATTATGTTTTTAACACACCCGAAGATTTATTGGTTTGGGATGTTGGCCATCAAGCTTACGGACATAAAATTCTTACCGAAAGAAGAGCTGTTTTCCATACCAATCGTCAATTGGGCGGAATTTCTGGTTTTCCAAAAAGAAGCGAGAGCATTTACGATACTTTTGGTGTTGGCCACTCCTCCACTTCTATTTCGGCAGCGCTTGGAATGGCAATTGCTTCCAATTTAAAAGGTGATTTCGAAAAACAACACATAGCAATTATTGGCGATGCTTCTATAGCTTCAGGAATGGCTTTTGAAGGACTGAATCACGCCGGAGTAACTGATGCCAATTTACTGGTTATCCTCAACGATAATGCAATCGGAATTGACCCAAGTGTTGGCGCACTCAAAAAATACCTCACTTCGGTAAAACAAGGAAAAAACCCGAGACAAAACAATATGATTCGGTCACTGAATTTCGATTATTCCGGACCGATTGATGGTAATGATATTTATGCCGTTATAAAAGAACTGAAGCGTTTACAAAAAATAAAAGGACCAAAGTTTTTACATATTATTACAACCAAAGGCAAAGGTCTTCAACAAGCCGAAGAAAATCAGGTAAAATATCATGCTCCGGGAAAATTTGACGCCAATACTGGCGAAATTATTATAAAATCGGAAGAAAATTTACCTCCAAAATACCAAGATGTATTTGGCCTGACTCTTTTGGATTTAGCCAAAAAAAATGAAAAAATTGTTGGTATTACTCCCGCCATGCCATCTGGAAGTTCGTTAAAATTTATGATGGAGGCGTTCCCGAAACGCGCTTTTGATGTAGGCATTGCCGAACAACATGCAGTAACATTGTCCGCAGGAATGGCTACACAAGGCCTGATTGTGTATTGCAATATTTATTCGACTTTTTTACAAAGAGCTTACGATCAAGTAATCCACGATGTGGCTTTGCAAAATTTACCGGTAATTTTTTGTCTCGACCGGGCCGGTTTGGTTGGCGAAGATGGAGCCACACACCATGGCGTTTTTGATTTGGCTTACTTACGTTGCATTCCAAACCTGATTGTTTATGCACCATTAAACGAGATTGAACTGCAAAACATTTTGCATACTGCCCAATTGGGTTTAAATCATCCTATTGCCATTCGTTATCCTAGAGGTCGCGGTGTAACCAAAAATTGGGAAAGATTGCATTTAGGAAAATATGAAACCATAGAAATTGGAAAAGCAAAACTGCTTCAAAGTGGAGCCAAAGTTGCCATTTTATCTACTGGAGCAATTGGAAACAATGTCACTTTGGCTTTGTCCAAAATACAACCACCCGAAAATTTTGCCCATTATGATTTCGCTTTTGTTAAACCATTGGATGAGAACGAACTACACACTATTTTTAGCCAATTCGAAACTATAATAACTATTGAAGATGGAGTGATAAAAGGCGGTTTCGGAAATGGAATTCTGGAATTTGCTGCAACCTATCGTTACAATTCAAAAATCCAACTCTTGGGAATTCCGGATGAATTTATTGAACAGGGCTCTATCGATGAATTACAACAATATTGCGGAATTTCCGTTGAAAGTTTAGAGATAATTTTCTCAAGTTATTGAAATTAATTATTTTTCGCCCTTAAATGCCACACACCATTATGCGATTACAACCTACATTATTTTTATTGCTTTTTTTAGTTTTTTCGACAACTAGTTTCTCTCAAATTACAATTGTAACAAAACTGCCCGATTCAACAACAACTCAAAAAAAGAAAGTCAACCCCGAAACAATTATTACAAAAATTGATACCGTCCCCACTTCGCATTGGACCAACAAAAATATGTTGGGTATTGACATCTCCGAAATTGCCTTTGTGAATTGGAGTGCTGGTGGTACGAGTGCTATTACTGGATTACTGAAAGGGCATCTTAAACGAGATTACAAAGACGAAAATCAAGTTTGGTCAAACGAACTTATTTTTAGATATGGTTTAAACAAACAAGAAGGAGTCGAGCTAAGAAAAACCGACGATGTTTTCAGGATTAATTCGACTTACGGCTATCGAAAAGACACACTATCGAATTGGTATCATTCGGCTAAATTCAATTTTAATACTCAATTTTCGGCAGGATATAATTATCCCGACACTGACAACCCAATCTCAAAACCTTTTGCACCAGCCTATACCTTCTTGGGGATTGGTTCTGAATACATCAATAAAGCAGAAAAATTTAAATTCTATATTTCTCCTTTGACATTAAAGAACACATTGGTATTGGATCAAACACTTGCTAATGCAGGTGCTTATGGCGTTACAAAGGCCATATATGATGCTCAAGGAAACATAATTACTGAAGGGAAACAATCAAAAACAGAGCTTGGTATTCTGGTAACTTCTTACATTGAAAGGGAAGTTTTTACCAACATTACATTAAAAAACCGCTTGAGTTTGTACACGGACTATATCCATAATTTTGGCAATATTGATGTCGATTGGCAATTTTATGCAGATTTAAAAGTAAATCAATATGTAAAAGCGAATATTGGGTTCAATCTGGTGTATGATGAAGATATTGATGTTATAGATGATCAAAACGGAGTTCTTGTAAATGTAGGGCCAAAGGTACAGTTAAAACAAGTTTTGGGTGTTGGTCTTGAATATAATTTTTAAAACAAAAAAACGGCTGTATAAATAACAGCCGTTTTTCGCTTAGTTTATAAACTCCTCAATTCTAGTTTATAATTATTTTTTCTACATAATTTAAACCTTCACCTTTTACACTTAGGATGTATATTCCTTTTGAAAGAGTACTTAAATCAATACTCTTTTTACCGTTGAAATCTGTATTCTCAATAGAGAGCATCTCCCTGCCGGTAATGTCATTGATTTTAATATTTGCTTTGCCTACATATTGATTTATCTGAATAGTTATAAGTCCAGTTGATGGATTTGGAAAAGTACTCATCACATTTTTACTTTCAAAATCCTGTACAGCCAGCACACAATTTGCCCCTGCTGCAGGCATTGTGAAATCTTCAACTTGATCATTTCCTATATTTTTGTCTCCAGCAGAAGCATTTTTACCTACTCCTCTAGCTGCAAAAACCTCCCATATCATACAATAATCCTTTCCTCCAGTTATTGCCTGATCAGCTGCTATTATCGCATTTCTTCCACTCACGAAAGTAGGGCTACATGGTTGTAATTTAATACCATCAAGTACTATCCGCATAATTTTATTATTTCCACCTTTGCCTGAATATTTATTGTCGTCATAGCCGTATTTATTAATATAAGCCCATGACAAATCCCATAAAATACTAGCCCAAACAGTACCTATTCCATGTTCTTCTGTTAGTTCAACGCCTTCGTCATCTGTGTATTGAAAATTATTTGTGTCAGCATAAGTTAAAGGATTAATTGTTTTATCTGTAGAATAGGGATAATCTCGTATTCCGGCTCCATCAACAGCTTGACTGGACACAAAAGTTCCAATTCCTTTTTTGGTAGTACCTATATCTCCAGGTTTTAATTGCATCATCAAAGCAATCCAATCCGACCATCCTTCTCCCATTTGATCCGTGTTGTCCAAACAACTTGAATTGTTTCGACCACCGGCTAAACGAGTAGAAATTCCATGCCCATACTCATGAGCAATAATTCCGTTATCAAAATCCCCATCAGAATTTACAAAAGGATTTGCCGCCAATTGTAATTTTACATTAACTGCTTGAGTTTGCATTTGAGTAATTAAGGATTCTCCCAGTTCTTGGGTTACGCTTATTGCAGGAATTGTAATCGTTGCATCAGCACCTGACATCGTAATTTCGCCTTCTTTATTATTCACCACAATTACAGCATTTGCCCCTGCATCTTGAGCGAATTTAACTTTCACAGTAAAATTACAACCTCCCCTTCTAAGAATAACAATTTTTCCGTTTAAAGCAGCTGCGTTTGCTGGTGCAAAACAACCTTCATCTGCCACATTAGTGGCGTTTACGTATAAAACCAAATCCGATTGTAAAAAAGAAGGAATAATTGGCAAATCTACATGCCCTGGATCAAACCCATTTTGTCTTGCTACATAACTCCCAGCTAAAGAAGAAGGAGATGTAATAATTAACGGTTTGATTTCTGGTCCATAATTCCAAAGAAACATTTGCATTCTGCCATTCTCACCATCAATTCCTGATGAAAAGTTAGCATTGTTTATGCTTTGCACCGTAAGCTCTGATCCGTCTTGTGCATCTGCATAGACAAAATCTTGTCCAGTTCCGCCTTTACCATAATTATTTTTTTGGAAATTCCCGTTTGCTTCGTTAAATCCATATTGATACCAAACATCATGCATGATATTATTCATGTAAAATAAATTGGTATTTGCTGCATCTATAGAACTAGATGCAGATGCATTTGTCCCCAAATACGGAAAATCAAAAACTAGTGAAGTACCTCCGTTTGGACTAGTCCCCACGGTATCATCATCTCCATCCATATCGTCTTGAGCCCAAACATTATTTCCTCTGGTTATGGTATATTCAGCACCCAAAACACCATTGGTATCGTGCCAGCCAAAAGGAGATGCAGTCGCATTTGATGGATTTGAAATTAATTTTCTTGCACTATGGTTGGGGCTTTCATAATTAAAAGGAACAACATTATAGGTTCCTTCCGAAGCTAAAGTTACTTTTTTAGTATATAATTGTTTGTAAGTTAAAGGACTTGGGTCTAATAATAAATCAGCACTAACAGCTGGAAATTGCTGTTTTTTATCAAAATTACAAGATAAAATACGATCCTTTTTTTCTAAAATTTTCCCTGTAAGGGCATCAACTCGAATACTCCATTTGTGTTTTGGAGCAGTTGTAGTTATAGTAAAATCCCAAGCTAAAACTAATGTATTCTCTTTTGTGGAATGGTAAACTAAATTGGCAGAAACAGGCAAACCTTTCGTTAAACCATTACTAATTAAAACTTTGTACTGGCTTTTTGTTTCCAAAATAGTAAAAGGAGCCGATGCAGTAATTTTCAATTGTTGATAGGCTTTTGCCAAAGCTTGAATCGCAGAAAGGGTTGGAGTTATTGCATTTACTTTTTTAGACACATTGGCGACAAACTTTTTTTCAACATCGATTACTTGTCCGTCTTTTATCGCAAAATTTGAAACTGCTCTATAGATTTCAATGCCTTGATATCTTTGCAAAACATAACAATTTGTTATTTTTGAACTTGTAGACGAGCCCTCACTTTCAATAATCCAATCTTTTGTATCATTGCTGGTTAACTCTAATTTTGCTGTGTTTTTATTTAGATATTTTTGAATAATTTCTTCATTGGTTTGAGAAAAGGCAAATATGGGTACTAAATAAAGAATAAATAAAGTAATTTTTTTCATGCTCCGGTTGATTTTAATTAAAATGGTAGTTAATACGTACAAACGTAAACATATTTTATGGTAATTTAACTTTTTAATTAAATAAAGTTATTATTTTAACTTTTTCCTGCTGTTATTGTCTTATAAAACAATAAAGCATTCCCATCTGTGAGCATCGAAACGAAATGACAGATATGAAGTAGTCTTTCATATAGATTTTCCTTTTCTAAATGATGCTTTTCAGGCAGCATCTTTAGTATTAGCCCGTCGTAATTGGAAGTTTTTCCTTCGTATTTATTATTAAAAGCAGTGATAAATTTATCCAATAACGTTTGAATAATTTGATAACCAACTATTTCCTTCTCCACCACTTCACGACTTTGATAGATATTTTTGACGCTAATCTTAATTATATCGTCCATTTGCGCCTTGTATTTACTCTTATCCGTCAATGCAAATGGAAATTTTCCTTGCATAATAGCTTCTTCGTTTTCAATAAAAACTTTTACGGCATCATTGATTAAACTTCCAATCGCTAATGCTCTCAAATAACTGATTCGATCTTCTTTGGTTTCTAAAGTCTTGTATTTAGAAGTGTCAATGCTGTCTTTGACCAATTTGATTAAATACTCCAAAGCAAAATCTTCGGAGACCAAACCTAAATTGATTCCATCCTCGAAATCAATTATAGTGTAACAAATATCATCGGCTGCTTCAACTAAGTAAGCCAATGGATGTCTTTCAAAACCAATGTCTTTTCCGGTTTTATTCGCAATCATCCCCATATCTAAAGCTACTTCCTGAAAGAAAGCTTTATCAGTTTGAAAAAAACCATATTTTTTGTCGGCAATATTTTGGGTAGGCTTCTTGGGTAAACTTTCTTTTGGGTATTTCATAAAAGCACCAAGAGTGGCGTAGGAAAGCCTAATTCCACCTTCAACACCCGGACGCGAACTGTTCAAAACCGAAAATCCATTGGCATTCCCTTCAAAATCTACCAAATCCTGCCATTCTTTTGCTGATAATTGCTCTTTATATTTTAAACCATTTCCTATCGAAAAATACTCCCCTATGGCTTTTTCCCCCGAATGTCCAAAAGGAGGGTTGCCAATATCATGCGCCAAGGATGCGGCGGCTACAATAGCACCAAAATCATTCATTTGATAGCCGTGCACTTCCTGCAAATACGGATATTTTTCCAATATTTTTTTTCCAACCAATCGTCCTAATGAGCGTCCCACAACCGAAACTTCCAAACTGTGTGTTAAGCGGGTATGCACAAAATCGGTTTTGGAAAGCGGAATCACCTGTGTTTTGTCCTGCAAACTTCTAAAAGCGGAAGAGAATATGATTCGATCATAATCGACTTCGAATCCCAAACGGGTTTCGTCTTGCTCGATTCTTAATCTTTTACCTGTATCTCCTTGTCTTTTTAGTGATAATAATTGTTCCCAGTTCATTCTGATTTAGATTTTTTAGTCCCGAAAAATAACGGGAGTTGATTTTAGAATAACTCCAAAGATAAAGGAAATATCGAATCTGATTATTGCATTCAAAACAAAAAGCGACCAAAATTGACCGCTCTTTGATTAATATTCTATTTCTTCTCTATCAAGGCAAAATAATAATTCTCTTTTGCTTTTCAAACTGGTGTTTTTTAACCACATAGGTTTCTGACATAGAATCATGCCATCCTCCTGCCTCGCCTCCTAAAAAAGAAAAAACTTCAAACGGAATAAATCGACAAAGTGTACGTTTTAAGATGCTTTTGTATTTGGGCTTTGAACCATCTTTCATTATCACATAGGTTTGGGTCAAGAATTTAGCAAGAGAACGAGAGAAATACAGCTCGGTTAAATAATAGTAAAATCCTGCAATGATAGCAAAAGAAAGCCCTTTTTCTAATATTCCCATAGTGCCAATCCAAGTCTTCAGGATGGCGCTGTTGGCAACATCGGCAAATATGGCGATTGTTGCTCCAACACTGATCCAAATCACATATTCACACGCTAAATCTAGTATTAAGTTTAAGAAACGCTGTCCTCTAGAAGCTAATAAATCATCGGTAACTGTAAATTTTTTATTTTCCATTTTTTCGGTATTTTATTTATACAACAGACCCTCTGTCTATATATAACCTACTCAAATATAAGGATTTATTTTTATATTAACGAATTAAGAAGCCCCCAATAGTCTGGTTATTTATCAATCAAAAAACTACAATTTGTTTGGGTCTAAAGTCTTTTGTTTTTTTATCTCCGCCTGGATGATATTATTTTTCACTTCTTTGAGCAAATGATTTTTCGCTTCTGCAAAAGTAATGTCATAAACACGATTCATTTCTTGAAATTCCAACGGAAATTTAGAAAGAAGTTTTGTGTAATAACTATCTAGAACTTCTCTGGAAGGCGCCGTAAATTCCAATTGCATTTCGAAACGGCGCACCAAAGCCTCGTCTATCATTTGGATTTGATTGGTTGCAGCTATTAATACGGAACGATTGGGGAAATTATCTATCAATTGAATAATCGAGTTCACTACTCGTTTCATCTCCGTACTGTCTTTGTTGTCGTAATCCCGAATTTGACCCAAGGAATCAAATTCATCGAAGAATAAAACCGAACTTTCGTATTGCACTTCTTTGAACAATCCTTCGATATTCTTGGAGGTTTCCCCTAATTTGGAAGAAACAATCCGGGAGAGATTGACAATGATTAGTTTTTTTTCCAGTTTTCGGGCAATTGCTTTGGCAGTCATTGTTTTGCCACAACCTGTTTTGCCGTGCAACAATATTTTATTGACCACAGGCAACTCGTATTGCTCCAAAACTTGACGAAACTGATATTCCTTCAAGAATTGATTGATTTGCTCGGAAACAGCGTCATTGAATACTACATCTTCAAGTTGAACGATGCTTCGGTCTGTAAAATATAATAAACTCAAGTGGATTGGATTTTAAATAATGTTTCTTTTAGAAAATGGATTTATTACTTTCTGATGGTCTTTAAATGTTTTTTTACCTCATCCCAAGTGTACAACTTGGATTTGCCTTCTTCTAAATCCTTAATTCGAATATCTAATTCTTTCTTTATGTCTTTAGAAATTTTCATCATAACTCTATTAATATTAAAAACAACAAAATTAAACAAATTTACTCATGAAAACGCTAACATCTAGCCCCGATTGAAGTGAAAATACTCTTATCTCGCTCCTTTAACGAGATAAAAGATTGCAACGAAAAGCAAGATTAGCTTCTAAAAAAAAACAGCCATCATTACGACAGCTGTACTTTTTAAAAATTAAATCATTATGAAGCTTGTCTTATAATATCCAGGGAGATCCTTATGAGAGACTCAGTGGTCGGTTGTCCATCATTATATTCAATTAAATTAGACACATCAACATTCGACCTAATTCTTTCATGATTCTTTACATAAAATGTTTTAGTAGAACCATTAATCCCTAAAACAAAAGTGATTTCATCATACTCTCCTTTATTTAAAAAAGGAATCTTTTCATTTGACGAGGAAAATGTATCAAAAGGTTCTAACAAAATATTCTTAACATTTTGCCCTTCAGCCATGTCATTATTCAGTTTAAAAACTCTTTCTTCCCTTCCCAACAATGCATCATTTTCAACTAATTTAAACTCTTTAAGCTTTCCAAATTCAAGATAATTTTGAATAAAATATCTCGGCGGAGCTTGTCTTAAATCAAGCACATAATTTGAAATTCCTTTAGTTCTCATAAAATTATTAAAGGCATTTTCAAATATAGATTTTACTCCATGATTTTCTTTCTTTTCAACAATCAAAAATCCGGATTTTGAATTTTTAGGAACATGAATTAAATAGAAAAATTCTTTAGAAAACAAATCCTTTTCTTCAATATTAAATTTTAATTGATTTGTCTTTCTATCTTTAATTTTACCTTTTTCTCCCGTATAAGAGGAATCAAAATATCCAGAAATATTTCTATTAATTAAATCTTTCTTTTGACGATCACTAAGAGTAAATGTCCTATATATTCCTTGAGCATCTATATAATCCCTAACATTTTTATGAATATATCCACAAAAATCATTCATTGTATCTAACAAGTCTTCTTCTTCATTATAAAAACTTAAAACTTGTTGTTCTTTTGCTTTATTCAAAAGCATAAATCTATAAATATTCAAATTTACCATACCTTTTCTTATTTAAATTATTAAATTGATTTTGTTAATAATTCCCACAACCCTTATAAAACAAAGAATTGAAAAAAAGTTTATCAACATTTTAAATTCTGTGAATAATTTAACTTTGAAAAATGATATTTTTTTATACATTTGAAGTATAAAATAAGCAGGTGAGGTAACCTCATCATCTTAATATAACTTAATTTAAAAAAGCTTCCTACGGCATTATTATTAAGTTTTCAAAGTTAGGGGTATCACAGATATCCCTTTTTTTATGTCATTATTTTTTTTCTTTACCTCAGCATGTATTTTAAGGTTAAATATATTTAAAAGGCTTCAACTTAATTGAAGCCTTTTTTATTTTATGAATTTACGACCCACACATTTCGCAATCTTCAGGATCTGCGGCTTGTGCTTTTAGCAACATAGCTTTGAAATCCTCAACATCTATTGCTTCTGTCACCGGAATTTCTTCTTGTTTTTTATCGTTGTTTAATGTGAACTTAATTGCATCGACTGCCGCTTTTGTCCTCAAATAATACATTCCTGTTTTTAAACCTGATTGCCAAGCATAGAAATGCATCGATGTTAATTTTGAATAATTGGCATCTTGCATAAACAAGTTTAATGATTGTGACTGATCTACAAAATAACCTCTTTGACGAGACATATCGATAATGTCTTTCATAGACATTTCCCAAACGGTTTTGTACAATTCTTTCAAATCTTGCGGAATGATATCAATGTTTTGAACCGATCCGTTGTGACGCATGATTTCTTGTTTCAGGTCGTCATTCCACAATCCTAATTTCACTAAATCGTGCAATAAATGTTTGTTCACCACAATAAATTCACCAGACAATACACGTCTTGTGTAGATATTTGAAGTATAAGGTTCGAATGCTTCGTTGTTACCCAAAATTTGAGAAGTCGAAGCGGTTGGCATTGGCGCAACCAACAATGAGTTACGAACACCGTTTTTCACTACTTCTTTTCTAAGTGAAGCCCAGTCCCATCTTCCTGATAATTCTTCGTCTTTCATTCCCCACAAATTGTGTTGAAATTCTCCGTTTGACATTGGAGATCCTTTGAAAGTAGAGTAAGGACCTTCTTCGATTGCCATTTCCATAGAAGCTGTACAAGCTGCAAAGTAAAGGGTTTCGAATATTTCCTGATTTAATGTTTTAGCTTCATCACTTGTAAAAGGCAAACGCAACATAATAAAAGCATCAGCAAGTCCTTGTACCCCAAGACCAATTGGTCTGTGACGCATATTGGAATTTTCGGCTTCTTTTACAGGATAATAGTTTCTGTCGATTACTCTGTTTAAGTTACGAGTTACACGTTTGGTCACATCGTACAACAATTGATGATTGAATTTTCCGTTATCAACGAACATTGGCAACGAAATAGAAGCCAAATTACAAACTGCCACCTCATCACTTGACGTGAATTCCATAATCTCGGTGCACAAATTCGAAGAACGAATCGTACCTAGATTTTTTTGGTTTGATTTTCTGTTGGCTGCATCTTTGTACAACATATAAGGAGTTCCGGTCTCAATTTGTGACTCTAGGATTTTCTCCCACAATTCACGTGCTTTGATGGTTTTTCTACCTTTTCCTCTAAATTCATAATCCGTATATAAAGCTTCGAATTCTTCTCCGTACACATCATACAAACCTGGACATTCGTTAGGACACATCAAAGTCCAAGTCGAATCTTCCTGTACACGTTTCATGAATAAATCTGAAGTCCACATCGCAAAGAATAAATCTCTGGCTCGCATTTCTTCTTTACCGGTATTCTTTTTCAAGTCTAAGAAATCAAAGATATCAGCATGCCAAGTTTCGATATAGATAGCAAAGCTTCCTTTTCGTTTTCCACCACCTTGATCTACATAACGAGCGGTATCATTAAACACTCTCAACATTGGTACAATTCCGTTTGAAGTACCATTTGTACCACGAATATAAGACCCAGTTGCACGAACATTATGAATAGAAAGTCCAACTCCACCAGCTGATTGCGAGATTTTTGCCGTTTGTTTTAAAGTATCGTAAATACCATCAATACTGTCATCCTGCATTGCCAAAAGAAAACAAGATGACATTTGAGGTTTTGGCGTACCTGCGTTGAATAAAGTTGGTGTTGCATGGGTAAAGAACTTTTTGGACATTAAGTCGTAAGTCTCCAATACCGACTCTAAATCTCCAAGGTGTATCCCAACAGAAACACGCATCAGCATGTGTTGTGGACGCTCTACGATTTTTCCGTTTATTTTTAATAAATACGAGCGTTCTAGTGTTTTAAAACCAAAATAATCGTAATTAAAATCTCTATTATAAATGATATGTGAATCCAAAAATTCAGCATTTTCCATAATCACTTTATGAACCTCTTCGGCCAATAAAGGTGAATCTTGATTGGTTCTTGGATTGATGTAATGAAACATTTCATTCATCGTTTCCGAGAATGATTTTTTGGTGTTTGAATGTAGATTTGAAATGGCAATACGAGCAGCCAATTGTGCATAATCCGGATGAGCGATGGTCATAGAAGCAGCAGTTTCAGCAGCAAGATTATCAAGTTCTGATGTAGAAACCCCATCGTACAACCCTTCAATAACTCGCATAGCAACTTTAACCGGGTCTACCAATTCGTTCAAGCCGTAACATAATTTTTTGATTCTCTCCGTAATTTTATCAAACATTACAGGTTCCTTGTGGCCGTCTCTTTTTACTACAAACATACTTTTATCTATTTTTTAATTAATGAATTGTGACTTACGAACAGTAGGAATTCATAATTCATTTTTTTACTCATTGTCAATCCATAAACCATTTCGATATTTTGTTTCATCGCATAAAATGAAATGAAACAAAACGCCGTCATTTGACCTGAAATAATCAGGCTGAATTAACTTAGTTCTTAGATTTGGGGAATCTTAAAAAAACCTCTTAATTATAATTATTTTTATTATTTTTTTAGTGCGATCAAATACTATAGAAAATATTTGAAATTCAAAACCACTTTCTAAAAATCAGCGTCGAAGCTAATTTTTTGGGAATCACCTTCGGTAACTTTAACCCCTGATTTTTGATATTCGGCAACTTTTTTCTCAAAGAAATTAGTTTTTCCTTGAAGTGAAATCATGTCCATGAAATCAAATGGATTGGTAACATTATATTCTCTATCACAACCCAATTCTACCAATAATCTATCGGCAACAAATTCTAAGTATTGAGTCATTAAACCTGCATTCATTCCTATCAAACTCACGGGAAGTGATTCGGTAATAAATTCTCTTTCGATATTCAAAGCATCAACGATAATGCCTCTTATTCTTTCTTTTGGTACTTTATTAATCAAATGGTGATTGTGTAAATGCACAGCAAAATCACAGTGAACTCCTTCATCACGAGAAATCAACTCATTAGAAAAAGTCAAACCTGGCATCAATCCACGTTTTTTCAACCAGTAAATAGAACAAAATGCACCTGAGAAAAATATTCCTTCTACCGCTGCAAAAGCAATTAGCCTTTCGGCAAAAGAATCGGATTCAATCCATTTCAAAGCCCAGTCTGCTTTTTTTCTAATAGCTGGAAAAACATCTAATGCATTAAACAAATCTGATTTTTCGTTTTCGTCCTTAACATATGTATCGATCAAAAGCGAATACGTTTCGCTATGAATGTTTTCCATCATGATTTGGAAACCATAGAAAAATTTTGCTTCGGCATATTGCACTTCATTCACAAAATTTTCGGCTAAATTTTCATTTACAATCCCATCCGAAGCCGCAAAAAAAGCAAGAATGTGTTTTATAAAGTAACGCTCATCATCATTTAACTTATTATTCCAGTCATTCAAATCTTGCGACAAATCAATTTCTTCAGCAGTCCAAAAACTAGCTTCCATCATTTTATATCTTTCCCAAATATCATGATGCTTGATTGGAAAAATCACGAAACGATTTTTGTTTTCTTGTAAAATTGGTTCTAGTTGAGACATTGGATTTTTGTTGTTTATTTTGATTTTTTATACTGAAAATAGGTGCGAAAAGCGAATTACAAAGATTGTGAAATAATGCGGTTATTAAAAGCCAAACTTATTCACAATACCTCATAGTTTTTAACAAAAAATAAAAATGGGAATATTTTTCATACAAAGAATATTTAATTGATAATCAATGCATTAAATACATAATAAAGCGTTAAACGCCTGTAAAATATAGGAATTTAAAAAAATATGAAAGCTGTTTAGTATTCGTTTTTACAAACCTTTTTTTAAGTCTTCGGCCACTTTTTCAAGTTCCAAATACCAATCTTCGCCAAAGCGACGAATAAGGGCTTCTTTGACAAATTTGTATACAGGAACTTCGAGTTCTTGCCCTAAAGAACAGGCTGCATCACAAATATCCCATTTGTCATAATTGACTGCGGCAAACTCTGTAAAATCTTTAACGCGCACAGGGTACAAATGGCAGGAGACAGGTTTTTTCCAGTCTATTATTCCTTGGTTATAGGCTTGTTCAATTCCACAAAGAGCAGTTTTTCCATCAAAAATAACATACGCGCAATCTTTGTTGTCTATAAGTGGAGTCTCCATATCCCCATCCGTTCCATTTATCCAGGTTCCTTGGGCTTCAATAGCTTCAATTCCCTGTTTTCTTAAAAATGGTTTTACTTTTGGATAAATTTCCTCCAATATTTTTGTTTCTGCCAAAGTCAATGGCGCTCCAGCATCTCCATCGACGCAACAAGCTCCTTTGCAAGCTGACAAATTACAAACAAATTCTTTTTCGAGTATATCCTCCGAGACGATGGTTTTTCCTAGTTGAAACATTTTGCAAAGGTAACCAAAGATTCAAGAAATAAAAAGCACACTTGAACATAAGTCCCCAAACGAGACAAATTAACACATTGCAACTATTTTACTTACATAAATTTATGATCTATTTTTGCTACAATACACAAAAAGACCTTGCCAAGTGATTTCCGATAGTGATCTTTAGTAAATTGGGATATCCAAAGTAGAAACTCAGGATTTTGGTTCTAATGATTTAATACTACAATTCTCAAAATAAAAAAATAACCGTATTTTTGAATTCCAAAATATTTTCACCTGAACTATTCATAAAAAAAACAATCTTATGATGGATTTTAATTTAAAAGAAATAATAACTGTGGGCATGGTGCTTTTTGCAGTAATTGATATCGTTGGGTCTATTCCTATAATAGTAGGATTGAGAGCCAAACACGGCCATATCGAATCAGAAAAAGCAGCATTAGTGGCAGGATTGATTATGATTTTGTTTTTATTTATTGGAGAGGAATTTTTAAGTCTAATAGGGATTGACGTTCATTCATTTGCAGTAGCAGGATCTTTTGTGTTATTCTTTTTGGCTCTGGAAATGATTTTAGGAATTCATATTTATAGAGATGAAGAAGCGAGTTCTGCCTCAATTGTTCCATTAGCATTCCCGTTAATTGCCGGAGCTGGAACTATGACTACATTACTTTCTTTGCGCTCACAATTTCATACTGTAAATATTGTAATTGCAATTATTTTAAACATTATACTAGTGTATTTAGTCTTAAAATCATCTGGTAAAATCGAAAGAATGCTAGGAAAAAACGGACTTGGCGTGATACGCAA
Source organism: Flavobacterium sp. N3904 (assembly GCF_025947305.1). NCBI lineage: Bacteria > Pseudomonadati > Bacteroidota > Flavobacteriia > Flavobacteriales > Flavobacteriaceae > Flavobacterium > Flavobacterium sp. N3904. The sequence continues at coordinate 618,172 of NZ_CP110009.1, forward strand.
GACATTTGGAGTTGTACTTTTGGCTATTGCTGTTAAATTATTCGCCGCTAATGTTAAAGATTTGTTTGTCTAAAAAAAAAAATTATAAATTTACCCCCTAATATTTTATGTGCTTAGAATTCCCCGTTTTTTAAGTTGCCCCTTTTAAATCTAAAATGCATCCTAAAAACTTCTTCAACACAATAAATAAAATTAAAAACCTATGAAAATTTTTACTAACATTTTAGTGCTTTTGGCAGTAGCGCTACTGATCTTCAACATTACATTAATCGATTTTCAAAATCCATTTAAAGGAGATAGTATAATAGCATTTGTTGGGATAGCAGCCTCATTTTGTGCAGTATTGATTCTTCTTATTTTTAGAATGTCTAAAAAAATAGTTGAAAAAATGAATGATAACGCATAACTGTGTTTGATGTTCTCATTATAGGCGGTGGTGTATCTGGCGTTTCATGTGCTCAAGTACTGGGATCTGCCTTTAGAAAACCATTTGCATCCAATAAAAAAATTGGAATTTTCACCCATCAAAAAGCTTCTTCACTTCAAGAAGCTGTTTTTTTCAATGCTTACGGCATTACCCCGGGCAAATTAGGTTCAGATTTGCTAATTGAAAGTATTGACCATTTAAATAGTACCTATCCTCATATTCTTCAGATTCCTGACGAAAAAGTATTGAAAATAGAAGGTCATTATCCAGATTTTACTGTTATTACAAATAAAAAATTGTACCATACGCAAAACATTGTTATTGGAATTGGTTCGGCCAATACTTTTGCCATCGAAGGTTTGATGCAATTTGTAGAACCTCACAAAAAAGCACTACCAGAAAAAAAAAGAATCCAGCTTAAGAATACCGACCACAAAGTAGCTGATGGTATTTACGTGATAGGAACACTTGCAGGATGGAGAAGCCAATTGTCTATTGCTGCTGGAAGTGGCGCTGCTGTTGCTACAGATTTACTTACATTATGGAATGATGGTATTCAGACCCATTCTCACGACAGTATTCGAAAATAAATTTTCAAAAGAAGAGTATTATAAAATATTTCTTTGAAGATTTAAAGTTTTGTATTTTGTTTCAACACCGCTTTTATCATAGCATCTTCCTTTAAAACCATTTCATAATAATATTTGTCGCCAAACAATTGGCGTGCAAATTCGGCATTTACAAATCTTTTTACCAAAGCTTTATTTTTACTGAGATTGACATCCAAACCATTTTGAGAAAGATATTTCTGAAAAGCATTAAAATACATATCTGTTGTATTAATTTTTGCAGAAAATTGCTCGAAAGAATCATTTGAAAACAGGTTTCTGTTTTTGTCTAATTCCTCAAATACAAAATGTCCCACAATCCCCGACTGCAACAAATACGATAAGTTTTCGGCTCCATGTTCTTCTTCTAGAGGAACGAAAACATCAGGCACTATTCCGCCACCGCCATAAACAATTTTGCCTTTTTTAGTTTTGAATTTTAAGGAATCCACTACTTTTATACTGTCTTTTTTGTATAATTCTCCATTCAAAAAACGAGAATCAGATTCTTTATAATAATCTTCATTTCCTTTTGTATAAGGCTTTTGAATAGAACGTCCAGTTGGAGTATAATACCTAGCAATTGTCAATCGAACAGCTGAACCGTCTTTAAAATCCATTTCGCGTTGCACCAATCCTTTTCCAAAAGAACGTCTTCCAACAATAGTTCCCCTGTCATTATCTTGTATGGCTCCCGCCAAAATCTCACTGGCAGACGCACTATTCTCATTTATTAAAACAAAAACTCTTCCGTTTTCAAAAGTACCCTGTTGCGTGGCAAATGTTTTTTCGACAACATTTTTTTTGCTTTTGGTAAAAACGATTAATTCCTTATCTTTCAAAAACTCATCCGCAATAGCAATAGCTTCTTCCATATAACCTCCTCCATTATCGCGAACATCTATGACTAGAGTTTTCATTCCCTGCTTTTGCAAACTTGCCAATCCCGTTTTAAATTCATCAAAAGTTGTTTCGGCAAAACGGTTTATTTTAATAAATCCTGTAGTTTGATCTAAAAGTAGCGCAACATCTACACTTTTTAAAGGAATAATATCGCGTTGAATCGTTATTTTAATTTTTTTGTGCTCAGATTTTCTGTAAACCGTCAGTTCAATTTGAGAACCTGCTTCTCCTTTTAATGTGGCATACAAACTGTCATTTGGTAATTTTCGCCCAAACAATTTAACTTTATCTGCATACAAAATTCGATCTCCAGCTTTGATTCCCGCTTTGGCAGAAGGTCCATTTTTTACTGGATTAATCACTGCCACGGAATCGTTGTACATATAAAAATTGATTCCAATACCAACAAAATCACCTTTCATGGTTTCAGCAATTTCGGCTTGCTCACTTGGCGGTATGTATATCGAGTGTGGATCCAATTGCGCCAAAATTTTATCTACCGTAAGATTAACAATGGAATCTGTATTTATATCATCTACGTACTCATTATCAATAAAATCAATTAGTTTGTTTAGTTTTTCTTTAGCATATCTTTTATCCAAAAAGCGACTCGTTTCGGGAGTATTTGACACACTGCCAATAAAAATTCCTAGCGCAAATATTGCTCCGATGAGAATTGGTAAATATTTGGGATTGAATTTCATTGTTTTTAATGCTAAATAATTTTTAACCGAATTTTTTTATTCTTCTAAATCAGGAATATGCTCTACTTCTATTCCTGCTTTTATTAAAAATTGAACTCCAGAGTCATCACGGTATCCATTATGATACACCACTCTTTTTATACCGGATTGATGAATTAATTTGCTGCATTCTTTGCAAGGTGAAAGCGTAATATACAAAGTTGCCCCTTCACAAGATTGAGTAGATCGGGCTACTTTTAGAATTGCATTTGCTTCGGCATGCAAAACATCCCATCGCGTTAATCCCTCTTCATCTTCACAACAATTTTCAAAACCGGATGGCGTACCATTATATCCATCAGAAATAATCATTCTATCCCTAACAATGATGGCACCTACTTGTTTTCTTTTACAATATGATAACAAACCCCATTCGGTTGCAATTCTCAAATAGGCTTTGTCGTATTTATTTAATTTTTTTTTATCCATTTTTTATCTTTTCCAGATTTCGCTTTCCAATATCATTGGCAAAACTACACCAATTATAAATGCCGACATCACCAATGTCCAATCTCTTTTTGAAAATCGAAAAAATGTTTGTACTATATATGACAATATTAGAACCACAAAAACTACCACAATTTGTGCTGTTTCAATTCCGATGGCAAATTCTGCCATAGGCAACAGTTTTGAGCTTGGACTTCCTCCTAATATTGTTTTAAAATAATTTGAAAAACCCAAACCGTGAATAATTCCGAAGAACAAAGTTATTACAAAAACCAGATTAATACTTCCATTTTTACTAGATTTTCCAGCAGTAAATAAGTTATAGAGAGCCGTTATTAAAATTGTAATAGGAATAAGCAATTCCACCACATTTACTTTGATGGCAATAATTCCAAAGACCGAAAGAAACAAAGCTGTAGTGTGTCCTACAGTAAAAATAGTGACCAAAAGTAAAATTCTTTTCCAATCATTGAAGGAGAACGGAACCGCCAAAGCTATTAAAAACAAAACATGGTCATACGCATGAATATTCAATACGTGTTTTAATCCTATTTGAAAATAAATCAAAAAATCTGACATAGGTATTTTATTAAATTGATAAAGGGTTTGTAAACTTACGATTAATTTTGAAAATGGAAAATTTGAATAAAATCATTCTTCAAAAAAACTAAAAGAGAAGTGAATTGTACAAAAAAATCGTCAAAAACAAAACCATTAGTAAAAAATTAATTATCTTTATGTCAAACCTAAAACACCTCTATTATGCCATTCTCCGATTTATTTAGCAGCGAATTCAACCAAGCAAACAAAGGTAATTTTTCAGCCATTGTACGCGTAGCCTATGCTGGCGGAAACATTACTGAGCAGGAACAAAAATTTCTTGATAAACTAGCAGTGGATCTTGAGATTTCTGAAGAAGAATACAAAGAAATTTTAGAAGACCCAAACAAATATCCAATCAACGCACCATACTTATACATTGAAAGACTAGAAAGTCTCTATAAAATAGCTCGAATTGTTCGTAGAGACCATCAGCTAGGAGACAAACAAGAACATCTAATGATAAAATTTGCATTAGCCTTAGGCTTTACTCCTGGAAACGTAAATTATATTGTGGACAAAGCATTAAAATTGGTCGATAAACATGTAGATCTTGATACTTTTATATATGAAATGAAAAACATGTATAAATAAATAAAAACAGCTCCCAATTGGGAGCTGTTTTTGGTTTAAATTTTAAATTCTTTGGTTTATTATTTGGTTTAATATTTACTCAGTTTTGCCTTGTGCATAAACTCTTCTGCTTTTTCAACCATGTTTAAACTTCCGCAAAAGAAAGGTACTCTTTCATGTAACTCTGTAGGTTGCAGTTCCATTATTCGATCAAAACCATCCGAAGCTTTTCCACCAGCCTGTTCTACGATAAATGCCATTGGATTGCATTCGTACAACAAACGCAACTTTCCTTTTGGTGCTTTTTTGCTGGTTGGATAAATATAAATTCCCCCCTTAATCATATTTCTATGAATATCTGCCACTAAACTCCCAATGTAACGAGAGGTATAAGGACGTTCTTCTTCTTCGAGTTGGCAATATTTAATATAGTCTTTCACTCCTTGTGGGAAATGAACATAATTTCCTTCGTTGATGGAATAAATAGTACCGTCTTCGGAGAATTTCATGTTGGGATGCGATAGATAAAAAGTTCCAATGGCAGGATTTAATGTAAAACCGTTTACACCATGACCTGTAGTATAAACCAACATCGTTGATGTACCGTAAATCACATAACCTGCTGCCACTTGATTGATTCCTGGCTGCAAAAAATCCTGTAAAGTAACCGGAGTTCCTATGGGTGTGATTCTTCTATAAACCGAAAATATGGTTCCCACGGTAACATTCACATCAATATTGGAAGATCCGTCAAGGGGATCCATCAAAACCACATATTTATTATTATGACTGCTATCGCTTCCTTCAACAGTAATAAAATCATCATTCTCTTCTGAAGCTATACCACAAACAATTTCACGATTAATCAGAGTTTGAATAAAGATTTCATTGGCATATACGTCCAATTTTTGTTGATCTTCGCCTTGAATATTTTGCTCTCCGGCAGCTCCAATTATGTCAACTAATCCGGCTTTGTTTACTTTATAATTTACAACTTTGGCCGCCAAACGAATCGAGTTGATAATTCTGGATAATTCACCAGATGAATACTGAAAGGCTTTTTGGTTTTCAATGATAAATTCGCCTAGTGTTTTGTTTTGTTCTTCCATTACGCAATCGATGTAGTTAGTTTGAAGTCACAAATATCGCTTTTTTTGTGAAAATGAAAAGAATAATACACAGATAGTTTATCAGTATTGTATATTTGCTACATATTTCATAAAAACAAGTTCCTAATTGACTGTTTTTTAATAGAATTCAAGAATAATAATACGAAATCATGAAAATACGCAAAGGAAAAAAAGAGGACATGCAGGGTGTTCTGGCATTAATTCAGGAACTCGCAGTATTCGAAAAAGAGCCAAATGCCGTTTTGATCACAACAGAAGATCTTATTCGTGATGGTTTTGGAACAAATCCTTTATTTCAGGTTTTTGTTGCCGAAGTTGAAAATGAAATTGTTGGTATTGCTTTATATTATTACCGATACTCTACATGGAAAGGAAAAACAATCCATTTGGAAGATTTGGTGGTCAAAGACAGCATGCGCGGTACAGGTTTGGGTTACGCTTTGTATTCGGAAATCATAAAGCAAGCCAAAAAAGATCAGGTACGAAGAATTGATTGGAACGTATTGGATTGGAACACACCTGCTATCGATTTTTACGAAAAATCGGGAGCCAAAGTACTGGATGAATGGAGAGTGGCGCAAATGGATGAAGCCGGAATTAACAATTTTATAGACAACAAATTAAAAAATTAAAATACGATTTTGTTTTGGACTAAAAATCTGAAATCTGAAATCTAAAATCTGAATTAAAAATGAGAGTATTCAAATTTGGAGGTGCTTCAGTAAAAGATGCAGCCGGTATCAAAAACGTTTATGACGTTTTGCAGCAAGTGGGTTATGAAGATGTGTTGGTTATTGTTTCGGCAATGGGAAAAACAACAAATGCACTGGAGGAGGTTATCAAAAATTATTTTGACAAATCACCTGAATTAAATTCATCGGTACAAGAAGTAAAAAAATACCACAATCAAATCTTAATGGATTTGTTTGAAGATGAAAAAAGCGAAGTTTTTACTGCAGTGAATGCCCAGTTTGCTGATTTGGAATATTTCTTGGCGCATAATAAATCTCCGAATTATAATTTTGTCTACGACCAAATTGTAAGCTACGGGGAATTGATCTCGACTACTATTTTAAGTCATTTCATGTCTTTCAAAGGAATTCAGACGCAATGGTTGGATGTTAGAAACTTTGTAAAAACAGATTCGACTTATCGAGATGCCGAAGTCGATTGGGAATTGACACAAAAAAATATTGCCAACAACGTAAAACGCAAAATCCTGAATATTACTCAAGGATTCCTGGGTTCTGACGAAAATAATTTCACTACTACATTAGGTCGTGAAGGATCCGATTATAGTGCCGCAATTTTTGCGTATTGCCTAAATGCCGAAAGCGTAACAATCTGGAAAGACGTTCCTGGAGTAATGAATGCTGACCCGAGGTATTTTGAAAATGCAAGCTTGCTCAATCAAATTTCGTATCGTGAAGCTATCGAACTGGCATTTTATGGCGCATCGGTTATTCACCCAAAAACGCTACAGCCTCTACAGAAAAAGGAAATTCCATTGTATGTAAAATCATTTATCAATCCGTTGCTCAAAGGAACTGCCGTTTCAAAAGGTGTCGATTTGGAACCTTATTTGCCTTGTTTTATTGTAAAAAGAAACCAATTGTTGATTTCATTGTCTTCGATAGATTTCTCTTTCATCATGGAAGAAAATATCAGCGAAATCTTTGGATTGTTTCACCAATTCAAACTAAAAGTAAATTTAATCCAAAATTCAGCAATTAGTTTCTCTGTTTGTGTGGAAGATAAATTTGGAAATTTCAATGAATTGAATGCAATCCTTTCCAAAAAATTCAAAGTAGATTTTACCGAAAATGTGACTTTATACACCATCAGACATTTTAATGAAAATGCCGCTCAAACCGTTGAAGACAATAAGACGGTTTTACTAAAACAAGTGAGTAGAGAAACGATGCAAATTGTGACTAAAGAGAATTAAAATTTTGATTAAAATAATTTTGTTACTATAAATGGAAGCTAAATATTTAGCTTCCATTTTTCATTTTAACCCGCAATGACTTTCTAATATCAGTTCCTTAAAAATGATTTTCAGCAACGCCTATTTTGTCATTGTCCAATTAACACATTATAAAATAATAAATACTAATTTTGGCGCTTTGGAGTTATAGTATTTATGTTTAAAAAAGTATTATTTTGGAGTCTAATCTTTTGTTTTTCTGGGCTTCAGGCGCAAGAAACGAATTCGGCTTATATCACCAAAAAATTAGCTTTTACTTCTGATACTATTCATCTGGAAACTGGGAGCATCAACTCCGATTCATTTGAGTTACTTGACCCAAACAATAAACCAATTGACACTGCACTTTATAAAATAGATTTCCCAAAAGGAATTTTAGTATTAAAAAAACAAAACAGCTCCTCTGCTGATTCCCTGACAGTTCATTACCTGAAACTACCCGATTTTTTAACCAAGGAATATACCATTTATGACAGTAGCAAAATAGTTGACAACGAGGTTACCTCCCAAAGTTTGTATAAGGTTGAAACGTTTCAAGTTCCAAAAAGCATCCCTTTTGACGGACTTGTAGTTGCAGGTAGTCTTTCCAGAGGAGTTACTGTCGGAAACAATCAAGATGCAGTAGTCAATTCAAATTTGGATTTTCAAATCACAGGAAAAATATCCGAAAAGGTAAGCATTCGCGCCTCGATCAAAGACAGCAATATTCCAGTTCAGGAAGGCAGTTACTCCCAAAGACTGAACCAGTACGACAATATATTCATGGAACTTTTCAGTGACAGCTGGAATGTACGCGCAGGAGATGTCTTTATTGGCAACAACACCACGCATTACCTCAATTTTAATAAAAAAATACAGGGATTGTCTGCTTCTATTAATTTAAAAAAAGAAGATAGCAACACCAATATTTTTGCATCGGGCGGATTGGTTACCGGAACCTATGCAGTTAGTAATTTCAAAGGGCAGGAAGGCAATCAAGGCCCATATAAATTAATTGGGCAAAACGGAGAATTGTATGTTTTGGTTATTATAGGTTCGGAGCGGGTGTATGTAAATGGTGTTTTGTTAAAAAGAGGCTTAAACAACGACTATGTAATTGATTATAATTCGGGAGAAATTGTATTTACCCCTCTTTTTACGATTACTTCAGAAATGAGAATTGTTATCGAATACCAATATTCTGAAAACAATTATACTCGATTCGTAACCTATGATGGTGGATCTTTTACCAACAAAAAGTGGAATTTTGGAGCTTCTGTATATTCCGAAAATGACTTAAAGAACCAGCCTGTACAGCAAAATCTATCCAAAGAACAAGCGCAAATATTAGCGGAAGCGGGAGATAATTCCAATTTGATGGTAGCGCCATCTGCCTATGTTGATACTTATGACGAGAAAAAAATATTGTATAAAAAAAATACCATCGGTACAGAATTTATTTATGAATATTCGACAAATTCAAATGATGAATTGTACAATGTGCAATTTACGTTTGTTGGCCAGGCCAAAGGCAATTACATCCTGACAAACCCAACGAGTGTCGATAAAATCTATGAATATGTTGTCCCAGTAAACGGAACACTGCAAGGAAACTACGAACCTATACTACAATTGAAAGCGCCTGAAAAAGCTCAAGTTGCCACTTTTTTTGGAAAATACAATCCCTCTGAAAAAACAGCAGTCGATTTTGAAATTGCTATTAGCAACCACGACAAAAACTTATTCTCAACCATAGATGACGGCAACAATCAGGGATTAGCTGGGGAAATCAACGCCAAACAAAGGCTTTTCTCCAAAAAATGGAATATTGATGCATTTGCTAATTTTCAAGCAATCGATGCCAATTTCAAACCTGTAGAACGCATCAACGGAATCGAATTCTACAGAGACTGGAATGTCAATAGCGCCATAACTGGAAATCAAAGTTTGTTGGGAACAGGTTTCAACTTTAACTTAATTCCGAATGAAAATCCAAAAAACTCAGGATCTGTTACGTATGCTTTTCAAAAATTGGCCATCTCAAAAGACTATTCCGGCATTAGAAACAACATCAACGCCAATTTTATTCAGAACAATTGGAACATTCAAAACATAGGCAGCTTCTTGAAAAGTGATGACATAGAAACCACTTCAAAATTTGTTCGGAATTTTTCGCAAGTACAGTATAATTTCAAAAAAAACTGGATTGGCAGTGCCGTTCGTTTTGAAGACAATCAGGAGAAAAATAAAATAACCCATCAGCTCACTTTGCAAAGTCAACGATTTTCTGAATATGGCATTTATGGAGGTCATGGAGACAGCACTAGAGTTTATGTACAATTGGGTTATTTAAAAAGAAACAATGACAGCATCCAAAATGGGATTTTGCAAAGGGTAAACAGTTCCCATTCCTTTAATTTTCAGACCAAACTTTTCAAAACCGAAGTTCGGGATTTATCCGCTTTTGTCAATTATAGAATTTTAAATTATACCGACCCTTCATTGAAAACCACCCCTTCATTGAATTCGAGAATACTTTACAACGATCAATTTTTTAAACAATTGGTACAAAGCAATACACTATACGAAACAAATTCGGGAACCATGCCTTTTCAAAATTATACGTATGTTGAAGTGCCAGCCGGACAAGGAAAATACACTTGGAATGATTATAACAATAATGGAATAAAAGAATTGGAAGAGTTTGAGATTGCCCCGTTTATTGACTTGGCTACTTATACACGAATCTTTTTGCCCAATCAGTTTTATATTAAAACCAATCAGAACAGATTTTCACAATCGTTTATTATTAATCCGGGAATATGGCAAAACGGAACTAATTACAAAAAAACACTTTCTTATTTTTATTGGCAAACTTCTTTTATTATCGATCGAAAAATTAAAAATGATGGCGATAATTTAGACTTGAACCCATTCAATTCAGCTCAAAAAAATGTATTGGGATTGATTTCCACTTTCAGCAACAGCATTTATTACAACAGAGGAAAAAGAGACAATTCTGTGATTTATACGTTTATGACTAACCAAACACAAAATTTATTATCCGTTGGCACCATCAAAAACAAAAATAGTTTTCACCAGTTGGAATACCAACATTTGCTACAAAAAAGCTGGTTATTTGATGCATTAGTCAAAACCATACAGACCAAAACAGAATCACAGACTTTTGCTGAAAAAAATTACAACATAGAAGGTTATTTGTTGGCTCCAAAGATTAGTTATCTTTTTTCAAAAAACATCAGTTTAGATCTTTTTTATGAATATGAAAACAAAGAAAACCAAATTGGAAGCCTTGACACCTTGTTGCAAAATCGATTTGGTTCTGCATTCAATTATATAGGAAACGGTAAATTTACCGCAAATGGCGAAATCTCATTATACGAGAATAAATTCAATGGCGATGCCTTTTCATCGGTGGGGTATCAAATGCTGGAAGGATTGCAAACCGGGCAAAATATTACCTGGAGAATGTTGATGCAAATGAATTTAACCAAATTCTTAGACCTTAATTTTGTTTACCAGGGCCGAAAAAGCGAAACCAGTGATGCTATTCATACAGGAAGTGTCGAGTTAAGAGCTTATTTCTAGCGTTTTAAATGGCTGTTTTAAAATAATTCACTAATTTTAAGTCTAATTTAAAAAATTCAACCACCATGAAATCAAAGATTCACGAAAACAAAAAAAACATACTGCTAAGCTTGAGTAAAAAACTAATTTTATTAAGCTTCCTCTTTATTTTGTCAAACACATTTTACGCACAAACCGCAACTACCACAGAAAAAACGGCAAAAGAGAAAACTAGCAAAACAACTAAAAAAACAAAAGACAAAACCGACAAAACCAAATCAGCAACTGATAAGACACAAAAATCAGCAACAGACAAAGCAGATAAAACAAAGAAAGAATCAAAAACAAAAACGGATAAAGCAACAAAGGAAGCAAAATCATCAACAGATAAAGCAACAAAAACTGCAATAGACAAAACAGCAAAAACCAAAAGTGATGCTACTGCAAAAACAACCGCTGCAAAACCAACCGCTGCAAAAAGTACTGCAACCAAAACAAGCACTGCAAAAGCCAGCACAACCAAATCAAGTACTACTGCAAAAACAGCCGACAAAGTTACAGGAACATACAATGGGAAAAAAGTATATACCGGGCCACAAGGCGGAACGTATTACATAAATTCAAATGGAAATAAAACCTATATAAAACAATAAAAATTTTTAAATAATTATACATGACGAAGGCTTTCCTGAAATGGGTTAGCCTTTTTTTATTTAATTATATAATATTTTAGTAATACATTGCAAACATTAGTATCCCATGCATAAAGTACCTTTCGACTTACAACTAAACTGTAAGACTTACGAATGAATCTAAATTCAGACAACAAAACAATATTGATAGCACCGTTAAATTGGGGCTTGGGACATGCTACACGATGTATTCCTATTATAAAAGCATTGCAAGAAAATAATTTCACTCCCATAATAGCTTCCGATGGAATAGCACTTGAACTCTTACGCAAAGAATTCCCTTATTTAAAAACCCTAGAATTGCCATCCTACCAAATTGAATATGCAAAAAATGGTAAAAATTTCAAATGGAAACTCATAAAAAGCTTACCCAAGATGTTGGAAGCTATCTGGGAAGAAAAAAGAATTGTCAATCAATGGATCAAAAAATACAAGATAAACGGCATCATATCCGACAATAGATTGGGTGTATTTAATAAAAAAGTCCCTTCGGTATTTATTACCCACCAATTGAATGTAATGACTGGAAATACCACTTGGATCACCAGCAAAATACATCAGCATATTATAAAAAAATACCAAGAGTGCTGGGTTCCTGACGTTGCAGGAAAACTGAATCTAACAGGTACTTTGAGTCATCTTAAAAAGACGTCAATAAAAATAAAATATTTAGGACCATTGAGTCGAATGCACAAAAAGACATTGCCCATTCAATACGATTTAATGGTCATCCTTTCGGGTCCAGAACCCCAACGCGGACTTTTGGAGACAAAACTTTCAAAAGAAGTGTTATGCTATAATGGAAACGTAGTTTTTGTAAAAGGAATTATAGAAGAAGAACAAAAAAAAGAGCAAATTGCCAACGTCACCTACTATAATTTCATGAAAACACGACAGCTGGAGCAAACCTTCAATGAAAGTCAAAAAGTACTTTGTAGATCTGGCTACACGACTATTATGGACTTGGTAAAACTGAATAAAAAAGCATTTTTTATTCCAACACCCGGTCAATACGAACAAGTATATCTGGCAGAAAAATTAAAAAAAGAAGGATTGGTTCCTTATTCGATCCAAGAAAATTTCAGAATCGAAGATTTGTCACAAATTGACAAATTCAAAGGGCTTCCACAATTAGAGACTATTGTAAATTGGGAAGAATTATTTAAGGTATTTGGATCCTAAAAAAAACCGGTAAAGTAAATTTTACCGGTTTTTTAAAAAATTTATTTCTTTGTAATTATTATTCTTCTATTTCTTTGTTGTCAAATTTTTCATGTTTAATTATTTTGGCATGAACCATGAAATAAATATACTCTGCAATATTGGTACAATGCTCAGAGATTCTTTCTAAATGTTTCAAAACAATAACCAAATTTGTCCCAGAAACTACAGCTTTGGAATTTACTTTCATTTCATTGATAATATCATGTATACCATCATCACATTTGTTTTTGATATCCTTGTTCATCACAAAAATCTCTCCTATCGTACTTTCATCACGAGTTAAAAAACAAACGTTTGTTTTTACGGTAATCAATTCAACTAGTCGAGCAGCATCGGCTATTGAATACTTGACAATTAAATCGTGTTTGTTTTTAATGTTTTTCGATTTCTTAACAATACTAATAGACAAATCTCCAATACGTTCTATTTCATTGCTAATCTGCATTGCCGACATAATAAAGCGCAAATCTGAAGCAACCGGCTGTTGCAAAGCAAAAATGCTCTGACAGATTTCGTCTATTTTGATATCCAGTTTGTCAATTTTATGTTCTGTTTTTTTAATGCTTTTGCCTTCAGCAACTTCTGGTTCAGACAACAATGCTTTAACGGCCTCACTGACTTGGCTTTCTGCTAAAACACCAATTTTTTCAATTATGTTTTTTAATTTTTCTAATTCTATTTCAAAGTATGTCGCCATTTTTTTTAATTTAAAAATTTAAAAGTTTAAGGATTTGAAAGTTTAAAATAGGTTTAAAAGTTTAAAAATGGGTATAAAAGTGCAAATCAGTTTAATAACGTAAAGACATTATACTAAATAAGAAATCGCAACATCCAGCACATGCTTTAAACGCTTTAAATAATTTTAAACTAATAAACAATTAAAGCTATTTCAAACAATTATCCAAATCTTCCTGTTATATAATCTTCGGTTTGTTTTTGAATTGGTTTTGTAAATATAGTGTTTGTTTTCCCCATTTCAATCAATTCTCCCATATAGAAAAATGCTGTATGATCACTTGTTCTGGCTGCTTGTTGCATATTGTGGGTAACAATAATAATGGTATATAACTCTTTCAATTGATGAATTAGTTCTTCGATTTTTGAGGTCGAAATAGGATCTAAGGCACTTGCAGGTTCATCCATCAGAATAATATCCGGGCTTACCGCCAAAGTTCTTCCTATGCACAAACGTTGTTGCTGACCTCCCGAAAGTCCTAAAGCAGAATCATCAAGTCTATCCTTCAACTCATCCCAAATAGCCGCTTGACGCAAAGATGTTTCAACAATTTCATCCAACTCTGTCTTGTCTTTTACACCATTTATTCGGGGACCATAGGCAACATTCTCGTAAATAGATTTCGGAAAAGGGTTTGATTTCTGAAAAACCATTCCAATTTTTTTTCTAATATTGACAACATCTACATTTTTATCATAAATATCTATACCCTCAACCAACATTTTACCGCTAATGGTAACATCAGGAATAAGGTCATTCATCCTGTTGATACATCTCAAAAAAGTTGATTTACCACAACCCGAAGGGCCAATCAATGCTGTAACTTTATTGGATGGAATATCCATCGTAATTTCATTCAGCGCTTTTTTTTCACCATAGTATAATGATAAATCATTTACTTTTATTTTTATGTCTTTCATTGTTTATTTGTTAAGTCTAAAATAATAAATTATTAAATCAATTAAAAATTATTTAGCTTTTCTTCTAATTCTTGATCTAATAATAACGGCAACTAAATTTAAAGATAATGTCAAAATTAGTAAAACTAAAGTTGTTGCAAACTGTATAGGCATTGTTTTCTCAACATCAGAAGATTGGGTAGACATAATATAAATGTGATAACCTAAATTCATGAATTGATCGCTCAATGATCCTGGCAAAGTCGCCAAATAATAGGCTGCTCCTGTAAATAAAATTGGTGCCACTTCACCAGCACCTCTGCTCACGGCAAGAATCGTTCCTGTCATAATTCCTGAAACAGAACCCGGAAGTACTACTTTTTTTATAGTTTGCCATTTGGTTGCACCAAGTGCCAAACTGGCTTCTCTTAATTCACGAGGAATTGTTTTTAGAGCTTCTTCAACCGAAACAATAATAACAGGAAGCGTCAATAAAGACATCGTAAGACTTGCCCAAAGAATATTGGGTTGTCCCCAGCGTAATTCGCCTCCATTGAAAGCTGTATCTGCACCAGCACCTAAAAACTGTATAAAAAATCCAAGGCCAAAAAGGCCAAATATAATTGATGGTACAACAGCTAAGGTACGAACAGAGAATCGAACAGCTGCGGCAAATTTAGAATTCGCACTGGCATATTCTGTCAAATAAAGTGCCGTAATAGTCCCAAAAGGAACCGCTGCAATAGACATGACAATTACCAATATAAAAGTCCCTATTATGGCCGGGAATATTCCCCCTTCGGTCATACCATTAGTTGGGAAAGACGAAATAAACTCCCATGAAAACTTGGAACGCCCTTGATAAACAATTATCGCAAGAATTATAAAAAGAATAGCTATAATCAAAATCACAGCCATTTGTGTGATGCCAACAAAAAATTTCCCCTTTATATCTGAATTACTTTTTTTACTTGTAAAAAAGTGGTTTTCTGATTCCTTTAAAACTTTTTCCATAATTATTTACCTTGGAATTTTTTCATTAATTTGCCTTTTACATAGAATTCTGCAATTGCATTTAAAGCAAATGAGAAAATAAAAAGTAAAGATCCTATAAAAAACAAAACACTATAATGAGTATCACCAAAAACAGTTTCTGCCATTTCTGATCCGATAGTTGCGGCAAAAGTTCGAACACTCTCGAATGGATTGGCGGATACTAAAGCTGCATTTCCTGTTGCCATAAGTGCAATCATTGTTTCACCAAAAACCCTTCCAACTCCTAAAAGAAGAGCTGCAAAAATACCTGGAGTCGCCGCCGGTAAAACAACAAAAAAAGCGGTTTGCCATTTACTGGCACCCAATGCCAAACTTGCTTCGGTATACGTTTTTGGAATTGCTGCCAATGCATCTTCAGAAATAGTATAAATAATAGGAATAGCCGCTAGAGCCATCGCAACTCCACCAACAAAAGCATTTAGTCTAGACTCATAACCAAATACATCTTGGAAAAAAGTAGCCAAAACCATTAGAGCAAAAAAACCAATCACCACCGATGGAAAAGCTGCAAGCATTTCTATAATGGGTTTTATAATCTCTTTGACTCTTTTTGAAGCAAAACACGAAGTGTATAATGCAGCAAGTACCGCCAAAGGTCCAGCGATTAGCATTGCAATTATTGTTACTTTTAAAGTACCAATCAGTAATCCCAACAAACCAAATCTAGGATTTTCTGAAACTGGCACCCATTCCGTCGTAAAAAAAGTACTCCAAGTTTTGTCGGCACCTTCGTTATTTTCAGAAACGGCATCCATTGTTTCATCTGTAGTTGCTACCGATAAATCTTCTTTTGGAGTTTCTCCATAAGATTCTGGTTTTAAGTCCTCCTGAGAAACTGGTTCTGAACCGTAAGTTTCTGGCTTTAAATCTTCAGTCGGTTCAGAATTATAGGCTTCCGGTTTTAAATCTTCAGTCGCTACTGCTCCATATGATTCGGGTTTATCGCCTGTAGTAGTTTGAACCTCAATTTTTGCTTTAGCATCATTCCCAAAACTAAATAGTGGCAATGACTCTTTAAAAACAAAAATGAAAATTAAAAAAATAATAGTAATTGACATAAAAGCCACTGATGATATTATTTTTTCGGCAAGAAATTCAGAAAGTCTGAATTGTTTTTTTAAACTTTCTTTGGTGAAAGTCTGTTTGATAGGTAATTGGGAATTCATCTTATTTTTTTAAGATTTGTATAATATAAACACAAAAATATCCCTCATTTTATGAAAATGAGGGATATTTTAATTATCATTATTTTAGAGGAAAATAACCCACTTCTTCTATCAGACTCTGACCAGCTGGACTCAAAATCCAATCGATAAAAGCTTTTGTTTCACCTGTTGGTTTCGATTTCAAATACATATACAAGTACCTAGTGATTGGATATGTATGATTTTTGATGGTAGCTCCTGTGGGTAATATCGCAGGGCTTTTATCGTCTTTTTTTACACCACAATCTTTTACACCTTCTGCATAAGCTGCACCCCCGTAACCAATTGAATTTTTATCTTTTTTTACGGCATTTACAATAGCTGCTGTTCCTGGCAATGTTTGACAAGATGGAGAAAAATCTGTCTTTACCACATTGTCTTTAAAGAAACCAAAAGTTCCTGAGCTACTTTCTCTTCCGTATAATTTGATTGGAGCATCTGCACCTCCAACTTCTTTCCAATTCGTAATTTTTCCGGAAAAAATTTGACCTATTTGTTTAATTGTAAGTGATGAAACTGGATTTGCTTTGTTCAAATAAACAGACAACCCATCTTTTGCACACGGAATTTCTACACCAACTGAACTGTATCTTGCTTTCAATTTTTCAACTTCAGAAGGTTTTATAGGACGGCTTGAATTTGCAATATCTGTTGACCCGTTGATCAACGCTGCTATTCCTACTCCAGATCCTCCACCAGTTACCTGAATAGATGCTCCTGGATTTTTTTTCATGTATACCTCTGCCCATTTTTGGGACAAAATAACCATGGTATCAGAACCTTTTACGGTAACTTTATTAATTGTAGTAAAAGAAAAACCAATTCCCATAACCACCATTACAATTAATGCTACTTTTAATTTTGTTGTTTTCATTTTATTATAAATTATTTATTTTGTTTTTTAGAAACTTGCTTGAAATCTTAATGTTGTTATGTTGTTTTTTATGTCTCCATTATATATTCCTCCAACAGTTGAACTTGTTTCATTTATTGGCAAAGAATAACCCAGAGCAATTTTTGTATTTAATGTAAAGAAATAATCCAAAGCAAATGACCATGTGTTAACTTTTAAGTCTGGAGCTACTGTCACATTATTACCAGACAATCTTCTGTTTGGATCCCATGAATCAAAACGAACTGCTGCTTGATATTTTGTTCCAAAATTTTTCTCTAATGTTACATAATATCCAACAAAATCTCTTACTCCACTAAAATTGAATCCAGGGTTATTATTAAGTACATTGGTAGCATTCGCTTCTCCAGATATAGTTCCAAAGTTGCATTCTGATTTTAAAGCAAAACCGCCCAATACATCATAATAAGCCTGAAGCTCAAAACCTGTCCATTGTTTATCTAATTGATCACCCACTTTTGCCGCAAACGGTTTATTATTTACATCACTAAAATTTCCTGCAACAAAAACCAAATTTTTACCATAATATCCGCTTGCACCAAAGTCAACTCCCAATCCCATGTCTTTGAAATTAAGAGAATAATACGCTCTTAACATTACATCTTTTTGGCTATCAACATCAGCAACTTGGTTTGTTATTTGTCCTTCTCCAAAATTTCCGTTAAACACTGCCAATTCAACATTCAAAGGAATTTCATATTGAGTAGCGAAGTTTGCAGCAATTTTTGCTCCTAAATCTCTTTCTTGAGGATATAAGATTCCAGACATTCTACTTCTTTCTAATATAATTCTGTCTCTAGAAGAAAACTCTACTTCATAATCAGGTCTGTTAAATTGTCCCACCCACAATTGGAAAGTATTTATCCAAGGGTCGTTTAATTGCACATAAGCATCTTTTAGTGTTACTGCACTAAAGGAGAAGTTAGGTTGCAAAACAAATATTACCCCTTCTAATGGTTGATAGGTAAACTTTATCCTTGCTCTTCGTATTACAAATGAATTGGAAACATCTACAATATTGGTTGTCAAAGGTACATTTGTCTCTGACGAACCTGGTTTAAGTTGAAGCGGTCCGTTTGCTGTAGGAACATCTTGATAGTTGTACATTTCATATTGCACTTGCATATAACCTGATATTCTCAATTTAGAAATTTTATCTACTTGCTCTTGCAAAGGAGATAATTGTTCATTAAGCGCATCAAATTTTAACTGATGCATATTTATTGCTTGCTGTAAAGAATCAATACTAATTGGTTTTATAGAATCGTTTGATACTTCTTGGGCATTTACAAACCCATAACCCAACATCATTATTGCAACTATAATTTTTTTCATTTTTATTACTATGAATGTTAATTTGCCGCAAAGGTGATATACCAATGTTAAGTTAATGTTAACTCAATGTTATATAGATGATAATTTAATGTTAATAGGTTTTTTCTTTAAATCTTTATTTCTAATTTAATTTACATTTATTTACAATAAATAGTTAATAAACAGCTAATTAAATGTTTTTTTTTAATGTTATTAAATGATTAATTCCCTTTGTTTTTAAGTCCTAATTGATCGGTTATAAATGTCTTTTCGAGTGTGAAAGAAAACTCAGAACCAATACCAAACTCACTTTCAACATATATTTTTTCTTTGTGGGCTTCTATAATATGTTTTACTATCGAAAGTCCCAAACCAGAACCGCCTTCAGAACGAGAACCACTTTTATCAACTCTATAAAAACGTTCAAAAAGCCTTGAAATATTTTGCTTTTCTATTCCCTCGCCATTATCTGTAACCCTAACCAAAACCTTTTTGTTGGTTAGATTGACAATTGAAACTTCGGTCAATCCTCCTTCTTTTCCATATTTTATGGAATTGACCAAAAGATTTTCTACCACTTGTTGAATTTTGTCTTTATCCCCGTTTACAAAAATGGGCTGAATATGATCGTTTTCAAAAGCCAACGTAATTTTCTTTTTATCCGCTTTCATTTCGAGCAAGTCAAATACATTTTGAATTAACTTTACAATATCAAATTTTGCAAATTCTATATTTAAATCTCCCGATTCCAATTTAGTAATCATATCTAAATCTTCAACAATATAAATCAATCGTTCGACGCCTTTTTCGGCACGTTTTAAGTATTTTTTTCGAATTGATTTATCGTCCATGGCGCCGTCAATGAGGGTTGACAAATAACCTTGCACAGTAAATAATGGCGTTTTGAGCTCATGAGAAACATTTCCCAGAAATTCTCTCCTATATTCTTCACGAACTTGCAACATCTCAATTTCCAACTTTTTATCGGTGGCAAATTTCTTTACTTCTCGAGTCAAGGTTTCCATATCGGTTGTGATCGGTTGGTTTATAAAAGTACTCGACTCCAATAACGCCACATCATCATAGATTTTTTTGACTCTTCTATAAATGAAGCGTTCCACTCTATATTGTAAAACAAAAAAGGAAAACACATAAACAAAGAACATGCAAATAAGCCCGAATAATAGCAAGGCACTGTATGCTGATTTGAATAGTATTGCAGAAAGAATCATGCAAAAACCGGAAACAAATAAACTGATATACAATGCTGATTTTATAGCAAATTTGTAACTTTTTTTGAAATTAATTTTCATTATATATTTGGCAAACGAAAAATTATAATTAATAAAAAAAGACATATAAAGTCTTTTTTTGAGTATTGTTCTTTAAACTTCAAACTTATATCCTACCCCTTTTATAGTTTTAAAAAGATCTTCTCCAATTTTTTCGCGAAGTTTTCTAATATGTACATCGATAG
Organism: Flavobacterium sp. N3904; assembly: GCF_025947305.1. Lineage (NCBI taxonomy): Bacteria > Pseudomonadati > Bacteroidota > Flavobacteriia > Flavobacteriales > Flavobacteriaceae > Flavobacterium > Flavobacterium sp. N3904. The sequence continues at coordinate 638,673 of NZ_CP110009.1, forward strand.
TACGTCCACCAACCACCACATCATTTCCCCAAACTTTGTCCAGAATTTCTTCTCGTTTAAAAACTTTCCCTGGCTTTGAAGCCAGTAAATAGAAAAGTTCAAATTCCTTTCTTGGCAATGCTATTTCTATATTGTCTTTTACAATTTTATACTCTTCACGATTGATTTCTATACCACCTACATTTAATGTTTCGCTGTTTTGTTCTTGTTCTTTCAATCTTCGTAACAAGGCTTTAACTTTACTGACCAACAATTTAGGTTTAATTGGCTTGGTAATATAATCATCTGCACCAGCATCAAACCCGGCCACTTGCGAGTAATCTTCACTTCTTGCGGTTAGAAAAGTGATGATCACATTATTCAATTCGGGAATTCTCCTAATATGCTCACAGGCTTCCATTCCATCCATTTCTGGCATCATGACATCCATTATAATCAGACTTGGTAATTCTTTCTTAGCTTTTTCAATAGCGTCTTTACCATTGACTGCGGTAACAATTTGATATCCTTCTTGTGCCAAATTATAGCCTACAATTTCTAAAATATCTGGTTCATCGTCAACCAGAAGAATCTTGGTGTTTCTTTTCTTCATAAAAATAGCAAAAATTAAGTTTCTCTATTGCATATTTACCCAAATGGGATGCAAAGCCTTTTTATTGCAATGTAAAAGTAATAATAAACCACAAGCTACAATACAAATAAAGCTGACTTAACCTTAATTTAATATGTTAACTATTTCATAATAATTAACACATCGATTCATAACTTGGTGTTAACACTTGAAATATATTCCTGCCCTTTATTTGCACAAAATTAAATACTACACAAAATGAAATTAAAATTTCTATTCTTTACACTATTTATCTGCGCTATTAGTTTCTCACAAACTAAAGGAACAATTTCTGGTGTTTTATTAGACAAAGACTCAAACAACCAGGCTTTACCGTTTGCAAATGTATTGCTCAAAGGCACAAAAATTGGGGCAAATACAGATATAGATGGTAAATACAGTATTAGTATCGCGCCTGGAAATTATACCGTTCAATTTAGTTTTCTTGGATATGAATCATTAGAAATTCCTGTAACAGTTGTTGCAAACGAAACTGTAACCCTGAATAATTCAATAGGATCTGGAAGCTACAAATTAAAAGATGTCGTTATCAAATCAAGCGGCGGTAGAGAAAAAGAAACTGCTTTATTATTGGATCAAAAAAATGCAGTTGTAATTAAGCAAAGTATCGGCGCACAGGAAATGTCCAGAAAAGGAGTAAGTAATGTAGCCGAAGGTTTGACCAAAATTACCGGAATTACAAGCGTGGGTAATCGTGGATTATTTGTACGTGGCCTTGAAGACCGTTACAACAATCTATTAATAAACGATTTGGCGACACCATCAAACAATCCGTATAACAAATACATTTCATTGGATTTGTTCCCAACAGATATTGTGGGTGTAATTGATGTTTATAAAACATTCAACCCAAATATTTATGGAGATTTTGCTGGAGGAACATTCAATGTACAAACAACAAAGGTATCCAAAAGCATCACCAAATTAAATATCGGAATAGGTTACACTACAAACAATAGTTTATCAGACTTCTTAATTGCCGAAGATGCCAATTCTACAAAAGGTTTTTTTGGATTAACAGCCAATGATAGAAAATTGCCAACCGTTTTGGGAAATACGGCTACTGCCAATACATTAACTTCGCAACAATCTCTTGATGCATTTAAAAACAGTGGTTTTAATGTTGCTGCTACAAAAAGCCCTTTAAATTCAAGCATTAGTTTTTTGAATGCCGAAAAATTTGACCTTACTCCAGAAAAAAGCTTATCCTATTTAGTTTCCCTATCTTTTGAAAACGACTTCAGTATAACAAATGGTGTTCAAAGAAATTTTACCAATAGTCCTACTGGTTTTGTTTATGGCAGTGATTTCGTAACAACAGATTACACCTATCAAGCTTCCTTTACAGGATTATTGGGTTTAAATTATAATACAAAAAAATTAAAATTATCTTATAATACAATTTACATTCAATCTTCTGCCAATTTGATTCAAGATCAATTTGGTATTCCAGATACCAGTACAGGAGCAAATAACTCTATATTAATCAGGACGAATCAATTGGATGTTTCTTCCTATATAAACAACCAATTGCTTGGCGAATATGCACTTTCTGAAGATAAAAATCAAAAAATAAATGCAGGAATATCTTATGCCATAACAAAATTTGACCAACCTGACAGAAAATTTTTCAGAGGATCATTATCTGGAGAAAATGACATAACAACTTCTATTGCGGCAAATAATTTTATTCGCCAATATTTATCTATTGACAGCGATTACTATTTCTCAGGTTTGGCAGAGTACAATTATAAATTTGGAAAAGAAGAAAAAAACAAAAAAATAACAGTAGGATATAACGGATACACTTCAAACATGGAATCTTCCTATCGATTTATAATTCCAAGCGTAGGTCCAAATTTTACCACACCTTTAAACCAACCAGATAATCAACTGAATGGATATTTAACAAACAATATTTTTTCATTTAGAGAAAGTTCGAATGCAACATGGCAAGCAAAATTAAATCAAGGTGCCCATGCAGGATATGCCAACTTATTATACAATTTTGACAATAAATGGGAAGTAAATGGCGGTTTACGAGTAGAAAATACTACTAGGCAAACACTATACAGAAAACCAGACTCTTTTGATGCAGATTTTACTGTAGTAGATTATAATAATTTGTATTTTTTACCAGCGTTAAACGTAAAATATAGTATTACTGAAAACTCAAATGCACGTTTTTCTGCAACCCAAACCTATACCACTCCAATTATTATGGAAGCCTATCCTATAGAATACATCAATGCCGATGGAACCTCTACTTTGGGCAATCCTTATTTAGAGAATAGCGACAATTATAATGTAGATTTCAAATATGAGATTTTCCCAACGACCAAAGAACTATTTTCAGCGGGACTATTTGGAAAGAAAATAACAACTCCTATAGAACGTACTTTTGTCGCAAATGCCTCCAACACAACCATTACAACTTATTTGAATTCAGACAGTGCCATATTGTATGGAGCAGAAATTGATTTTTTGTATGATTTATCAAGAATTAACAAAGCTTTGGACAAATTTTCATGGGGTTTCAATACTTCATTGTTATATTCACAAGTTAAAGTTGCACCTACTTACATAAACTCTCAAGGCGACTCATCGCAATCAATAGAAACACATCAAGTAAGAGAACTTCAAGGTGCTTCAAAATACATCATCAATTCCGATTTAAAATATCAATTTGATTTTAGCTCAGAATGGAGCAACACAATTTCATTAGTCTACTCTACTTTTGCAAAAAGAATTTATGCAGTTGGAACTGGGCACATGGACAATATTTATGAATTACCTGTAACCAAACTGGATTTTGTTTGGGGAAGTAAAGTATCCAAAAATATTGATTTAAAATTTTCAGTTCAAAACATACTTAATCCAGACATTACATTTGAACAAGGAAATAACGGAGATTCACCATTACTGAATGATTCAACAATACGTAATTACAAAACAGGAGTGAGTTTCTCACTAAATTTAGGATATACATTTTAAATAGTTACCAATCAAACCAAAAGCCTCTAATTCTTTAGGGGCTTTTCTACTTATAGAAACTCCTTTCTTAACATTAAAATTACATTTAGGAATGCTTTTAGTAACTTTTTTGTAATAATTAGGTAACCTCTGTGTGATACTCTCGAAGTACTTTTGGCATATAAAATTAAGATATCGCAGACAAAAAAAGATAAAAAACTGCGACACCATTTTTTCAAAAAAATAAAACAAAAAACAAAAAACAAAAACACAAATTATGAAAACAAAATTTTTAGCTTTTGCAATGTCTTTAGGCTTATTATTTGCATCATGTAGCAGCGATGACAATAACACGCCAGCAACAGTAGCGCCATTAACAGGTATAGAAAGCATTATTGTAGGTGCTACAACTACTTTTACTAGTACAACTACAGGCGGAACTTTTACAAGCGCAACTCCAGCAGTAGCAACAGTTAATGCTACAACAGGAGTTATAACAGGGGTATCTGTTGGGTCTTCTGTAATTACCTATACAGTACCAAATACAGCAGGACCAGTAACTAGAACAGTAACTGTAACGGCAATTCCAGCAGCAACAGGAGAAATTACAGGGACATTTACAGCAAACAAAACTTTTGTTTACGGTAATTACACTTTAAAAGGGGTTGTGAAAATTGCAGATGGTGTAACTGTAACTTTTGAAGCTGGATCTACAATTACATGTACAAAAACAACAGGTGACAACGCATTTGTTGTATTGAAAGGCGGAAAATTAATCATCAATGGCACAGCAGACAAACCAGTAGTATTTACAGAATCTTCAAAAACACCTGGTTCTTGGGGAGGTATTATAATGTATGGAGACGCACCAATTAAAGCTATTGGTGGTGTAACTAACTCAACTTCTGAAGATGGAAATGCATTACCTTACGGTGGAACAAATGCAGCTCACAATGGTGGTTCATTGAATTATGTAAGAGTAGAATATGCTGGGTCAAAATTAGGCGACGGAAACAAAGAAAATAATGGATTTACTTTTTATTCTTGTGGTTCTGGAACAACATTAGACCACTTAGTTTCTTATAAGGGTGCTGATGACGGTTTTGAATTTTTTGGTGGGACTGTAAGTATGACCAATGCTATCTCTTACGGCAATACTGATGATGCTTTTGACTGGCAAGATGGATGGCAAGGTCAAAACAATAGTAACTGGTACGCTTACCAAACAGGTAAAGGAAACTACGGTATGGAAATTGAATGTTCTAACAACGACAATGCATTCTGGCCAAAAGTTACAAATATCACATTAAAAAGAGCAGCAGGAACAACTCCAGAAGCTATAGGTGACATTCAAATTGATGCTTTCCAATTCAAAAAAGAAGCTAATGGAGACTATAGTAACATCATCATTGATGGATATGCAAACTATACAGAAGGAACAACTACTTATACTGCTGCAGCTTGTAAAATCCAAGATGTTGCAACAAATACCGATCAAGTAAATACTTCTAAAATTAAAATGACAAATGTTACTATTACTAATACAGGAACAAACATACTAGGCGCAACTATTGGTGGTATTCCTCTTACAGTTGCTTTCCCAGCAGGTCAATTTGTGACTAGCACCAATGCAACAGGAGCTTCATTAACAAATGGAGCATGGTCTACTGTAGATGGAAATACATTACTTAAATAATAAACAAGTTTGAATTAGTAAAAATACCTCTCAAAATTTGAGAGGTATTTTTTTTATAACAATATTTTTTATTATATTTACTATCAACTTACAATGCTAATGGCAAAAAACTACTTTTATATCACACTTTTATTGGCTATTTTCTTCACTACTGCTGCAAGCGCACAAGATAGTAAGCAATCGTCAAACATACAAGAAAACACTTCAATAGAAGGGTTGAATTTGTATCCAAATCCTGTGACTACTGGAAAAGTGTACATTTCATCAAAAAACGATTTAGAAAAAGAAATTATTATTTTTGACGTTTTAGGTAAGAAAGTGTTACAAACCATAATTTACACCAAAGAACTTAATGTTTCGAACCTTTCTCCTGGTGTTTATATCATTAAAATCACCGAAGAAAATGCAACTAGCAGTAGAAAATTAATAGTCAGGTAAATTCTGTTAATTATATTATAAAGTCCCAAGTGATTGGAACTTTTTTTTTGAGTACTGTTTTCAGACTTAAAAAATTCTCCAAATAGGTTTAGAATTAGTAATATCTTTGCAAAAAAAAGAACTTGATTTCATCCAGCGATATATTTACCCTTTCGAGTCAGAAGCAATTTGAAAAAATTGCCTTAAAAGTATTCCGATTTCAATATGAAAACAACTTAGTGTATCAAGAATTTTGTGATTTATTGAAAACAAATCCACAAAAAGTAAAATCGATACAACAAATCCCTTTTTTGCCGATTCAGTTCTTCAAAAGTCATAATGTTATTTCAAACAACAATCCAATTGAAGCGACTTTTTCCAGTAGCGGAACAACAGGGTCCATCACCAGTAGGCATTTGGTGACCGATGTTTCCATTTACGAAGAAAGTTACCGCAAGGGGTTTTCTCAATTTTATGGGAACATTGAAGATTATGTGGTTCTGGCTTTGCTCCCCTCCTATCTGGAAAGAGAAGGTTCCTCTTTAATTTATATGGTGGAAGATTTAATACAACTCACAAACCACAGCAAAAGCGGCTTTTACCTCAACAATCACGATGAACTAATTCAAAAACTAATTGAATTAGACCAAGCAGGACAAAATGTAATTCTGATTGGCGTTACTTATGCTTTATTGGATTTAATCGAAAAAAACAAATTCCAACTACAACATACCATTATCATTGAAACTGGCGGAATGAAAGGCAAGCGTAAAGAAATGATTCGCGAGGAATTGCACGAACAGTTATGCGAAGGTTTTGGAGTTAGAGCCATCCATTCGGAATACGGTATGACTGAACTGCTTTCGCAAGCTTATTCTTTAGGAAACGGCGTATTTGAATGCCCTTCTTGGATGCAAATACACATTCGCGACACCGAAGATGCACTAACCTATATAAACGACGGCAAAACAGGCGGAATTAACGTTATCGACCTAGCCAACATCAATTCCTGTTCGTTTATTGCTACGCAAGATTTGGGCAAAAAATATCCCAATACCACTTTCGAAGTATTGGGACGTTTTGATAATTCTGATATTCGGGGTTGTAATTTGATGGTTGTTTAAAAACGTTAAATCGGTTATTTGTTGAATCGGTTAAACGAATAAACGATTTACCGATTAAACATATAAAACAGTTAAACAATCCTAATCACAAAATAATTTTTCTTCCCACTCTGCAACAATACAAATTGATTGTTAATCAAATCTTTGGTCGAAAGCACAAAGGTTTCGTTTACTTTTTCTTTGTTCACCGAAATAGAATTGGCTGTTAATGCTCTTCTTGCCTCACCATTTGACTTGAAAAATCCTGTCTTTTCATTCAAAACTTGAACGATATCCAATCCTGCTTCAACGTCACTTTTTGAAATTTCGGCTTGAGGAACTCCGTCAAAAACTTCCAAAAAAGTGGTTTCATCCAATTGTTTCAAATCGTCGGCAGTTGCATTTCCAAAAAGAATATTGGAAGCTTTAATCGCTTTCTCCAGTTCTTCAGCTGAATGTACAAAAACAGTTAACTCTTCGGCTAATTTTCTTTGTAAAATTCTTAAATGCGGTGCTACTTTATGTTCTTCAATCAGAGAGTCAATTGTTTCTTTATCTAAGAAAGTAAAGATTTTGATATACTTTTCGGCATCAACATCAGTGGTGTTCAACCAAAATTGGTAAAATTTATACACCGAAGTTTTATCTGCCGTCAACCATACATTCCCACCTTCGGATTTTCCAAATTTAGAACCATCCGCTTTGGTGATTAACGGACAGGTCATTGCAAAAGCCTTGGCTTCTTCTCCAACGTTCATACGACGCACTAATTCAGTTCCAGTAGTGATATTTCCCCATTGATCTGAACCTCCCATTTGTAACAAACAATTGTATTCTTTATGCAAGTGATAAAAATCGTACCCTTGAATCAATTGGTATGTAAACTCTGTAAACGACATTCCTTCACCTTCTCCAGACAATCTTTTCTTTACAGAATCTTTGGCCATCATATAATTTACCGTGATACGTTTACCTACATCACGGGCAAAATTGATAAATGACAAGCCTTTCATCCAATCGTAATTATTAACTAAAACCGGAGCATTTGCAGCAGTATCATTAAAATCTAAAAAGCGCGACAAAACACTTTTAATCCCTTCAACATTATGGTTTAAAGTAGCTTCATCCAATAAATTACGCTCATCCGATTTCCCGGAAGGATCTCCAATCATTCCAGTTGCACCACCTACCAAAGCAATGGGTTTGTGCCCAAAATTTTTGAGGTGAACCAATAAAATTATCGGCACCAAACTACCAATATGCAAAGAATCTGACGTGGGATCAAATCCAATGTAGGTAGTTGTCATTTCTTTTAAAAGTTGCTCTTCGGTTCCTGGCATGATATCGTGTACTAAACCACGCCATTGTAATTCGGAAATAATATTTTTCATTTATAATAATCAATTTTGGGCAAAGATAAAATTTAATGTTGATTTGATAATTTGTTTAATCGGTTAATCGAAAAAAAGTTTTACCAAATAAACACATAAACGATTTAACGAATCAACAATTAAATAATATATTTGTCAATATGATACTAGTAACTGGAGGAACGGGTTTAGTTGGCGCACATCTATTATTGAATTTAATAGAAAAAGGAGAGACTGTACGCGCAATTTATAGAAATCCAGAAAGAATCTTAAAAACAAAATCGCTTTTTTCATTATACAAAAAAGAGGCCCTTTATGAGTCTATTCAATGGATTCAAGCCGACATCTTAGACATCCCATCCTTAGAAAGTGCATTTAAAGATATAGAACAAGTATATCATTGCGCGGCCTTTATTTCATTTGATCCCAAAGAGGAAGACATCGTTCGAAAAACTAATATTGAAGGCACTGCAAACATTGTTAATTTTTGTTTGACTAACAACATCAAAAAATTATGCCATGTAAGCTCCATAGCTGCACTTGGCGACTTAGCAGAACACGAAACCATTATTACCGAAGAAACCGAATGGAATCCCGAAAAGCCCCATAGTGATTATGCCATTTCAAAATATGGCGCCGAAATGGAAATCTGGCGTGGTCAACAAGAAGGACTTCAGGTTGTGATCGTAAATCCTGGTGTTATTATTGGCCCTGGTTTTTGGGAGCAAGGAAGTGGGGCGCTTTTTACGAAAGTAAAAAAAGGGTTGCCGTTTTACACTATCGGATCTACAGGCTTTGTAGCGGTTACTGATGTGGTTGAAACAGCTTATAAATTAATGAAAAGCACTATTCATGGCGAACGCTTTACATTGATCAATCAAAACATTGTTTTCAGGGATATGTTGTTTACTATCGCAGATGCCTTGAATGTTAAAAGGCCAAAATACCATGCAAACCCAACGATAATGAATATTTTATGGAAATTAGACTGGATTGCCTCTGCTTTTTTGGGTCAAAGTTCTCAAATTAGCAAAGCAACTGCAAAATCTTCCTATTCGAATGATTTATATTCTAATGAAAAAATAAAAAACGCCTTGAATTTATCATTCATAGACGTTCATCATTATATTAAAGAAATCGTAAAGTTGTAACTATTTCTCTTTTTTTGTTTTTAATTCTTTTTCCTTTTTGGCCTTAGCAACAGAATCTTTCTCTTTTTTAAGTTTTAAATCCAACGCTTTTTTAGCTTTTTTTATCGAATCCTGAACTTTCTTAGCTTTTGCTTTTTTAAGGCTATTTTGTTTTTTTTGTTCTATTTTTATTATAGAATCGACTTGTTTTTTATTCTCGATCAAACGCTTATTCAACATGTCAAACATATCTTTATAACCTCGATAATCGGCAGCATAATAGGCATTGCTCTTTACGAACTGAAGGCTGTCTATTTTATATTTTTGATAAATATAAGTCTTCGGATTAATATTATTTTGATACAAAGAATTCGGATTTTGGTACTTTAATGCATCCAGAATCGACATGTCATACATAATATCAAGCATTACTTTTTTGTCAATAAGATTATCTGGCTTTTCTACCAAATCCTTATTGCATCCAAAAAATGACACTATTAGAACAAAAAGAAATATACTTTTTTTCATTTAACCAATTTATCTATCAAACAACATTCTTTGTCCTGCGCGAATATCTTTTACCTTAAAACCAGAATAAACCAACTTGCCATTAACAAAAGTATGTGTTATTCTAGATTTGAATGTAAAGCCTTCAAAAGGCGACCAACCGCATTTTGAAAGGATATTCTCTTTCTTTACGCTCCAAGGCAATCCTGGATTTATAATTACCAAATCTGCATAATAGCCCACTTTTATAAAACCACGTTTTTCAATTTTGAAAATCTTGGCCGGATTATGGCACATTTTCTCGACTATTTTCTCTACACTTATCTTGCCTTGGTGATGCGCTTCAAACATAGCGACCACAGCGTGTTGTACTAATGGACCTCCTGATGGAGCTTTAAGATAAGATTGTTTTTTTTCCTCTAATGTATGAGGAGCGTGATCTGTAGCAATTACATCTATGCGACCATCTTTTAGCGCTTCCCACAATACTTTTCGGTCATTTGCTGTTTTAACGGCTGGATTCCATTTTATAAAATTACCTTTTGTATCATAATCTTCATTGGTGAACCACAAATGATGAATACAAACTTCGGCGGTGATTTTTTTCTCCTCTAAAGGAATTTTGTTGGTAAACAAATCCATTTCTTTGGCGGTTGAAAGATGAAAAACATGCAATCTTGCACCTGTTTTTTTGGCCAACGCTATGGCTTTAGAAGAAGAAAGATAGCAGGCTTCTTCACTACGAATAAGGTGATGCACCGTTACAGGAATATCTTCACCAAATTCTTCTTTGTATTTTTCTAAATTATTTTTTATTGTCGTTTCGTCCTCACAATGAACAGCAATCAGCATTGAAGTACAGGAAAATATTTTTTCCAATACCGCTTCATTATCCACCAACATATTTCCTGTGGAGGACCCCAAAAATATTTTTATTCCGGCAACATTCTTAGGATTTGTTTTAAGAACTTCTTCCAGATTATCATTGGTAGCGCCCATCATAAAAGAATAATTGGCAAACGATTTTTCGGAAGCTATTTGATATTTTTCTTCCAATATTTCCTGAGTCACTGCATTGGGAACTGTGTTGGGCTGTTCTATATAAGAAGTAATTCCACCCGCAACTGCAGCTCTTGACTCTGATTCTATATCGCCTTTGTATGTAAGTCCCGGCTCCCTGAAATGAACTTGATCGTCAATAGCACCAGGCATAAGATAATTCCCTTCTGCATCAATAATCACACAATCGGAAGTCTTTAAACTAATGTACTCCGAAACTTCAACTATAAGGTCATTCTCTATAAGAACGTCTCCTTCAAAAATAACTCCTTCATTTACTATTTTCGCATTTTTTATCAAATATCTATTCATATATGTAGAATTTTATTTGTTAGTTGTCATATATGTTATCGCTTTTATTTATTGATTTTACTAAAGCAAAGTTGCAATTAATGGCGATTTCATAGTATCTCTTTTTACAAACTGTTAAATAACTTTTTTAATCGTAACGAAATAACACCAAAAACGGCTTCCACAATAATAGAATTACTCATTTTGGATTGGCCTTTGGTCCTATCTGTAAAGATAATTGGAACTTCGGAAATTGCAAACTTTTTACTAAATGTTCTGTACTTCATTTCAATCTGAAAAGCATACCCTACAAATTTAATTTTATCTAAATTAATTTCTTCGAGCACTTTTCTTTTATAACATACAAATCCGGCAGTCGCATCGTGTATCTTCATTCCTGTAATCATACGCACATAAACTGAGGCAAAATAAGACATCAACACGCGGCTTAATGGCCAATTAACAACATTTACACCCGTAACATAACGAGAACCTATCGCCAAATCAGCATCGCCAAAATGACAGGCATCGTATAATTTTTCCAAATCATTTGGATTGTGTGAAAAATCGGCATCCATTTCAAAAATAAAGTCATACTTGTTTTTCAAAGCCCACTTAAAGCCGTGTACATAGGCCGTTCCCAACCCTGATTTCTTGGCCCTTTTCTCTAAAAATAATTTTCCACCAAACTGAGATTGAAGCATAATTACTTTATCTGCTGTATGATCGGGAGAGTTGTCATCAATAATTAAAATATCAAAAGATTTATGCTGTGAAAGCACAGCTCTAATAATGCTTTCAATGTTTTCAATTTCGTTATAGGTAGGAATTATAACAATGCAATTGTTCATATTATTCGAGTAAATTCCGTGCAAAAGTAACCTATTTATGGCATTTGATTATTATAAAATTATAATAAATAATGTTATAAAAATTAGTAATTTTGTCGAGATATGACTGAACACGTACTTCATCCTAGAATAATTGAAAATAAAGATTGGGTCATCCTGATATTTATGCTGTCTTTTGGCATCATTGCTTTAATCAAATCCATTTATGAAAATCGATTTGAAGACTTCACCAGATTAATATACTCCGACAAATACATCAAAATATACAGAGACAGCAGTCACCTTATGGGAATATTTTCCATCTCCTTATTTTTTGTTCAGATTATTTCCTTCTCCTTTTTTATCCAGCTTTTGCTTAATTATTTTGGATATGGGTCAAAAACAGATTGGATTTTATTCATTCAGATATTTACTTTTTTAATCTATTTCATATTATCAAAGTTTTTGATAGAAAAAATAATTGCAACAACTTTCAAAATAGAAGAACTTTTAGAACAATATAACTTACAAAAAGTCACTTATCGCACCTATATTGGGTTACTGTTACTTCCTATAGACATTATTTTATTCTACTACGATTCTGTTTTTAAAAATATTTCATTGCTAGTTTTTTATACAATAATAGGAATCAACGTGTTATTATATATAGTTTCAATAAAAAATTACAGAAAAGAAATTTTCGGTAAGTTGTTTTATTTTATTTTATATCTTTGCACTCTTGAAATAGCACCCTATTATTTTATGTATTATTGGTTTACAAAAGGTAGTGTTTAGAAATTATTAAATATGAAAGTGAAAACAATTTTGGTATCACAACCAGAACCTAAAGTGGAAAATTCTCCATACTTTGAACTTCAACAAAAGCACAAAGTGAAAATTGATTTCAGACCTTTTATTCATGTAGAAGGAGTAAGCGCAAAGGAAATTAGACTTCAAAAAATCGACCTTAACCACTACACTGCGATTATCTTAACCAGTAAGAATGGTGTCGATCATTTTTTTAGAGTGGCAGATGAAATGCGTTATAAAGTTCCTGAAGGATTGAAATATTTCTGCCAATCAGAGGCCATTGCGTTTTACCTACAAAAATATGTAGTGTACAGAAAACGTAAAATCTATGTAGGCCCGAAAGATTTTGCCGATTTATCTCCTTTAATAAAAAAATACAAAGACGAAAAATTCTTATTGCCAGCTTCAGATCAATTAAACGCAGATATTCCTGTAACTCTGAACGCTTTAAAAGTAGATTGGACTCCAGCTACTTTTTACAAAACAGTTATGAGTGACTTATCTGATTTGGCCGATGTTTATTACGATGTATTGGCTTTCTTTAGTCCGACCGGAATTAAATCTTTATATAAAAATTTCCCTGATTTTGAACAAAACAATACTCGAATAGCCGTTTTTGGGAGCACCACTCAAAAAGAAGCTTTGGACCACGGATTACGCATAGATATTATGGCTCCGACACCTGGAACTCCATCAATGACAATGGCTTTAGAAAAATATATTATTGAAGCCAATAAAGGAAAATAGATTTTAATAAATTTTCTATAACAATAAAAAACTCCAAATTTCCAATACATAATTGGAATTTGGAGTTTTTATTTTGCTTTTTTTCTATTTACCTTCTATTATTAAAAATAGAAATATAGTACAATAAAGTTGCTATCGATCCCAACGCAGCAACCACATAGGTTCTGGCCGCCCATTTTAAAGAGTCCTTTGCTCCTGCTTGCTCTTGTTGTGTCAGCATGTTTTTATTCTCCAACCAAGCCAAAGCTCTGTTGCTTGCATCATATTCTACTGGCAAAGTAATAATCGAAAACAAAGTCGTTGCGGCAAATATCACAATTCCGATCAATAGTAGTTGTGGAAAAGTCCGAATCATCAAAATTCCCGCCAATAAAATCCATTGCATATAAGTCGAAGCTACATTAACAATTGGGACCAATTGAGAGCGTAACGACAGCCATTGATAACCCACAGCATGTTGAACAGCGTGACCGCATTCGTGCGCCGCAACAGCCGCTGCCGCAGCATTCCGCTGATTGTAAACTGCCTCACTCAAATTGACCGTTTTGTCCACTGGATTGTAATGATCCGTCAACTGACCCGGTGTAGAAATTACTCGCACATCACGTATTCCGTTATCAGCCAACATTTTCTCAGCGATTTCGGCACCCGACATTCCGTTTTGCAAATGCAATTTCGAATAAAACTCAAATTTACTTTTTAGTGTAGAACTCACTAACCAACTTGCCAGCATAATAGCACCCGCAAGAATTAAATAACTCATTCCCATATTTTTGTTTTTTTAATATAAAGTTTAAAATCTATAAAAATCTATAAATTGAATATCAAATTCTGAACCAAATTATAATTGTGTCATTTTGGCATTACAAAAATTATTTGCAGATTGTAATAAAGGCTACTAGCTCCGTAGCTTCATAATAGGTAAAAGAGACATTTATAATCTCATATCCTGCAGAAGACTTAGTATTCAAGAAATCCTCTACTTCTTTTGACAATTCATCTTTCATACTGGAAAATCCGGCTGTTTTTTTCAAAATGTGAACTTCGTGCTTTTTCATTTTTATGTTTTTAATATTGGTTATAAAAACGTCATAAATGTTACACAAAAAATCCCAAACTCTAATCGTAAAATTAAAATTTGGGATTACTATATTTTGCAGATACAAACATAAAAATATTTTGCTATTTTTTGGCTTCAAATTGCTTATTTACAGCTTCAAATTTCGCAATCAAACTATTGACTCTGTCCTGCTCTTTTTTAATTTCTTTTGGTCTTAAGTAAAACCAAGTAAATCCTATCCATCCCAACATTATAGCATAAGTAACAATTCCCCAAAATAATGTCATTCGGTTTGTGTATTCAAACATATACAAACATAAGCCTGAACCAAGCAGTATAAAATACAAACTTAACATAGTAGATTGCAAAAAATGCTGTTTCGCTTTTATGGAAATTAATTTTTGCAGGTATTCACTGTTGTTAAGAGTGCCATCAATTGTTTTATAAAACCCAGCTAATCTATTGTAAACCAACAAATAAATTACCATTGCCAAAATGACTAAAACAATTCCGATTTTGGTCGAAATAAACTCAGGCTGATAACAATACCAGATAAAAAGAATAAATACGCTTGTTGCGATAAGCAATACATTTGTTATAATCAATTTTCTAATGCTTACTCTCTTGAAATGTTTCAGTTTTGAAAATAAATCTTCAATATTGGGCGGACTTACAGTCTGTTGTTTCCATAAATCTTTGAAATCTATATTATTGTCCATTTTCTTTAAACTTTTGAGTTAATTTTTCTTTTATTCTATGAATTCTGACTCTCGTATTCGCTTCAGAAAGACCAACGATATTGGCAATTTCTGCTTGTTTTAGACCTTCCAGTTCTAGCGAAATAATAATACGGTCGGTCTCTGGCAATTCGGCAATGCATTTGTACAAAAACTGAATCTGTGGTTCCATCGAATACTGCTTTTCTTCAATAATGTTTACGGGAAGTTCAGACTTAGGGAACCGTTTTTCTTTTTCGATCTGCCTCAGACAATTGTTTGAGGCAATTCGGAAAATCCAAGTCCCGATGCTGGATTCATTTCTAAATGTGTCCAATTTTTGCCAAACAATAATAAATGTTTCCTGAGCAATGTCCTGCGCAATATCATAATCATTTACATAACCCATACACAAACGGAATATCTTTTGCCAATAGGTTTTATATAGTTCTTCAAACTCCATTCTTATGATTTTATAAAATTATTCAGTTGCGCCAAATACCATTCCTTATCGTCATACATAATAAAATGCAGACCTTTGTTTGAGTATTGAAAACTAGCTGATTTTAAGTTTTTATATTGTGCTTCAATAGGTTCTTTGTAATTGGAAAAACCAAATTCCAGCAATATCAGTGAAGGACATTTTATGGCTGCAATCTTATCCCTCAAATCGGTATTTGAAAAATCACAATACATTTCGCTGAACGTTTTTCTGTCTGATTTCATGCTCCAGCCAATTGCCTCATCTTGTTTCGAAGCATCTGCCAAAAGCATCGCCATATTTCTTTTTTGCATTTGAAGAAACTCCTCTTCAGACATTGCAACTATTTGATTAATCATTGGCGAGCAGTCATTATTTTCTTGTGATTTAAAAGAAGGATCTCTCAAAGCGGCCAAACAGGGAAGCGCATCGACAACCACAATCTTACTGATTAGATCGGGATAATCCGAAGCAATTGCTAGGACAAGCCCGCCACCCATACTGTGACCCACTATAATTGGTTTTTCGATTTTGTTGGCTTTTATATAATTGACAATTTCTGTTTCCCAATTTTTGAATGAAGCATTCGGCTGTGGTTTAACTCCCGTAAAACCTGCCATAGTAAATGTATAACAAGTAAATTCTTTTTCAAAATTAGATTTTGTTTCGTTCCAGACATCTCCAGAACTGGCAAATCCAGGCAGAAAGATAATGGCCTGTTTTCCCTTTCCGGTTTTGATAACCTCAAACGGATACGATTTTGTTTGCCCAAATACATTTAAACATAATGCTGAAAATAATAATGCGATAACTAAGAAGATATACTTTTTCATTTTTAATAGTTTTAAGTTAATGATTAATCGGATCCGTCCTTTGGATACGGTAACTATTAAAATGTTACAAAAGTTTTCAAAAAAAATAAATTTAAACTCCTTGATCCTAATAAAATAGGGCAAAAAAAATTCCAAACCCAATCGTGAAATTGGAATTTGGAATTTTTAAAATTTGAAATTTATATTTTTACCCCACCAAATTGATAACCCTCCCCGGAACGATAATCACCTTGTTTGGTGTTTTACCATCCAGCTGTTTGATGGTTCTTTCGTCTTTCATAACGATTTCCTCGATTTGTTCTTTGGTTAAATCCAAAGGCAAATTGATGGTAAAACGCATTTTCCCGTTGAAAGAAACCGGATATTCCTTATCGCTTTCTACCAAATGTATTTCGTCCAAAGCAGGAAAAGGTACCGTTGCAATAGAACCTGTATTTCCTAACAACGACCATAATTCCTCAGCAATGTGTGGCGCACAAGGCGAAATCACAATCGCCAACGGTTCTAAAATAGCACGAGAGTGACAGTTTTGCGCTGACAATTCATTCACACAAATCATAAATTGAGAAACCGAGGTATTGAAAGAGAAACTCTCGATATCTTCCGCCACTTTCTTGATGGTTTTGTGCAATGATTTTAGGTTATCTTTCGTTGGTTCGTCATTGGTAACAATCAAACCATTTTCGTCGAAATACAAACGGCATAGTTTTTTCAAGAAACCAAAAACACCTGAAATTCCTGCTGTGTTCCAAGGTTTCGCTTGTTCCAATGGCCCTAAAAACATTTCGTACAAACGCAACGTATCGGCTCCATATTCATTACAAATATCATCCGGAGTAACTACATTGTATTTTGATTTCGACATTTTTTCAATTTCGCGGCCAACGATATATTTACCATTTTCTTCGGTGATAAATTCTGCATTAGCATAATCTTCTCTCCAAGCTTTGAATTTTTCAGTATCTAATTCATCTGAAGAATTAACCATTGATACATCTATATGAATAGCATCAAAATAAATATTCGAAAATTTTAAATTAAAATCAGAATAATAATTATTAAAATACTCTTCTTTTTCTTTAATAAATTTATCAATTTTATCGTTACTTCCGTTCTTTAAGAAATCATTAATAATGTTTTTAGAAACAAAAGTTTCTATTATTTCAAAACAAATGTCATTTCTTGAATCTGAATAAGTTCTTTCAAAATCAATCTTAACTCTATAAACAAACGCACTCATCCCCAAAATCATCCCCTGATTAATCAGTTTCTTGAACGGTTCTTCAGTTGGTGCAAAACCTTTGTCTTTTAAGAATTTGTTCCAAAAACGAGAATACAATAAGTGACCTGTAGCGTGTTCGCTTCCGCCAATGTATAAATCCACGCTTTCCCAATATTTCAATGCTTCCTTGCTGGCAAATTCGTTCTCGTTGTGCGCATCCATATAACGCATCCAATACCAAGAACTTCCTGCCCAACCTGGCATCGTGTTCAATTCCAAAGGAAAAATAGTTGCATTGTCAACCAAACTCGTTTCAACCACTTTATTATTCACACTGTCCCAAGCCCAAACTGTTGCGTTTCCTAAAGGAGGCAATCCGTCTTCGGTTGGTAAGTATTTCTCCACTTCCGGCAAGATGATAGGCAAATGTTGCGCATCGATCATTTGCGGTAAGCCATTCACATAATACACCGGGAAAGGCTCTCCCCAATATCTTTGACGGGAGAAAACCGCATCACGCAAACGGTAATTGATTTTCCCTTTTCCTTGGCTTATTTCTTCAAGTGCTGAAATTATCTTTTTGGTCGCTTCTTTGTAATTCAGTCCATTTAGGAAATCCGAATTCGCAATTTCTACATTGTCTTTAGAACCGAAAGCTACTTCCGAAATATCCACATTCGCAAAAATGTTTTTGATTTCGGGCATTCCTTTTTGACCTTTAAAGAAATTAGCGAAAGCATAATCTCTTTCATCACCACAAGGAACCGCCATCACAGCACCTGTCCCGTAACCCGCCAAAACATAATCCCCAATCCAAACCGGAATCGGTTCTTTGGTAAACGGATGCTCCGCAAACGCTCCCGTGAAAACTCCCGAAATGGTTTTTACATCGGCCATACGCTCTCTTTCGGAACGCTTGGCTGTTTTTTCGATGTAGGCTTCCACTTCTGCTTTTTGTTCGTCAGTTGTGATTTGCGACACTAATTCGTGTTCTGGCGCCAAAGTCATAAACGTTACCCCAAAAATAGTATCAGGTCTAGTCGTAAAAACTGAAATACTACTTTCTGAATTCTGCAATCTAAAATCCACCATCGCACCAACCGATTTTCCAATCCAGTTTCTTTGGCTTTCCTTAATACTTTCGCTCCAGTCAATATCATTCAAACCTTGCAGTAAACGTTCCGCATAAGCCGAAATACGCATGCTCCATTGCGTCATTTTTTTTCGAATTACAGGATAGCCGCCACGTTCCGAAACACCATTTACAATTTCGTCATTCGCCAAAACCGTTCCCAATCCAGGACACCAGTTTACTTCGGTTTCCGCCAAATACGTCAATCGGTATTGCAACAAAATTTTCTCCTGTTGCTCTTTTGCAAAAGCGTTCCATTCATTTGCAGTAAATAATTCAATATTATCGTCACAAACCGCATTTACGTTAGCATTTCCTTCTGTAGAAAAAACGGAAACCAAAGTCGAAATATCCTCTGCCTTATCTGTATTTTTATTGTACCAAGAATTAAACAATTGGATGAAAATCCATTGGGTATGCTTGTAATAATCAGGATTCGAAGTACGCACTTCACGATCCCAATCAAATGAAAATCCTATTTTGTCCAACTGCTTTCTGTACCCGGCAATCACTTTCCCTTCTTTGTCGACACCACCATCAATATTTACCGAAGTCGTGTCCTCTGGACGTTGCCCAGTCTGAATCGCATATTGCTCCGCCGGCAATCCAAAACTGTCATACCCCATTGGGTGCAACACGTTAAAACCTTGGTGTCTTTTGTATCTCGAATACACGTCCGATGCGATATACCCCAGCGGATGCCCCACGTGTAGTCCCGCTCCAGACGGATACGGAAACATATCCAACACATAGTGCTTTGGTTTATCAGAGTTGTTTTGAGCAGCAAAAGTTTTATGCTCTGCCCAGTATTTTTGCCATTTGGCTTCTATTTCGTTCGGATTGTATTTCATTCCAGTGTATATTGTTTTTTAACGAAGTCATGCTATCGCACACTCAGGTCTTTTTTATCTTTATTACCCTCTGAGGATTAAAAATCCTGAAAGAGTTATGGCAATTAAGCGGCAAATTTACATTTATTGTACGAAAGTTAAAACTTTGGGACTTATTAACTTCAAATTAAAGAATATGTTTATTATTTTTACCCCATAATTTAGATATACTATGAGTTCATCATTTGAAAAGTTTCAAAAGCGCAGGTTAATTTCCTCTTATTTTTCAGTAGTGCTAAGTGTTTTCTTGGTATTGTTTCTACTAGGCATATTGGGATTTTTTATAATCAATTCCAAAAAACTTGCCGATGACTTTAGAGAAAAAATAGCAATGACTGTATTTTTCAAAAATGAAGCCAATGACACAATTCTTAAAGCGTTTGGTCAGGAATTGAAAACGACCAAGTTTTCGAAATCATTTGTTTATGTTTCAAAAGAACAGGCGGCAAAAGAACATACCGATATTATTGGTGAAGATTTTGTGACCTTCTTGGGCGAAAATCCGTTGCAAAATTCATACGATATCCATTTAAAAGCTGATTACGTTGTAAAAGACAGTATAGCAAAAATAGAATCCCGCCTACGCAAAAACCCAATGGTTTCTGACATTGTTTACGACAAACAATTGGTAAATCTGGTAAACGACAACATCAAAAAAGTCAGTATGTGGATTTTAATCATTAGTGCATTCCTGACTTTTATCGCGGTACTTTTAATCAACAGTTCGTTGCGACTTTCCATATATTCCAACCGTTTTATCATCAAAACCATGCAAATGGTGGGCGCTACCAAATCATTTATTCGAAAACCATTTGTAATGCGCAGCATCAAACTGGGAATGATTGGTGCAGGTCTTGCTATCTTGGCTTTGATTGGCGTTTTGATTTACTTGGAAAACAGTTATCCTGACCTTGGCATTCTTGATGACAAATTACTGATTGGCCTTGTGTTGGTTGCTGTATTTGGCCTTGGTGTCTTAATCACTTGGCTAAGCACTTATTTTGCCACGCAACGTTTCTTGAATTTAAGAACAGACGACCTTTATTAATTTTAGATTGCAGATTTTAGACTGCAGATTTCAGTTATAAAACATAAACTTAAAACAGCGGATGAGATTGCTTCGTCCCTCTCAATTACAAAATGAAAAACGAAGAAAATAAACACGAATTCCTTTTTGAAAAAATAAACTATAAAATTCTATTAATTGGAATTGGTGTAATTGCACTTGGCTTTATATTAATGTCAGGTGGAGGAAGCGATGACCCTAATGTTTTCAACGACTCTGTTTTTGATTTCCGAAGAATTCGTTTGGCTCCAACCACGGTTTTAATTGGTTTTGGAATTACCATTTATGCCATTCTTAAAAACCCTAAAAAATAGTAATCCTTTTTCAGAATTCAGTTTTCAGATAGTACCTGACTGAAAACTGAAAATTAACTGAAACCTTACTCAAAAATGAATACATTCCAAGCTATCCTACTTGCTATTGTTGAAGGTCTAACAGAATATCTTCCTATTTCCTCAACTGGACATATGATATTTGTTAGTTCTTATTTCGGAATTCAAAATGATGATTTCGTCAAACTTTTCCAAGTTTCTATACAATTTGGAGCTATTTTGGCCGTAGTTGCTTTATACTGGAAAAAGTTTTTTGATTTCTCTAAATTTAATTTCTACATAAAATTAGCTTGTGCCGTGATACCGGCCCTTGTTTTAGGCAAATTATTTGATGACAAAATAGAAGCTGTCCTTGGAGATCCAATTCCCATTACAATTGTACTTATCCTTGGAGGAATAATTTTGCTTTTTGTTGACAGTAGATTTCACAGCCCAACAATAGTAGCAGAAGAAGAGATTACTATCAAAAAAGCGGTTGCAATAGGTTTTTGGCAATGTTTAGCCATGATGCCGGGAACAAGTCGTTCTGCTGCTTCTATAATTGGAGGAATGCAACAAGGATTAACACGCCAAGCTGCAGCAGAATTTTCATTTTTCCTTGCTGTTCCAACAATGCTAGCGGTTACTGTTTATTCATTATTATTAAAGACATATGAAGTTTCACATTTAAAAGGATACGAACTTCTTATTCAATCCCCAAAAAACATAAAGTTATTCTTAATGGGTAATGTAATTGCTTTTATAGTAGCGATTATAGCCATTAAATTTTTTATTGGCATAATCAAACAATACGGTTTCAAACCTTGGGGATGGTATAGAATAATCGTTGGTGTTTTTCTTTTAGTTTACTTTTCATACATAAAATAACAACCCATTGACAACCGAAGATTTTTTAAACGGCCAAATTCTGTTAATTGACAAACCGTTGCATTTTACTTCTTTTCAAGCAGTAAATAAGCTCAAATATGCACTAATCAACAAAGCAGGATTACCAAAAAAATTCAAGATAGGGCACGCAGGTACTTTAGATCCATTGGCTTCTGGATTATTGTTGGTTTGTACCGGAAAATTCACCAAAAAAATATCAGAACTCCAAGGCCAAGCAAAAGAATATACTGGAACTTTCTATATTGGAGCCACTACTCCATCCTATGATTTGGAAACCGAAATAGACCAGACTTTCCCAACAGAACATATCGATGAATCTCTGATTTATGAAACCGTAAAACAATTTTTGGGTGAAATTGATCAAAAACCACCTATTTTTTCGGCTATAAAAAAAGACGGCATTCGATTATACGAACACGCCCGTGCAGGAGAAACGGTTGAAATTGCTTCAAGAAAAACCACAATTCACGAATTTGAAATCACCCGAATTGCACTTCCCGAGGTTGATTTTAGAGTAGTCTGCAGCAAAGGAACTTACATTCGTTCTCTCGCTTTTGATTTTGGAAAAGCGATGAATTCAGGTTCGCATTTAATGGTTTTGCGCCGTACCAAAATAGGCAATTATGATGTAAAAGATGCCATTGATGTCAATTTATTCGAGCAAACATTATCCCATCCGATGTAATCAAAAAAAAAACACATGACAAATCAGAATTGAATTTGCGATGTGTTTTTGCTAAGATCAAAGTAATATTACTTCATGTTTTTTTCCCACTTTCTAGCTGCTGGTTAATAGTGAGTGGCACTTTCATTTCCAAACAGCAAATGAGACACGTAATCATAAACCTTTTCAAATAAATTTCTCATAATGATGTTTTTTAAATTGTTGAACAATATTTAATCACACCAATAAAAAAAGTAGATAGAAATAATAGACTCGGTTAGCAATCACTAAGTTACATTTTTTTTTGACAAAAAAAATAAAAAATAAAAAAACTTATAATCACAAACACACACTCTCTTTTATAGCATACATCATATCAACAATCTCGTTCTGTACAGACAGTCCTTTATCGTGCAAATACCACAATTGCAGTTGAGATTTGGCTTCTTCATCTACAACTCCAAATTGTTCTTTATAATTTTTAATTAAATCAGTTGCCCCTTTTGGTCTTGGTCCCCAATGACTGCAAACCTTGCCCAATTGCTTATCAATTACAAGAAGTTTAGGAATGGCTCTGGCACCATTAGTCAAAAAATGATTCATTAAATCATCATTCGAATCGCGGAGAACTATTTTCAATTCAATTTTGTTTGATTCAGCTGCCATTTTATTTATTACCGGCAAAATTTGCGCGGCATCTCCACACCAACCTTCAACAATCACCAACCAAATGTATTCTTTTTCTAATGCTTTCAATTTTACACTAATTTCCTCGGGAACGGTTATGGTTTTATCCAATCGTTTCAAACGGGCTTCGTTCAGAGTAGTGTAATGCAACAAATCCTCTGATTGATCATCACCAGTTGACTTCCCTTCAGACAATAAATCGGATACAATTTTTCTATATTCTAAATAACTATAACTATTAAACAACGCTTTCGCAACTGAACTTTTCATATGTATATAATGTTTGTTTTTTTTGTGAATATGGTATCGCCAGATCTTCATTGGTGTTTGTGACAGCTGTTGTCATGGCGATTTCATATTTTAATTATTTTTAAGCAAATTTAAATATCTCAATCGGTAAAAAGTGTGATAAAAATCACTTAAGATTCAACAAAATGCTTAATTTTATAAAATGTTCAGCCATTCAAAATCAATAGGTTTAATATTGTCCGGAGGTGGGTCAAAAGGGATTGCCCACGCTGGTGTTTTGCAATTTTTGGAAGAAAAAAACATCATTCCTAATCATATTGCAGGGTCAAGTGCAGGATCCATTGTTGCCGCTTTGTACGGTAGCGGAAAATCACCCAAGGCTATTCTGGAATTCTTCAAATCCATTTATTTTTTTCATTGGAAACATTTTACCTTTTCCAAAGCGGGTTTGATTGATTCGGAATCCTTCAAAGAATATTTCTATGAAATTTTTAAAGACACTACTTTGGGCGATCTTAAAATTCCAATTCATATTAATGCAACAGATATGATTAAAGGAAAATCAAAAGTATTTGGCCCCGAAACCAAAACAATTGATGCTATTTTGGCCTCCTCATCATTTCCCGGAGTAATGTCTCCTTATGAATTTGATGGTAAATTATACAGTGACGGAGGTATTCTCAATCATTTTCCAACCGAGATATTAAAAGGCAAATGCGATACTTTGATTGGTGTTTACGTTAGTCCAATACACCAAATAGAAGCTAAAGATTTAAATTCCATCAAAGCCGTTACAGCTCGAGCCTTTGATCTATTCTCGGCCAATTCCAGCATACACAAATTTGACCATTGCGACTGGCTGATAGAACCTGAAGCACTATCGCTTTACAGCACTTTTGAAACCAGCAAAATCAAAATGGAAGCCATTTTTGATATCGGATACGAATCGGCCAAAAAATCATACAAAAAACTTAATTTAAATATTTAAGGGACACTATTTCAAGAAAAACAGAATATGTCTATATTTGCACAAATTTGGCAGCATTGAACCCAATCAATAATGCAATTTCTTTTCGAAAAACGAAGGGAGACCTTAAAAAAACAAAAACTGACTAATGAAATACAAAAGAATCCTTCTGAAATTAAGTGGTGAAGCTTTAATGGGTGATTTACAATACGGAATCGACCCAAAACGATTGGCCGAATATGCTGACGAAATTAAGCAAATTCACGAAAAAGGAGTTGAAATCGCTATTGTAATTGGTGGGGGAAACATTTTTAGAGGTGTTGCAGGAGCCAGTTCCGGGATGGACAGAGTACAAGGAGATTATATGGGAATGCTAGCAACCGTAATTAACGGAATGGCATTACAAGGAGCTCTTGAAGACAAAGGCATGAAAACCCGTTTGCAAACTGCCTTAAAAATGGAATCAATCGCAGAACCTTACATCAAAAGAAGAGCGGACCGTCACTTGGAAAAAGGAAGAATCGTAATTTTTGGTGCCGGAACAGGTAATCCCTATTTTACAACAGATACTGCAGCCGTTTTGCGTGGAATCGAAATCAATGCTGATGTAATTCTAAAAGGAACTCGTGTTGATGGCGTTTACGACTGTGATCCGGAGAAAAATGCCACTGCAGTAAAGTTTGATTTCATCTCGTTTGATGATGTATTGAAAAAAGGATTGAATGTAATGGATACCACCGCATTTACTTTAAGTCAGGAAAACAAATTACCAATTGTGGTATTCGATATGAATAAAATTGGCAATTTATTGAAAATTTGTGAAGGACAAAATATAGGAACCGTAGTTAATATATAAAAAAAAACAGAAGACAGTTTTCAGATGGCAGTACAACAAATCTGAAATCTGAAGTTTTAACTCTGAAATCTTAAAAAAAATGACAGAAGAAATTGAATTTATATTAGACAGTACAAAAGAATCTATGACCGGTTCTATTGCCCATTTAGAAAAAGAATTTTTAAATATTCGTGCAGGAAAAGCATCTCCGGCAATGTTGGGTAGCGTTTTTGTTGACTATTACGGGTCGGCATCACCGCTTTCTCAAGTATCAAAGATTAGTGTTCCAGATGCTAGAACGATTACGCTTCAGCCTTTTGAAAAAAACATGTTGCACCCAATCGAAAAAGCAATTATGGTAGCTAATATCGGATTCAACCCTATGAATAATGGGGATATGATCATCATTAGCGTTCCACCACTTACCGAAGACAGAAGACGCGAACTGGCCAAACAAGCCAAAGTAGAAGCAGAAGATGCCAAAATTGGCGTTAGAAACTGCAGAAAAGACGCAAATACCGATATTAAAAAGTTAGAAAAAGAAGGAACATCAGAAGATATTTGTAAAAGTGCCGAAGAACAGGTACAAAACATAACAAATGCATTTATCAAAAAAATTGACGAACTTCTTGTCGCTAAAGAAGCCGAAATAATGAAAGTTTAAACTCTTATTCAACATAAAATTAAATCTGTCTTGTTTTTGAAACGAGACGGATTTTTTTATTGCTACTTTTGTTATAACAAAATGTAATAGAACACGTTTTGCAATAAACCGTTTTTATGAAGCACTTTTTTTTACTGTTCTTCCTCTTTACGCTTTCACTACAAGCGCAATTTCAAGTAAATGGAATTGTGAAAGACGCTTCAAACAAAAAACCTCTCCCTTTTGCCACTATAACTTCTGATGACGGTTCGAACACCATTTCGGATGTTGACGGGAAATTTAGCATCACTTCCCCAAAAAAAATTGCCTCTATTGAAATTTCTTATGTAGGGTATTTGAAAAATAAAATTTCATTAGAAAACAATAGAATTTATTATACTGTTTTTTTAGCCCAAAAAACAGACGAACTTAATGAAATCTTGATTTCTAACGTAAATCCGGCTATTGCTATTATTAAAAAAGCCATTGAAAATAAAAATTCGAACAATCCGCTAGCAAAACTCAAGAGTTTTGAATTTAAAGCCTACAACAAACTTATTGTTACCGCAAATCCTGATTCTATCAACGGAAGTATAGACTCTGTTTTTGTAACTACTCCTTTTGGAAAACATTTCAAAAAAATAGATTCAACAGATTATCAATTCAAAGAAATCATCAAAAAACAACATTTGTTTCAAACCGAAAAAGTCTCTCAATATCAGTTCAACAATCAAAGATTGAAAGAAACCATTTTGGGAACCCGAATGGCCGGATTCAAACAACCCGTTTACGAAGTGCTTTCATTCAACTTGCAATCATTTTCAATTTACGATTCCAAATATGAACTTTTTGAAACCAAATACAACAGCCCAATTGCCACGGATGCATTAGATGATTATAATTTTAAATTATTAGACACCATAACTATCAGTGGCCGAAAAACCTATATGGTTTATTTTAAAAACAAAAAGAAAAGAAAAGCATCTGGACTAGAGGGTATTCTCTACATCGATCAGAACAATTATGCTATTGCGAAAGCGATTATGCGTATAAAAGGCATACTCGATATCAGTGGAATTCACGAATTTCAATACATTCCCGAAGAAAATTTATGGTTTCCAACCCAAAAGAAATTTAAAATTGTAAAGGGTGTCAACGATGATGATATAAAAATACTCGGCGGAACGATACAATTTGATGGTGATATCAAACAAAATTTAAAACCCAGAAAAAGAGTCGAATCCGATTATATTTATTTGCTTTCGCAAACCAATAATTTTGACATTCAATACAAT
This sequence comes from Flavobacterium sp. N3904, assembly GCF_025947305.1. Taxonomy (NCBI): domain Bacteria; kingdom Pseudomonadati; phylum Bacteroidota; class Flavobacteriia; order Flavobacteriales; family Flavobacteriaceae; genus Flavobacterium; species Flavobacterium sp. N3904. The sequence goes on from NZ_CP110009.1 coordinate 666,197, forward strand.
ACACCAGTAAAAATCAAAAAGCCAATCGTTGAAGTCGAAATTAAAGATGATGCCATCAATAGACCCGAAAGCTTTTGGGAGGAATATCGAAAAGACAGCCTAGACATCCGAAGTCAAAAAACATATTTATCACTTGATAGTATTTCGATAAAAAAAAGTGTAGAAAGCCGTTTGAATTTAGGTCGAAAAATACTAAGTGGATATCTTCCTTTAAAGGTTTGGGATTTTGATTTACGCAAAATAATAAGTTACAATAATTATGAAGGATTACGTCTTGGAATTGGGGGGATTACAAACGACGAGTTTTCCAGAAAGTATAGAATTGAAGGCTACACTGCTTATGGTTTAAGGGATTATGCTTTCAAATACAGTTTGGGTCTGGGCGCGAGAGTAGATAAATTTTCGAATACCTGGATTGGTGTTGGTTATACCGATGATATTCGGGAAATTGCAAGTACCGATTATGCAGTCGAAAAAAAGGCCTTCAAAATTTATGACCCCCGTTCGATCAATTTTAGCACATTCTATAAATATGAGAATTGGAGAATCTCTGTAGAGTCAAAAATTATTCCCAAAATGGAAAGTGTATTTGTGTTGGCCAATACATTTGTAGAGCCCAAATTCAATTACGCCTATAACTTAAACGGGACTTTATACGAGACTTATACCATGACGACGGCAACTATTTCCCTGAAATGGAGTCCTTACAGTGATTATATGCAAACTCCAACCGGAAGAATAGAAACCGATAAAAGGTTTCCTAAATTTACTTTACAACTTACGCAATCGATCCCCAATGTCCTCAATAATGATTTTAGTTTTACTAAAATTGACTTTAAAACAGAGTATCAGATAAAATACTTAAATGGACAAAGGACTTTCTTGTTATTTGAAGCTGGGCGGGCCTTTGGAGATCTTCCGCTTCCTCAATTATACAGTAATTCACCAAATAATCTAAACAAAGAAACGGTTCTACAGCGAATCACTTTTGCTGGTAAGAACAGTTTTGAGACCATGTTCTTCAATGAATTTTTCTCCAGCGAGTTTATGTCGTTTCAATTCAAACATGGCTTCAATAGAATCTATATTTTCAAAAAAATAAAGCCGGCTATAGATTTTGTCACCCGAATGGCTTGGGGAAATATGAAAAACCCAGAAACCCAAGTTGGCATAGAATATAAAACGCTGAACAAAGGTTTTTTTGAATCTGGAATCGAACTCAATCAAATCTACAACGGATTGGGACTTGGTGCATATTACCGCTACGGACCCAATCATTTGAGTAATTTTGAAGATAATATTGCTATAAAACTGACTTTTATTGTTGACTTAGGGATTTAAAAAAAGGGGCAACAGATTTTACCAAAAAAACCTGCTGAGTCCATTATAAAAATTTTTACGGTTTAATAATCAGCACCGAAGGCGTATTATTGAGCCAAATACTGTGTGAATCAATTAATTTTTTCCAACTTTCCAGACTAATAATCATCAAATCCTGTTGTTCCAAGAATTCTTTTTTGATGATTCTTTCCTGCATCATCATGATGTGATTGGGAGCAATTTGTTCTATCGAACGAACCACTTCCTGAATTCCCCTACTGTTTTTTATTTCACCTACAGCATCTAAAACTGTTATTTGAGAACCATTATTGTGTATCAGCTTTTGGGCAAATTCCATCAAAAAGTCATCTTCTTTACTAAAAATAGGCATAAAAACCCGATTGATTTCTTGCAAATCTTTGTCAACAAGAATTCCAACCGGCATCTTGCTATTCGATATAATTTGTCGGGTTCTTTCATCAAACGGAGAATTTTCAAACAAACCTTCTTTCCCTGTAATTTTATCAATCAATCGGTCTGGATTAATGATTCGCGTGGTAAAACCCAACACTTTCCCGAGTAACGTTCCCTCAAAAATAGACTGACCCAAACCAACCAATAACAAATCATATTCTCCATGATTCGCAGTGTCCGTTATTTCAGAATCAATATCATTGGACACTTTAAATAGTGTCACTATTTTTTGATTTAGATTTTCCGATTCGGAAAGAACCGGCAAAAAGGTTTCTTTTTCATAATCCTTAACATCAAAGGAATGAATCTCGGAACTTAAAGATAAATGCATTGCCGTTACAATAGTATTTCCTCCTTGTTTCTTCACCAAACTGTTGGCAACTTTTAACAACGTTTTGCCTTTGTCTGCGGTCGCAAAAGAAATCAGGATTTTGTATTTGCTTCTATTGCTAATTTCTTCAGGTATAAGAGTAGGTTTGTCCCTAAAAATATAGTTTATTAAATCCAACGCTGGTCCTGTCATAAAAGTGGTGACCAAAGCCATAATGACCATCATTGTAAAAATTTGAGTGGACAAAACGCCTAAATCATACCCAATATTCAGCACCACCAACTCCATCAAACCCCTTGTATTCATTAAGGCTCCAATAGAAAGACTGTCTTTCCAATTATGTCCAACAACCTTTGCCGCCAATGCGCTTCCAAAAAATTTACCAGCTACAGCAACTAAAATAATTAAACCCGTAATTTTCCACAAATGCGGATCATCGATCAATCCAATTTGGGTTCTCAAACCTGTAAAAACAAAGAACAATGGCAACAAAACAATTACCGATACATCTTCCACTTTTTCGATAAAAATATTACGGAACTTATTGTTTTCAGGCATAATTGCACCAGCCATAAAAGCACCGAACAAAGCATGGATTCCTATCAATTCTGTAACATACGACGAAAGCAATAAGGTCAAAAAGAAAATCGCCACAACAGGTTTGTTCAAACTTTCTCTTGTGCTATTCAAATCCCCCACTTTTTTCAAAAAAGGACGGACTACTTTCAGCATTATCAGTACATAAAAAACAGCCATCGCCATAACATAGAGCGAACTCGTAAAAGAACCGGCTTTTACAATGGCAATTACTGCCGCCAAAATACACCAAGCCGTTACATCATCTGCGGCTGCGCAAGTAATCACAATAGAACCCAATTTAGTTTTATGAATTCCGCGTTCCTGCACAATCCTGGCCAGAACCGGAAAGGCTGTAATGCTCATGGCTATTCCCAAAAACAATCCAAAAGAAACAAACTCAACACCTGAAGGAGCAAAAGAATGGTAAATAAAATACGCCAACCCAATACCAAGCGCAAATGGGATTATGATACTGGCATGGCTTATCACTACAGCATCATGCGCTTTGTTTTTCAATGCTTTCAAATCGAGTTCCATCCCAATAACAAACATGAAAAATATCAAACCAATTTGGCTTAAAAACTGTAAGTTGCCCAACGAATCTTTTGGAAACAGCAGCGCCGAATATTCCGGAAAATACATTCCTATCAAGGAGGGTCCCAAAACGATACCGGCAATGATTTCTCCAATTACCGATGGTTGTCCAATCTTTCTACAAATCCAACCAAAAAAACGAGCGACCAAAATTATCGTAATGATTTGCACCAAAAGAATAGCCAAAGGGTTTTGCAAATTGTGACCCATCGAAGTTATAAAATCCTCCCAATGCCCGTTACCCGTTTGGCGGGGAATAATATTTTGTCCAGCTTCCAGCATTTTTCCTTTTAGAATAATCCAATAGATCAAAGCTGAGAAACCACCTATAATTGTCAAATAGAAAAAAGAATTTTTAATATTCTTCATACCACACTGTTTAAAATTATTTTTAATGCAAATATGAGAACCCGTTTTTGAAGTATAAAATGATTTGGAATCTAATTTTAGCTCCATGTAACAAGAGTGCAAAACTTTGTAATAAGAGCTTAATTCTACAATGAACTGCATTTACTTTTTAACATATAAGTCATGTAAGTTCTTGTTTGAATAAAATTGAGTAAAAACAATAGTTCATTTAAGATTAGTTCTTTAACCACAAAAATGTTTTTAACTAATATCTCTTTTTTAACCACTAATTGACAAACCAACTATTTTTAGAACTTAAATGACTTATATGGTTTAAAATTAAACGGTAAAAGCTAGATTTTCACTTTCGCCAAAAAATCAGAACGATAGGTTTCGCTCAAAACCAACACTATGGGTTTTCCGTTCTTTTCATGAGAAGAAAGCGTTATTTCATTATGACTGAAATACTGTACTGCCTTTATCGCAATAATTTCTTTTTTATTGACTCTACAAAAATCGGCCTTGGGAAGCTGACTCAACAACGAATCGAAATTGATGTTTTTCAGCAGTAAAAAACTACCATCTGTAAGATGTACTTCCTTGTCCCTGCTATCTACCAATGCTGTTTTGAAGTATTGAATCTGGTCAAAATACAACAGTGCTTTTCCTTTATCGGTATTCAGGTGGATGAATTTTTTGGGAGCCTCCAATTTCTGGAATCGTTCTAGTGCTTTGGCAACAGCTCTTTCCAAACGCTCTTTGGTAACGGGTTTGGTGATGTAATCTACCGCATCAATATCAAAAGCTTCGGCAGCATAATTTTTGTAAGCCGTGGTGAAAATTACCAATTTATTTTTCAGCAAATCAGCCAATGTCAACCCGTCAATACCCGGCATTTCGATATCCGAAATACACAAATCAAAATCAAGATTGGAAACTTCTTCGAGTAATTTTTGTGGATCGTTAAACGCCTTTACAATTTCTAACTCTGGAATTTGCTCACAAAGCATTTTCAGGTAAGTCAAACCCGGCAATTCATCGTCAAGGAGTAAGCATTTGATTTTTGTATTCAAGGAGATTGATTTTTAAATGCGCAATATAGATGTCATTTTCAACAAATTTATCCAATTTGAACTGATTTTTGTATATAATTTTCAATCGTTGTTCCAATGTCGTTGCACCAATGCCGCTTCGTTCTTTTTTTAAGGCTTTTTTCTCCGAAATTTTATTCGAAACCGTTAAATAAAAACAGTCGTCCTTAAACTCAAATAGTATCGAAATAAAGGCATCGGCACTTTGCAAATCTGCGTGCTTGAAGGCATTTTCTATCAAATCAATCGAAATCAGCGGAGCCAGAAGGTTTTGTTCGTACAGTTTTTCGCCGTCATTGATCTTGGTTTTTACTTTCAGTTCAAAAAGCGGACTCACCTTGATTTTATTAATTTCGATCAGATTGAGAGCAAACTGAATTTCTTCTTTTGGCGAAACAAATTTCTTCTGACTTTCGTACAGAATATAATCCAAAACATTGGCCAATTTATCCAAAGCAAAATAGGTTTGGTAAGCATGCGACTGAATCGAATTGAGAATATTTTTGAAAAGATGCGGATTGAGTTTGGATTCTAAGGTCTCCAATTGTAGATTATTGACCTTCATTTCGAGCAAGCCAAATTGTTCTTCAATATTTTTTTTTGCTTTGCCAGACTCCGTCAAGCGATAAATCAGATAACAAAGTACTACTATAAATACCAGAATAATTACTAGCAGCACATATACAATGCTATTATTATTTTCGGAAACGTTTTCCATTTTTAAGATCTGATTAAAGAGCGATTTTTTATTAATGTGCCGATACAAATTTTAAACCAACAATAGACGATATCAAGGTAAACAGGAAGAAAAGTCTCCAGAAAGTTGCTGGTTCTTTGAAAACAAAAATGCCAACCAAAACAGTTCCAACCGCCCCAATTCCTGTCCAAACGGCATATGCAGTGCCGATTGGCAAAGTTTGAGATGCTTTGTACAATAAAGCCATACTTATAGAAAGCGCCACAAAAAAACCAACCATCCACAGTGTAGATGTCATTCCCGAAGTTTCTTTGGCTTTGCCCAGACAAGTCGCAAAACCTACCTCAAAAAAACCGGCAACGATGAGTAAAATCCAATTCATGGTGTAGTGATTTAATTGGGCAAAGATAAAGCGTATTGGTGATGATAAGAAAATTATTTCCTAGGTTACTATTACATCATCATCATAAATTATTTCATCATCCTCTGTTTTAACAAAAATGTGGTATTCGCCAATTGGCAATTCAAAATTAATAGTTTCGTTTTTAGGAACCGTTAAAAAACTTTCAATTGGAATAGCTACGTTCTTCATCAAATCAAATTCTTTAAAATCAACTATTTCAACTAAAACCTCTTTGTTTTTAAAAGCAGAAAATTTTGCACTCTTAATAATTTCTTTTTTGAATTCGGCATTGGGATAAATTATTTTTAAACTTGGTTTCAGGTTGTTAACCAAAAAATAATCGGCAGAGGATTTTACTTTCGTTGTATCAGTAAAATATTTTCGAGGAATTAAAATTAAATCTTGTTTGATATCTGCACAAATAACAGTTTGATTGATTGTTATTGGATTAATTCCAGACAATTCTTTAAAATACTCTGCCATCATTTTTCTCTTTTCATTTTTCTTTTCAATATGATCATGCCCCACATATACAAAAATTTTAGCCTTAGGGTCTTTCTCCAAAATCTTTATAATATTTTTTGCCTGACCCAATTCTCTATCAACTCCCTTATCAAAGTTTTCATGTCCAGAAACAGTAAATCCCAACGCTATTGCTTTCCTGATGAAGTGAGCAAAATAAGGTTCATCAGTATAAATTCCATTATTATAATTTGGAGTTGACTCTTTCTCTGAGCTTTCAATATTAAATGCTTCTAATGACAAATAATGATACCCATTCGCTTTCAGCGTTTCTAACAATTCCATCGCAAACAATCTATGTTTAGGATAGTAATGGTCTTCATTAAGCATTATAACTTGGTTTTCTTTTGCTATTTCTGAAATCTTCTCAAAAACGGCTTTGTCTTTATAAACGTCATCTTTACTCGATAAATCAACAATCAAGGAATTAAAATTTTGTTTGCGTTCTTTTTCGTAACCCACTATTAAAGAATCATAAAATTTATTGTTAGACATTGATGCATTCACAGTTGCTAGAAATTCGAATTTAATATCATTTCCTTCTTTCGATTTTAATGGTGCTGTTTCTAGCTTTTTACTTGCGAAAAGAGGATTGGGATGAACACCCGGAAAATCATTCATAAATATAGATACAAACGACATTTTCTTGGTATTCAGTGAATCTATGGATATTTTATTTAAAAAATCGCTAACATATGCCGCAGCATTATTGTCTTTACTTAAATTGGCTTTTAGCAATCCTAATACTTTTCTTTTTCCTTTTTGTTTTTCGAAAAAGTAAGTATGATGTATTGTATCGGCTATTATAGTTTTTATGTTGTTTGAATTAACCGCTGATGGCACATTTTGGTAGAAAAAATACATTTCAATTCCTTTTTCTTTTGCATCAGCAACCAAAAAAAGATCTTTTGATGATAATTTATTACCCTTTAATACTTGTTCAAATTCTTTCTCTTTTATAAATGCAACTTCTCTGAATTGTACATTTTTATCAAAATCAATTCCAACTTTCAAAGAATCATTATAAAAATAGTTTTTGTTAAAATAATTGTTCTCGGCCAATTTGCTTTTGCTTGAAGTACAAGAAATGAATAGGAACAACAGTAATAAATTTAAATATTTAGTCATTAATCTAAAGGTTTTATATTTGCAGTCTTTTCTAATTACGGCTTTATAATCAATACCGAAGGTACGCCGCTCAGCCATTTGCTGCGGGAATCCAATAATTCTTTCCAACTTTCAAGGCTAACAATCATTAAATCTTGTTTTTCCAAGAAGTCATTTTGCAGCACCGATTCGTTGTCAACAAGTATATTGGCAGGGAATTTTTGTTTTAAGGAATCAATGGCACTTGCAATTACAAAATTGGATTCGATGTGACCATTAATGTCCAAAAAGGCAACAGTCGCATTATTATTGTAAATTATTTTCTGCGCATAATCGATCAGGAACGAGTCCTCGGAGCTGTAAATTGGCACAAAAACCTGATTTACAGCTTGCAAATCTTTGTCAATCAAAACTCCCAAAGGCATTTTGGCTCTCAAAACAATTTGTCTGGTTCTCTCATCAAATGGGGAATTTACAAACAAACCTTCTTTGCCGGTAAACTTGTCCAGCAATCTTTCGGGGTTAATGATTCTCGACGTAAACCCAATTACTTTGCCCAATAAAGTGCCTTCAAAAATCGATTTTCCGAGTCCAACCAACAATAAATCATATTCTCCTTGGTTGGCAATGTCAATAATTTCGGTTTCAATGTCAATTGTTGCTTTGAATATTGTCGTGATTTCCTGTTTCAAGATAACCGCTTCCTTCATGATAGGATTAAAACTGCTCTTCTCCTTGTCCTCCATATTGAAAGTATGCACTTCATCGCTTAAGGACAAATGCAATGCCGTAATACTGGAGGTTTCACTTTGCTTTTTTACCAAGCTGTGAGCCAATCGCAATAAGGATTTCCCTTTTTCGTTGTTCCCAAAAGAAAGCAAAATCCTGTATTTGCTTTGATTTATTTCGTCTTCCTGGTCAGTGATGTCATTGGTTTTGAAAATATAATTGATCAAATTCAAAGCGGGTCCGGTCATAAAAGTAGTGACCAGTGCCATAATCACCATCATCGTAAAAACTTCGGTGGTAAGGACTCCGAGACCCAATCCTATATTCAATACAATCAGTTCCATCAAGCCCCTTGTGTTCATCAACGCACCAATGATAAGGCTGTTTCTCCAACTTTGACCGACAAATTTAGCCGCCAGGGCACTTCCGAAAAACTTACCAACTACAGCAACCAGTATGATAAAACCAGTAACTTTCCACAAATACGGCTCGTTTATCAACCCTATTTCGGTACGCAAACCAGTAAATACAAAGAACAAAGGCAATAACAATATTACCGACACATCTTCGACCTTAGAAATAAAAACAGTTCTGAACTTAGGAACATCGGGCATAATGGTTCCCATCATAAAAGCGCCGAAAAGCGCATGGATACCTATTAATTCTGTAGCATATGAAGAAATAATTAACAACAAAAAGAAAATAGCGACCACCGGTTTGCTCAAACTGTCTTTAGAGCCATATAGATCACCTATCCTTTTCAAGAATGGTTTTACTAAAAATATCATTAAAAGAACATATAAAGCCGCCAATGAAATGATGAACATTGAACTTTCAAAAGTTCCGGCTTTCACAATGGCAATTACTACAGCCAACAGACACCAGGCAGTAATATCATCGGCAGCGGCACAAGTTATTGCGATAGCTCCCAATTTGGTTTTATGCATGCCTCTTTCCTGAACGATTCGTGCCAAAACCGGAAAGGCTGTTATGCTCATGGCAATTCCCATAAACAAACTGAAGGAAAGAAACTTCACTCCTTCTGGAGCAAAACGATTGTATACAAAATAAGCCAATCCAATTCCCAGTGCAAACGGAATCACAATACTGGCATGACTGATAACAACGGCTTCTTTGGCCCTGTTTTTTAGCACTTTGATATCGAGTTCCATACCAATTACAAACATAAAAAGTATTAGTCCGATCTGGCTCAAAAATTTTAAATTCTCTAACGAATCGGATGGAAAAAGTGCATGGAAAAAATCAGGAAAATAGAGGCCTAATAGAGAGGGGCCGAGTGCAATTCCGGCAATGATTTCGCCAATTACAGAAGGCTGCCCAATTTTTTTGAAAAACCAACCAAAAAGGCGTGCCACAAGAATAATCATTATAATTTGTGCCAATAAAATCGCCAAAGGATCTTGAACATTGTGTAACATTGCAGTAAGGAAATCTCCCCAGGAACTGTCGCTTACTACAGGATGAACGATTATTTTATTTCCTTCAAGATGTTTTCCCTCCTTTATAATCCAATACATCAATGCAGTAAAACCACCTGTAACTCCCAAATAAAACAATGTGTTCCTGTACTTTTTCATACTTTTCTTGACTTCTTTACCCCATTAACAAAAGCGCTAATATGAGAAATTCAAATATATAATTTATAATGCACAAATTATCTTATTGTAAACAAAAATAAAGTCAAAAAAATACCTGAATATCACCCAGAAAATCAAAGCACTTTCATGTGATTTCTAACTGTTTTGTTTACATTTGCATGCATTTTAAAACGTATATGAAAAAGAAATTCACGGATAGGTTATGGCAGAACATAGCCCGCATTGTACTTAAAAACAGAATAACCATACTAGGTGTAATACTTGCCATAACCATTTTCCTTTCTTTTCAGTGGAAAAATTTGGCTATGACCTATACTGAAGCCAATTTACTCCCTAAAAAACATATCGTAAATAAACAGTATCAAGACTTTCTGGATAAATTTGGAGAAGAAGGAAACCTTATTGTCATTGGTTTTAAAGATGATGCTTTTTTCACTCCCAAAGCATTTGCCGCTTGGAATGAATTGATGACGGGTTTAAAAAATTCTAAAGAAGTGGAACTTGTCGTTTCCCTGAATGACCTAAAAACTCTTGAAAAAGACACGGTTGCGCAAAAATTCAAATTGGTTCCGTTTATTGACCAAAGTCAAACTGCGAATCCAGAATACATTCAAAAAATAAAATTCGAATTGTTTCATAACCTTCCGTTTTATGAAGGGTTATTGTTCAACAAAGAGTCAGGAAGTATCCGATCTGCAATTTACCTCAATAAAAAAATTGTAAACACCGCCTCCAGAAAAACATTTATTCTCGAAAATTTGGTGCCAAAAATCGACAAGTTCGAAAAAACAACTGGAATCGATCTTCGTGTTTCGGGAATGCCATACATTCGAACCATTAATGCCGAAAACATGAAAGGCGAAATTGGGTTGTTCATTGGTGCTGCCTTATTTATAACTTCATTGATTTTCTTTTTGTTCTTCCGTTCGTATCGAGCTACTTTTATATCAATGTGTATTTTGATTATTGGTGTAATGTGGTCTTTTGGAACACTCGGTTTGTTTCATTATAAAATCACAATTCTTACCGCTATTATTCCGCCATTGATTATTGTTATTGGGATTACAAACTGTATTTTCCTAATCAACAAATACCAACAGGAAATAAAAACGCACCAAAATCAAGCCAAAGCCTTACAACGTGTAATTTCTACAATTGGTGTTTCTACCTTAATGACCAATTTGACTACAGCCGCAGGATTTGCCACTTTTATGATTACCGGAAATGATTTGTTGTTTGAATTTGGTCTGGTTACATCCATAAACGTAATTATAGTTTACTTGCTTACTCTGGTAATTGTACCAATAGTATATAGTTTTATGGACGTTCCAAAAGAAAAACACCTAAAACACTTAACCAAAACCTACATCTCTGCCCTATTAAATTGGGTTGAAAGTGTTGTAAAAAACCACCGTAAAATGATCTATATTATTTACGGATTATTATTGGTTTTTAGTGTAATTGGAGTTTCCCAAATGAAAGTTTCAGGAAGTTTAATTGGCGAAATGCCAAAAACGGCTTCATTTTTCAAAGACATAATCTTTTTTGAAAAAGAGTTTAACGGGGTAATGCCATTGGAAATAATGATTGACACCAAACACAAAAAAGGAGTCATGAAATTATCGACGATGAAAAAAATGGAAGAATTGCAAAAAACCATTGCAGAAATTCCTGAGCTATCAAAACCGGTTTCTGTTGTTAATTTAGTGAAATATTCGAAGCAAGCTTATTACAACGGCAACCCTAACTATTATGAATTGCCGACTTCACAAGAGCAGGCTTTTATATTGTCGTATGCTAAAAATGCTACCAAAAACACCAAAGGTAATTTAATGAAAAGCTATGTGGATTCGACTGGACGATATGCCCGAATTACAACTTTCATGAAAGACATTGGAACAGAAGAAATGGCAAAAGTAGAAGGTAAATTAAGATCCAAAATAAACAAAGTTTTCCCAAAAGAACGCTATGAAGTTACCCTTACCGGAAAAGCATTGGTTTTCCAGAAAGGAACTTCATACCTTATTGACAACCTTATCGAATCTTTAATTTTTGCTATTTTCCTAATAGCAGGTTTGATGGCCTATTTATTCCGTTCTGCCAAAATGGTTATGGCTTCGGTAATTACAAATATATTGCCACTTTGCATCACATCAGGATTGATGGGGTATTTTGGCATTCCGCTAAAACCGTCTACGATATTGGTGTTCAGCATTGCTTTCGGAATTTCGGTCGATAATGCGATTCAGTTTATGGCCAAATACCGACATGATTTGAATCTCTATAATGGCAAAATAAAAAAATCTGTCTTTAGCGCCTTGAAAGAAACGGGAATTAGTACTTTTTACACCTCGATTGTATTGATTGTAGGATTTGCAACTTTCACATTGTCCAGTTTTAGCGGTACAATAGCACTTGGAGGATTGATTTCCTGCACCTTATTGTTTGCCATGTTTGCCAATTTATTGGTGCTGCCTGCATTGGTGCTGACATTTGAAAAGAAAAGAACAAAGAAAGAAGATTTAGAGCACACACATTAATCAAGAATATTTTTATTTCAAAAAGCATATTCATAATAAAAACAGATAGTTGTTTTATTATGAATATGCCTTCCCAAATCCCTTTTGATCTTATAGTTTTAATTCAACACTAAAAAGATTTTTCTTTGTAATCTGGCAGTTTATAAATTAATCCCTGGATTATCATAAGCCAAAATGTGTTAAGAAACATTGTAAAAGTTGTAACAGCCAAGGTTATTTGATAAGTATAAATCCCCACAAGTCGCAAAGAAGATGCCAAGGTCATCAAAACAAAACTAAATTCTCCAATTTGTGATAAAAGTGCTCCTCCATACAAACTATCACGCCATGAGTTTTTTGTAAGTTTAAAAAGTATGGCATTGATCAGGCTATTTATAAAAAGCACAGCAACTGAAATCCATATTATAGTTCCAATATTTTCAATAAAAAACTTGATATCAAGCTGAACACCTACTGCAAGAAAGAAGAAAGCCATAAAAAACACTCTGAAAGGAATCAGGGATTTACCTAACCAATGTGTCGCCTTGTCGTGTCCAATTAAAACACCGGCAATAAAAGCTCCAAAGGCAGGAGACAGTCCAAACCATTCACTAATCCATGCCATACCAAAACAGATGCTGAAACCAATGAAAACCTGCAATTCATGATCAGCAATAATTTCTCTTCGCATGGGGATTGAGAAAAGCTTTTTACTGATTGCCGCTTTCATAAACAGAATAATCAATACTCCTCCTACGCAGACTTTTATCAATTCTGCAGCTGAAATATTATTTCCTGACATAAAATTCAGAGCCAATATCATGGGAACCACGAGTATGTCTTGCATTAGTAAAACACCACAGGTAATAATTCCGAGCTGACTTTTAATCTCACCCGTCTTTGCCAAATATTGGAACACAATCGCAGAACTACTCAAACTTATTATAAAAGCGATCAAAATTATAGTTGTCATTTTCCACTCCAAATATGAACCAACAATATACATGCTAATAAAACTAAGTGCAATCTGCACCACTGCAATTAAAAGAGGCTTGTAAAAATTATGCGATAGATAATGAAGATCTATTTCATTGCCGATGGAGAACATTAGAAGTACAATCCCAATTTGCCCCAATTCTGAAATTACTTCAGGTTCATAAATGACGTTAAATACTTGAGGCCCAAATAACAAACCGGCAATTATATAAGCAATAAAATAAGGCTGCTTTAATCGTCGCAAAAGCAATATCAATAATAAAACCATAAAGGACAGCACAGCTATCCCGGAGAATAATTGTGACAACATCTGTGTGTATTTTATAATGAAGAAAGCTGCCTAAAACAGCAGCTTTCAAAATAGTTAATTAATGAGAATTTATGAGATTTCAATCATTCGTGGAGGTCTAGGTTTTGCCTCTTCACGTTTCGGGATGGACAATAATAAAATTCCATTTTCATAACGAGCAATTATTTTATCCTCATCCACTACGTTTTTAGGCAATTCAAAACTTCTCTGAAATGATTGGTAACTAAATTCTCTACGGCTGTAATTTGCGTCCCTAGTTGTTTGTTTATTTTCTTTCACTGAAGAAATCGTTAATTGGTTTCCATCAAGTGTAATCTTGAAGTCATTTTTATCCATACCAGGAGCGGCGACTTCCACCTCATAATTATCTGCAGTCTCTTTAATGTTTACAGAGGGCAGTGTTGTACTAGTTGTTGAAAAATTGTTATTTTCCCAATTGAAAAAATCACGGCCAAAAATATCATCAAAAAACAAACGATGTAAAGCTGGTACTTGACCTCCATTTCTTTTAATAAGATTCATAACTGTTTTACTTTAAAATTGTTAAACAAAAATTTATTTTAAACTTGCGCAAGTTATATACAGAAAAACAAAAAATATGCCATTTGAAAAATATGTCATTTTTTCAGAATTGAATTGAAAAAATGTCAGATAGTTATATACCATTACAATAACTCAATTATCTAGAGTCAAAAAACAAAAAAATAATATTCTTTTTTTACTTCAATCAATCTTAATACCTAAAATCGAAAAATAAACTCTAACTATTATTTTTAATTTTTCTTTTTATATAAATTAACAATTGAGTTTGAAATGTCATATTTTTACTTTCGCTCTAAAAAGTAAAAGATATAGTGGATAGCAGGACATCGAATATTCAGCAAAAGCTAAATTGCCCCTTATTACACTATATCTCACAATGACAATTTCAAACAAATCCTTTATATTTGCAATTGGATTAAAACATTGATTTTTGTTTAATCTAAAAAAGAACTATAAAATCTAAAATTAAAATGAGACACACAAAAGTTAAAGACTTACTAAACAGTACAACGACGTTACTCGAAATAAATGCAAAAGGTTGGGTTAGAACTTTTAGAAACAATCAGTTTATTGCTTTAAATGATGGTTCTACCATCAATAATATACAATGTGTTGTCGATTTTGAGAATACTCCGGATGAAACTTTGAAGAGAATTACAACTGGCGCTGCTGTTTCGGTAACCGGAAGTTTGGTTGAGAGCAAAGGTGCTGGACAAAAATATGAGATTCAGGTAAACAAACTGGAAATCCTTGGAGATTCGGATGCCGAGAAATTCCCAATGCAACCCAAAAAACACTCTTTGGAATTCTTGCGTGAAAATGCGCATTTGCGTGTGCGTACGAATGCTTTTGGAGCGATTATGCGTGTGCGTTCGGTTTTATCTTTTGCAGTACATAGCTATTTTCAACAAAAAGGGTTTGTTTATGTAAATACGCCGATTATCACAGGATCTGACGCTGAAGGTGCCGGTGAAATGTTCAAAGTTACGGCTTTGCCATTTGACAACACACCAAGAACCGAAGACGGAAAAGTAAATTACAAAGAAGATTTCTTTGGAAAAGAAACAAATCTAACGGTTTCAGGACAATTGGAAGGTGAAACTTTTGCAATGGCTTTGGGCCAGATTTATACTTTTGGACCAACTTTTAGAGCAGAAAATTCCAATACTTCTCGCCATTTGGCTGAATTTTGGATGATTGAGCCCGAAGTGGCATTCAATGATTTGAACGACAATATGGATCTTGCCGAAGATTTTATCAAATATGTGGTAAAATATGCCGTTGAACATTGTAGTGACGATTTGAAGTTCCTGGAAAGCCGTTTGACCGAAGAAGAAAAATCAAAACCACAGGCTGAAAGAAGCGAAATGCCTTTGTTGGAAAAACTAGGTTTTGTGATGGATAACAATTTCAAACGTGTTTCGTACACCGAAGCGATTGATATTTTAAGAGACTCTACTCCAAACAAAAAGAAAAAATTTCAATATATCATCAACGAATGGGGCGCTGATTTACAATCGGAACACGAGCGCTATTTGGTAGAAAAACACTTTAAATGCCCAGTAATCTTGTTTGATTATCCAGCCAATATCAAAGCCTTCTACATGCGTTTGAACGAAGACGGAAAAACAGTTCGTGCAATGGACATCCTTTTCCCAGGAATTGGAGAAATCGTAGGAGGTTCACAAAGAGAAGAACGTTTTGATGTTTTGGTCGAAAAAATGAAAGCCTTAGGAATCGAAGAAGAGGATTTATGGTGGTATTTGGATACCAGACGATTTGGTTCTGCTGTTCACTCCGGTTTCGGACTTGGATTCGAAAGACTCGTGCTTTTTGTAACCGGAATGACCAACATACGCGACGTAATTCCTTTCCCAAGAACACCAATGAATGCGGAATTTTAAAAATTTGTTTCAGATTTAAAGTTTAAAGTTGTTGATAGTTCTGCAACCTTAAACTTTAAACTTTTAAACTTTTAAACAATAAAAATGCTAAAGCAATTTTTAAATTTAAAAATATCACAGAAATTATCTCCACAGCAAATTCAGCTGATGAAGTTAATTCAGTTGCCGACGCAAGCATTTGAACAACGATTGTTGGAAGAAATGAATGAGAATCCCGCTTTGGAATCTGGCAAAGAAGAGGATGAAAATTACGATAACGACGAATTTGACAACGAACAATTTGACGATTATGATGATTCTGAAGCAGACAGAATAGAATCGGAAGATGTTAATATCGACGAATACCTAAGCAACGACGATACTCCAGATTACAAAACACAGGTCAATAACTACAGTGACGATGACGAAGAAAAAGAAACCCCTTTTGCTGCTACAATTAGTTTTCACCAAGATCTAATCAACCAATTAAACACTTTTATATTAAGCGATGAAGAGCGCGATATCGCTGAATTTTTGGTGGGAAGTATTGATGACATGGGCTACATTCGAAGAAGTATTCCAGACATAGTAGATGATATGGCTTTTACTCAAGGTTTATACACCAATGAAAAACAGGTCGAAAACATACTTCATATCATTCACGAACTGGAACCTACCGGAGTTGGCGCACGCGATTTGCAAGAATGCTTATTACTGCAATTGAAACACAAAACCCCTACTGAATCGGTAGATTTGGCCACTGCAATTATCGAAAATCAATTTGATGCTTTTGCCAAAAAACATTACGATAAATTAATACAAAAGCTTGGCATTTCAAACGAACAACTTAGAAATGCCGTTCATGAAATAGAACGACTCAACCCAAAACCCGGTGGTTCTTTTACAGGAAACAATAAAATCACAGAGAACGTGGTGCCCGATTTTACAATTCGAATTATTGATGGTGAATTGGAACTTACTTTAAACGGAAGAAATGCTCCTGCACTGCACGTTTCTAAGGATTATCAGGAAATGATGCAAACGTATAAAGAATCGAAAGATAAATCGCATTCACAAAAAGATGCAGTACAGTTTATCAAACAAAAACTGGATTCGGCCAAATGGTTTATTGATGCTATAAAACAACGCCAAGACACGTTATTTGTAACGATGAATGCCATTATGCATTACCAAAAGGATTATTTGCTTGACGGAGATGAAACCCGGCTAAAGCCCATGATCTTAAAAGATATCGCCGATATGATTGGCTTAGACATATCAACAGTTTCAAGAGTTGCCAATAGTAAATATGTCGAAACTCCTTATGGCACAAAACTAATTAAGGAATTTTTCTCAGAAGCGATGACAAACGATCAAGGAGAAGAAGTTTCTACACTCGAGATCAAGAAAATCCTTCAAAATATTATTGAAGAAGAAGACAAACAAAAACCATTAGCCGACGATCTGTTAGCCGAAATCTTAAAAGAAAAAGGCTATCCTATAGCGCGCAGAACGATTGCAAAATATAGAGAACAACTTGAAATTCCTGTAGCCAGAATGAGAAAGAAAATATAGTTTTTAAAAAAAATTTAATAAGCTATTCCTTCCCTATAACATACAATATTATTTTTTTAGAACTTGAAAAAAATTCTCCCTGCTTTCTCTTATATTTTTCATCCCCTTTTTATTCCGGGCATGGCCACTTTTTTATACTTTTTTTTTCATATTTCTGATTTTAAAATTCAAGAAATATCTTTTGTTTTTTTACAAATAATCATTCTTACCATTCTTATCCCAATAGCACTATTTTTTCTATTACGTACTTCTGGCTTTGTAGATTCATTAATGCTTGCCAACGTAGATCAACGCAAAATTCCGTTGGTATTACAATGTTTCCTTATTATTTTAATCGTTCGTAAAAGCATAACCATAAATAACTATACTGAGCTTCATTTTTTCTTTTTAGGCGCTTTATTCAGTACATTGATTGCTCTAATATTAGTTTTTGCCAATATAAAGGCCAGTTTACACATGCTAGGCATTTCGGCTTTGACAGTGTTTGTTTTTGCGTTGAATATACACTTACAGGCCAATAGCATTTATCTGATTCCGTTTTTAATTTTAATGAATGGTTTCGTAGCCTCTTCCCGATTAGTGATGAATGCACATTCGCCAAAAGAGTTAATCATCGGTTTATTAATTGGCAGCATTCCGCAATTACTTTTTCTGAAGTTATGGTTATAATATATAGAAAATCACTCCCATTTTTAAAGTATTGAGCTGTATTGATTCATTATTTATTTTTGCAGAAGAATTAAACAGAGAATTGAAACCGTAATAAAGGTATAAGTTAAAGGAACTATATCCCGCAGAAATATAAGCTCCGTAAAGAAAGTTATTAAAATCATTATTTTTTCTGATAACTACATTGGTCAAATCATCAATATAGACCGATTTGTCAAGCAGCAAATAACTAAATTTAACACCACCGTAAATTCTCCAAAATTCATAAATTTCTGGGGTTGATGTTCTCCATCTAAATTCTATTGGAACTTCAACCAACAACTGCTCAAATTTATTTTTGTTGTAATTCACACCAGACGGAATCACAGTGTAAATAGCATTTTGATTTGTGCCTGTAATCGCTAAATTTTGATTGTAATTATTATAGGAAAATCCAATTCCTGGAGCTATTGCAACAGTTCTACTTTTATTTACAGGCATATCTCTAAGGAAACCCAATGAAAATCCAAATGATATTTTGTCTTGAGAAACTCCTGACGGTTTTTTTATTAATGAATTATAATTCAAACCAAAATAAAACTGATCTTCTCTATAAAGAGAATCAATTTTTATATGTAAGGTATCTATTGAAAACTTATTTTCTTGAGAAAACCCTCTGAAAAATGATAAAAAAAGAAAACAACCAAGAAAAAATCGCTTCATTATTTTGTGTGTTAAATTGAATGCAAGAGCATTTAAACCATTTTAAGAACTATTGCTTCTGAATTACTGTTACAAATATAAGATTTTGAGAGTCTGATCGTTCATTTTAGAAATAAATTAAACGCTCAATCCAAAATAACTCATCCAAAATGATTTAAAATATTGAGGAAAAATTTCAAAAAAAAACAGACTGCCTAAAATATAGACAGCCTGTTTTTATGGGATTTTGGTTTATTCTATGTTTTCAAATAAAGAAGAATAGCATTTATTTTAGTTAACTATCTTTTCCTCTTCTTTAACATTACTAGCGGGGCTATCTCCTATGTTAAAAGATAGAGAAAATCGTAACATGTTATCTTCTGACGATGCCTGTTTAGATGTGGAATTAAGATAGGACAAATCGAATTTAACCGTCTTATATTTGAATCCAGCTCCAACAGTAAAAAAATTGTGATTTCCACTTCCATTATTGTCATTGTAAAATCCAGTTCTTAATGCGAAAAATTGTTGGTATACATATTCAAGTCCTAGTCCACCAGTTATTGAATTTGAATCATCAGCAAATAATTTATTGAATTCTATGGAAGTTCCCAACGTATTATCCTGGTCAAGAATAAAATCAAAACCTCCACCCAGTTTCAAATTGGTTGGCAAAGCACTTTCAGATCCAGAATTTACATCGTAATTCAACTTTGGTCCAAGGTTTGAAAGATTAAACCCTCCGCGCCAAATACCCTGAAAATTTTTAAAGGAGATTTCTTTAGACTGGTAATATCCGGCAATATCAACGGCAAATGTACTGGCGACGCTGCCAGTGGCATCCACTTCCTGAATTTTTAAATCGGAACGAATGTATCTTCCGGTAACGGACATCGAAAAAGTCTCACTTAATTTTAACGAATAAGATCCGTCAAAAGCCAATTCATTTGGGGTTACCGCTTGTCCTTGATCACTTTCATTTTGTTTAAATACGGTTTCGCCCAACCCAAAATATCTTAAACTGAGTGCATAGGTACTCCTTTCATTAATCTTATTAAAATAATTTAAATTCAACAAAGCAATATCATTTGACATAGAAGATAAATAGGGTGTGTAGCTTAAACCTATACCTAATTTATTTTCGGAAAAAGGATACTTCGCTGGATTCCATTGTTGTGAAAATACATCTGGTGCAGTTGCTACTCCTAGATTTCCCATACCAGAAGCTCTTGCATCTGCCGAGATCAGCAAAAAAGGCACTCCGGTGACGCTTCCCCCATTTTGTTCTTGTGCGAATAAATTTCCGACTCCAAAGAGTAGTAAAAATAAAAGAATTATTTTTTTCATGTGTATACGTTAATTGTTTTTTGTTTAAAATTATAGTATGTGATGCGATACACTATTTATTGTTTGGAAATCAAATAAAACTCTTCTAAAACATTAAATCTTGTATCGCTACACATTTACTTACATCCTTTCATTATTTATTCCTTTGCTCTTTTAATAAACTTGGTCACTGAGGAGGTTCCTTCTTTTCCACTTACATGTAGAAAATAAACTCCTATAGGCAAGTTGCTTAGGTCTAACTCACTATACCCCTTAAATTGCACATCTTCAATCTTATTTTTATAAACAGTTGCACCGTTAAGAGCCACAACTTCAACAACAACATCTCCAGCCCAACGGTCTTCCCACTTGATATTTAGTGTGTTTACAACAGGATTAGGAAATATATTGAGTGCCGTAATTTCTGCCTTATTCACAACAACCTTAATTTGTTGTTCTGTGCTCAAGCCATGAATATCTGTAGCAGTCAAGGTTAATATTGTTTCACCTGCAGCATGAGTTTCAATTACATATTGACCAAGTTCTTGCCCTGTTGTAACAGATACAATATCTGAATTTGCTACTGAAGCAGTGAAGGTCATTTGATCGGCATCTGGATCTGAAAAATAATCTTCAAATTTACGTACATCAAAATACTTCAATTTAGAATAAATTAATTCTTCTGACATAATAACAACTGGTGCTCTATTGGTTTTTACTACTTCAACTTTAACTGTCATTTCGCTTGAGGCACCAAGTGCATCAACAGCAGTATAAGTCAATGTGTAAGTTCCAGCTGTCTCATAACCTGGAGCCAATTTTATTGAAATTTCCTGGCCAACCAATGCAAATGTTGCCCATGTTGGAGCGTTAGCAACAGTAACCGTAACAGCATTGCCTTCCTTATCAATTAGTCCTACTTTTACAGTTACTTCAGAAGCTTCATTAACAACAACTGTATCTTCAGGTATTTTAGAAAAAACCGGAGCTTCATTAATATGTAATTTAACAGGGATTTTACCTACTGTATTAACAGGATCATTTGTTCTTATGTTCAAAACAGCATGTTGATCTCCACGAACTCCATTTGCAGCAGTAAAGTCCAGTTGCACTTTTTTGGTTTCACCTGAAGCAATATTTCCATTAGAAAGACCATTCATTGAAACCCAAGCATTAGAAAGATAATTCTCTTCTCCAGCTCTTACCATCCAACCATTACCAGGATATAATTCTGGATCCTGCAAATCAAACCAGTCACCCCCACTCTCGACCATATACCTTCCAGGTGTGTCAGTGATACCCGCAACAGCTCCTTGTACAAAAGGCAATTCATAAGGGTAAGTAATAACGATATAAAAATCTTCATTTGGATAAAGGCCTTTAGGTTCCTTTATAGGCAATGTTACCCATGCCCCAGCTTTATCGCCGACATAATTATAATCAACATATCCTTGATCTATTATCGATGCATCAGCAACAGAAGAACCCCCTGCACGTATTTCGTAAGCAATAGTTCCTGACGGTTTTGCATTACCATACATGTATGTTTGAAAATGTGACAAAGTAAAACCATCTTTCCCAGCATTAAATCGTGTTGAGTTTGTGAAAGGTTCACCACCATCATAACCAAAATGGCCGTCAGCAGCAGTCTTATCTTCGTAAGCCAATACTCGGTTAAAAGTAGGATCAGAGTATGCACTAATTCCTCCTTTTGGTGCTGGGGCTGATTTTAATAATTGATTAATTTTGTCAGTTTTTGCAACTTTTACAATTGATTGTTTACTAGAGCTAGATATAGATTTTCTCAAATAATCAATACTCAATTCATATTTCAAAGTACCTCCATCACTATTACCAAAAACAGCATATTGTGTATCAGTATCAGTCAAATAATTAACAACACTGTTTACTTCGGTAGTTTCAATAGCTAAAACAGGTGGTAATGTGACTTCAGCCTTTAAAGGAATCATCATTTTTGCCACTGTAGCATTGCTTTCAACAACAATGTTATCACTAAATGAACCAGCAACAGTTGGAGAATATGTAATTCTGAATTTGGCATTTTCACCCGGTAATGTAGATGGGTAATTACCCCCAAAATCATTTATACTTACCCAGCTCCAGTAATCTCCATAAAACCAGTCTTGGAATAATGTATATCTTTCAATAGTATATTCTTTAGCACCACTTTCTATAGACATATTTGACAATTGAAGTATGTCACTGCCTGAATTTTGAATTTCAAATTCTTTAGTATAGCTTGCAGTAGAACTAACCATTATTTCACCATAATTTATTTCTGCAACATTTGAAGCAATAACTGGCGCTCCATTTACAGTTAAATGTATTGGTTTCTCAAGAAATTCCTGATTTGGAACATTGGTACGTAATTTTAATTTACCGTCATATTCTCCTTTATATATATTGCTTGCATCAATATCTATTTGAGCACTTAATGTAGTGCCCGCAGGAATTACCAGTTTTTTTGCTGGATTAATCACATAAGCTAAACCTGTTCCGTGGTTTACATTTGCATGATTAGACATTAAAACAAAATCAGATCGATCTCCATTTTGGAGCCCAATGCTTGTTAGATTGGTCGTTAAATCTAAACTTCCGTTAACTTTATATTGAAATTTCATGGTTCCATTCTTATAAAATATAACTTGTGCAGAAGTTGGATCTCCCATTCCTCCAAAGAAATTCACAAAATATTCCCATGAGATAATAACCTTATCATCATCACTATAATAGAAAACACCCACTTCATCTTTCGGATAAGTCGTTGTGTCAAAGGCAGCAAACGACCAATAGGGAGCAATTAGTGTTTTAAACCTATCGTCCGGTATAGTTCCATTCATCACAGCCGACTCTTCTGGCTGATCAAAAGTCAATAATCCAGTAGTACCTATATGTAAATCTGTATATTCTTTACCATAAAAATTTAATGCCCACGGTAACGTTATTTTTTTCCAATATTGAGTATTATCACCAAGATCATCCGCTAAAGGTAGTTGTGTTCCAGTTTTACGGATATCAACCCATTGATAGTTTGTTCCATCATTATACGTATCATAACTATACGTGAAATTTGGAATTGCTTCCGCAGTGCTTACGGGTACAGACATTGTCAACCAATCGGTACCAGTTGCAACCACTTCAAGGTCTGCTTTGCCATTATTTTCGATAAGTAAAGGATATTTAGCCGTCTCGCCGTGTTTTAAAACCTCAGTTATCAAATCTAAGTTGGTTACTGATATGGCCGGTGCATCCATTACTTTTCCTGAAAGTGTAAGTAGATATTTTACTCCTTCACTATCCGTAATTCGCAATGCATCTGTAAAATCAGCAACAACATCAGTTGGCATAATAACTTCATACACCTTACCAAGACCCGGGGCAATAGTTGCGTTTGTTTCTCCTATTATTTGAAAACTACTATTATCTAAAGCATAACCCGTTAATGTTATTGGTGCAGTACCATTATTTTTAAGGCTGAATTTTCTGGAAGCTACAGCTCCTTGGAATACATCGCCAAAATTAATATCGGTATGAGACATGACAAGTCCTGCTTTACCTCCATTGGTAATATTAATTTGTACCAATGGATTTATTTGGGTATTTAATGGGTCAGTAGATATAACATTTAAATACCTGTTGATCATACCTTCGTGCAACGAAGCTGTTTCCATTACCACATCCATCTTGGCAGATTCACCAGGCAATAAAATTCCCCCTGCATTGCTGATAGAAGTAATCATATCCGGACCAGGATAGTCAAATCCTAAAGCCAATCCAGAATATATTTTTGCTACTTTAGACCAATTATTTACTAAAATTCCATCGGTTTGCTCAAAATCTTCTATAAGGATGTTAAGATAAGCCACATCCTGCTCCGAAAATGTAATCTTGTCATAGTAAAAACGAATATTTCCATCTGCATACAATACCATTTGTGCTGTAAGCGTACCAGCATATCCATCAGTTACATTCGTAAATTGAACAATAACTTTATCGGCTTCAACTTTATAATAAATAGCACCTCCGGCGCTCAATTCAACATATGTCCCCAATGGAGAAATATATCCTTTTGGAGAATAAGGGGCTCCATCCAGACTTGGCATATTAACTGGGCTTGCCGTGTCGTCAAATGTCGTAAACCCTTTGTAACTAATATATAGCGTCTGCATTTTCTTTGCATAGTAAGGGAAATCAAATCCCATTTCAACAGGATAATACCTGTTACCATCTGCTTTAAAATAACTTGTAATATCTTTTCCTGTACTAGAAATATCTTGATATTGATATGCTAAAGGAGCAGTTTCCGATACGTAACTGGTGCGGTATTTATATCCGTATTTGTGATATTCTCCTTCCCAGCTATCACTGATACCAGATTGATCATACTTTGGAATAAAATATTTCAGCGCAGCCTGACCTTTGTTCTCCACAGTTACCGAAGCCGTAACGTGATCTCCCAAGGTAACATTGTCAATCAATTGGGTCATTGGGTCAACCACTATTTTTGCAGGTTCAGAACTTACTCCAAATAAAATGACTTTTAAGGTTTTAGAACTGCTAGTTGATGTTAATGCCAATACTCCATTATCGTTTCCTAATGCATTCGGCGTATATTTTACTTTTAGAAGTATTTCACTATCGGCAGAAAGTTGATACGGAGAACTACCAACAAGTTCGAAATTTGGATTAGAGATATTTAGTGATACATCATTGAAGTTACCCAACCCCG
This sequence comes from Flavobacterium sp. N3904, assembly GCF_025947305.1. Classification (NCBI taxonomy): domain Bacteria; kingdom Pseudomonadati; phylum Bacteroidota; class Flavobacteriia; order Flavobacteriales; family Flavobacteriaceae; genus Flavobacterium; species Flavobacterium sp. N3904. Next base: position 691,263 of record NZ_CP110009.1, read on the forward strand.
TATTCTTTACTACAAACTCCATTTCTTTGGTAGTACCTTTAAAAACACTTGCAAAATTTAGCGTTTCAATAGATTTAAGAACAGGTTGTTGACCAGTTACATTTACAGTAACAGGAACTTTAAATTCCGTATTACTTGCATCATTTGATTTAAAAATCGCATTTGCATAATAAGTACCATTTATTAAAGTAGATCCATCAGCCGAGAGTTTTGTGTTTTCAGTTGCATTACCGTTCACCTCACCATTCTTAGGGTCTAATGTCAAATATTCTCCTAAGTATTTGTTTTGGCTGCTTGCGATATTGAACCATGCAAAATCTTTGCTGTCAAGAGCTACTCCAAGTGGACCCCAAGATTGTCCTAAGTCAAAAGATATGAAGCAATTATCAGATCCTTCCGGAGTATTCTCAAAACCAATACTTAATGGGTAAAGATTTCCTGCAGGCACATGCAACACCACCCAAAAAGTTTCCCCATTTTCAAAATACAATTGCTCATCTAAATTAATGTATGTAAATTGTTCACCAGCACTATAAGGAGTATAGTTTTGTGCGTAAATCAGATTTTCTTTACTGAGTTGTGTTCCTTTATAAATTTCAACAACAACCGGACCTAATTCTGGATTTACATTCAAATAGGTTTGAATTTGTGTCAGATTGAAGCCCTCCTCTTCGCTAACAACATATTTTGTAGCTGCCGAATTTGGAAGTTTGATATCGGTATCTCCGATGATGTCGGTAGGGCCATCACAATAACTCTTATCTTGCGGAGTAAACTGGAATGTGCCCACTTCTTTACTTGAAGAAGCTGATGATACTCTAGCCTTTACTTTACGTACATTTCCCAAAGAGGCTACTTTTGTAGTTTTTGCAATTGGGTAGTTTATTTTTTTTGCAGCAAACGATGAAATAGAAGTTTGTTTATGACGCGTCAAAAATTCCCATTTCAATACACCTTCTGCATTATTCAATATTGTAAGATCATGCGATCCTTTAAAAGAAGTACTCGCATCTACATCAATCACAATGTCTTTGCTGTTGTCATCTACATTTATTTTTGGTCCTGCATTGGTTGTAGCTTGTATACTATTTGATAATTCGGACAGGTTATTCCACCTGTCTCCCGAAATTACTGCAAAATAATAAGAGGTAAGTCCCAACAATCCGTTTACTGAATGTGTCACAGTTGTTCCGGCCAAAGCTGAACTTCTAATGATATCATATTTTGTCCCCGAAAGGTTACTTTTAGTTATCGGTGTAGTAGAATAGTAAATACGAAAATCAACAGGTTGTGAATCATCTGTATCGATTGGAACAGTCCAAGATAAATTCGCAAATTCTTGAGCAATTCCTGTAACTGCTAAATCTGTAATAGTACTTGGTGCCAAACCTTCATTATTTTGAATGGCCAAAAATGCATCTATATGACCTGAACCTAACAAGCCTTCAAATCCAGGATTGTGAGAATCAATATCAACTACACCTGTCAAAAGTTTTGTTTTTAGAACTTCTGGCGTTAATTGACTTTTTCGATTTACCAAAGCAAGTGCAGCAATACCAGAGACATGTGGACAAGCCATAGATGTTCCCTGATAAAAACCATATTGATTTTTTGGCAATGTACTTAAAACACCATTTTTTGACCCCAGCGATGTCTCTCCTCCTGGAGCTGCAATATCTACCCAGGTGCCATAATTAGAATAGCTTGCTTTCTCCCAATTAGGTCCAATTGAACTTACTGACATCGTGTTTTCATAGTGACCTGGATACCAATCTCCATCTGAATTACTATTTCCTGCCGCAAATATTACAATACCACCCCTCATAGGACTATTTACATAATCTCCTGCTTCAGCTATAAAATAGTCAATCGCTTCTTTTACAGACTCGTCAAAATTTCCTGGGCTGGTATACCCCCAACTATTTTGCGAAATAACAGCACCATTGTCTGCTGCATAAATATAGCTTCGTTCAAAACCTCCGCCTCCTAAACATTGAAGCGACATCACTTTAGAACCATCATTATTACCGCTTCCACCAGCAATACCACAAACACCTATACCATTGTTGTTCACCGCTGCTATTGTACCAGCTACGTGAGTCCCATGCGGTTCAGCTTCAATACTTCCGTTATTTTTGTCAAAATTCCAGCCATGTAAATCATCTACATATCCGTTTCCATCATCATCCACGCCAGTAACTCCATTAAGTTCTGCTACATTTGTCCAGATATTTTCCTTTAGATCAGGGTGCTCAATATCTACTCCTTGATCGTGGATCGAAACAATAACTTGAGGATTCCCTTTTACGATATCCCAAGCTTTAAAAAGATTTATATCGGAACCATCTGGATATCCAGTTTGTCCGGTATTATCATAATGCCATTGATCGCCCAACTTAGGGTCATTAAAATAAGGTTCCGCAACAGAAGATTTTGCAGAACTAATTTTCGAATTACTAATTGGTGTAAAACCATAATCAGAAAGCACTTTTTCTTTCTCTGTTTCTGCTGTCTGAATCGCGGCAATGCCTTTATATTGAAGAACTGCTTGTTGTGGATTTTGATTAGCGTCAATCTCTACAACATACCACAAATCAAGTTTGTGTTTTCGCAACTTTGCTTCCAATCTCGGGTTGGGATTTTCTGGAAATAGCCTATGCATTTTTTTGGCTCCAACTTTTGCAGAAACTTTGTCAAAAGCCTGAATTCCTGTCAAAAGCTTTTTTCCTTGAGTCACATTCATTTTCCTTAGTGTTTGTGTTAGTTGCCCTGAAAATTTAACTTTTACAGAACCTTGCATAACACCATCTTTATAAGTCACTTGCTGACTAAAGGAAAAAAATGACCAAAGTGAAAAAATCAAAACCCATAATAATCGATTTTCTTTTTTGTAATAATTTGTCATTAAAGTTGTTTTTGGTTAATAATAATAATTGAATGTATGTGGTAATGCATTAAATGTTAGGAGCAAGAATATGGAAAAAACAAATATTTAGAATTCAAACGATAGTTACATCTTATATATAGAGAATAAATCATGATTACATTTTTATAACAAAAAAAGGTAAACAACTGTATATTAGATTTTTAATTAATATAAATTTTGGATAGTATGAACATCAAAATTTTAATAAAACCTATTACAATTTCTATGTTTAAAAGATAGTTTTAAGGAATTAGGATCTTTTTAAATCCCAAAATTGAGCTCTTAATTCAATTTTAAGCACTTAAACTTCACACAGTACTTGGTGAAGTCTGTTGCTCTATTGTGTTGAAAGTATTGTTTAAAAAATAGGAATAAATGTACGAAAAATAAGTGCACAGAAATAGTGCGTTTTGTATCAAACAAAACCCAAAACTGCAAGGAAACATTTTTTTATAAATTAAGTACTGAATAGTTCCCTAAAAAGTGGTCTGAATTTTATAGATGGATTTGTCAAAAGAGTCTATATGTTCTCTAAAAAAGTCACCAAATTTATATCCTCATTTTGAATATTAAGTTTTTTTCTAAGCCTTGCTCTTGCCACATTCAGACTATTATATGATTGGCGCGTGAGTGAACAGATTTCTTTGGTAGTCATATTTAATCTCAAAAAGGCACAAATCCTTTTCTCATTAAGCGTTAAGTCAGGATATTTATCCTTTAAACGCTCATAAAAATCGTTATAAACCTGATTAAAACGAACCTCAAATTCTTTCCAGACATCGTCATCTTGGGCATGCTTGATATCAAATATTATTTTTTGGATTGTTTCTTGATTATCTTTTTTCAGTTGCTTTTTTAATGTAATCAATCGCTCCGAAATTTCAACAATGAATTCGTTCTTTTTAACAAATACATTATATTGGTGGTAAGTTCTTTGTTTTTAAATTCCAGATCTCTTTTTAAAGTGTTTTCTCTCAGAGAAAGTTCTTTATTGCTCAATTCTGCTTTTTCTTTTAATAATTTTTGAATTTTAGCCTTCGTTTCCTGAAACCAGTACATAATGACAACAATAATGATGATTAGAATCAAAACAACTGCAACAATCAAATAAATAAGTTCCCTCTGGTTTTGTGCCGCTTTTGCAGTTTGACTTTCTTTATCAAAGTTGTACTGCATTTCGGTCTGGATAATTTTTTGTTGGTTTTCTTTATTAAAAAGACTGTCATTTAAAGACTTATACGCAACATGATATTCATAGGCTTGTCTGTAATCTCCTTTTCGAGCCATTACATCGCTAAGTTCTTCCAAAACCGACACTCTTGCCGATGATGAATTGGATTTTTTACAATATTCGAGACTACTAAGCAAATATTCCTGTGCTTTATTGAGCTGCCCTTTTTCTTTAAAAAGCTTTCCCAAATGATAAGTAGATTTACTTAACCCATAAATATTGTTATCTTTTTTTCGTAAATTAAAAGCCTCAATAAAAATAGCTTCAGCAAGGTCGTAACGCTTTCCTTTAAGATATATAATTCCCATGTTAGAGTATACAGAAGACAGATTTTCATTGTCATTTGCCTTTTTACTATACGTAGATGCCTGCATAAAATATTCAAGAGCAAGATCCATTTGGTTTTTATTATCGTAGATAATACCTATATTATTAAGCAATTTCCCTTTAATCTGATTAACTTTTCGGGCATCTTTTATGATATTTTTATCCAACAAGCTATTAACCTGATTAAACTTTACAAGCGCTTTTGCAAAGTCCCCTTGATAAAAATAAACCAAGGCTATGCTATTGTAAACTTTTAAAATACCAGAATTTGATGGATAGCGTTCATAAATTTTCAATGCTTTTAACTGATAATCAAGACAAATATCAATATTGCCTTTAAGAAGGTTGGCACTACCAATATTTGAGTATACGCGAGCCAAAAGGGTATCTGTGGTTTTTTTTTCGAAAGCTAAAGCCTTTTTATAATAAAATAACCCAGAGTCTAAGTCCTTTTTTTCTACTATATACCCAATCTGAATGAGCAAACGTACCTTCTTATTAGGTTCGGCGCTTGCATGATATTGATGCTTCAAACTATCAATATTTTGTGAACTAATAGTTTCACAAAAAAAAATAAAAATCCCTATAAATATAAATAAATGCTTCAATTCAAATAATTTTAGCTAAAATATGTATTATTTTTCATTTTTTGCACTATCCATTATGGAATTTACAAGATATTTAGGCTTAATTACATATTTGTTCAGACGAAAAAAAATAAAAAAAAGGGTTTATTTCCTGATTTTTAAATGTCAATTTCGAACAATTAAACTTTAACCTAAAATATCACACAAATTATCAGAAAACAACAACACTTATTAATTAAAAAACACATATTTTTACTTTTTAAATCACACAAAACAAACAATAACAGCACTTTAAAAATAAATAAAAATGCAAATAGGGATCATAGGACTTGGAAAAATGGGGTTTAATTTGGCTCTTAATTTAAATCGAAATCAATACGAAGTTATTGCGCATGATGTAAATACAACTTTCGTCAAAAATATTGCAGCCGAAGGAATCAAAACAGCACCAACAGTCAAAGAATTATGCCAACAATTACAAAACCGAAAAGTAATTTGGCTAATGGTTCCCGCTGGGGAAATTGTTGATGAAGTTATCACTTCCCTACTTCCTTATTTGAACAAAAATGACATCATTATTGATGGGGGGAACTCCAATTACAAAGATTCCAAAAGGAGACATATACAACTTAAAGAACTTGACTTTGACTTTTTGGATTGCGGTACATCGGGCGGTACGTCTGGAGCTTTGAATGGCGCTTGTACGATGATTGGCGGAGATGCTGATGTTTTTGATTATGTTGCCAATGTTTTCGAAGCCATTTCTGTAACCAATGGCTGGCTCTATACTGGAGAAGCTGGAAGTGGGCATTTTACAAAAATGGTTCACAACGGAATAGAATATGGAATGATGCAATCGATAGCCGAAGGTTTTGAAGTATTTGAACATTCTGAATATGATATCAATTTTGAGAAAACAGCCAAACTTTTCAATCACGGATCTGTAGTCCGCAGTTGGCTTATGGAACTTACCGAAAGTGCCTTTTCTAAAGACCCAAAACTAGATAGCATAAAAGGGATCATGCACTCTTCTGGCGAAGGAAAGTGGACATTAGAAACTGCTTTAGATTTGGGTGTTCCTACTCCCGTAATTGCACTTTCGATTATGATGCGATACCGTTCTCAAATGCAAGATACTTTTTCTGGAAAGGTAGTGGCAGCATTGCGTAACGAATTCGGAGGTCATACCGTTGAGAAAAATGAGTAGCCTAAAACATTTTAATTTAAAAATAAGTACATGTCAATATTGATTTTAATTGCAAGTATCCTATTATTACTGGTTCTAATTTCCGCAGTCAAGCTCAATGCCTTTATTGCACTAATCATTACAGCACTTTTTGTTGGAATTGCAAAAGAAATGCCTTTTCCCGAAATCATAAACTCACTACAACAAGGCATTGGCAGTACACTCGGCTCTTTGATTTTAATTCTGGCTTTTGGAGTAATTCTGGGAAATTTATTATCGAATAGTGGCGCGGCACAGCGAATAAGTACCGTATTAATAAAACTCTTTGGAGTAAAACACATTAAATGGGCGATGGCACTAACTGGTTTTGCAGTTGGTATTTCTATGTTTTACAACGCTGGTTTTATTATTTTAATTCCAATGGTTTTTGCTGTTGCTGTTAGTACCAAACAACCACTTACCTATTTGGGTATAGCCATGGCATCGGCTCTGTCTATTACACATGGTTTTTTGCCACCACATCCTGGACCAACCGCTATCGCAGTAATTTTCAAAGCTGATATTGGCAAAACATTACTTTACGGAATACTAGTAGCACTACCAGCGTTACTCGTAGCTGGTATACTTTTTCCAGAATTCATTAAAAAAATTAATGCAAATCCGCCAAAAGGTTTGTTCGAAAGCAAAACATTTCAGGAATCCGAACTGCCTTCTTTTACGATAAGCTTAGTTTCAGCATTAATCCCAGTCATACTGATGGCCTTGGCTACCATCACAGAATTATCGTTACCCGAAACTAATTCTATTCGGATAATTCTTAGTTATGTCGGAAATCCAACTATAGCCATGTTAATTACGGTTCTATTTGCCATTCTTTTTTTAGGAATAAATAGGGGTCAAAAAACACAAGACATCATGGAAAAATCAAGTTTAGCATTAACCTCAGCAACTATGATTATTTTGATAATTGCATCTGGAGGAGCTTTCAAACAAGTATTGATTGATAGCGGCATTGGATCTGATTTAGCTACATTTTTCGAAAAATCGACACTTTCGCCTTTAGTATTAGGATGGCTAGTTGCGACAATTATTCGGATTGCAATAGGATCGGCTACGGTTGCAGGACTAACTGCAGCAGGAATTGTGCAGCCTTTGGTGGCAAGTTCAGGCATCAGTCCAGAATTGATGGTGCTTTCTATCGGTGCTGGAAGTTTAATGTGTTCACATGTTAATGATACTGGCTTTTGGATGTTTAAAGAATATTTTGGCATCAGCCTAAAAGACACATTCAAGACATGGACAGTAATGGAAACCATCACAGGAATTATGGGTTTGTTTGGTGTTTTGATTCTAAATCAATTTGTGGCCGCTTAAAACATGGAAAAAGTATACCTAGGAATCGACATTGGCACAACAGCTACAAAAGCAGTTTGTTTTGATACAAATGGAAACGTATTGCAGCAAATCACAAAAGAATACCCAATGTATCATCCCAAAGAAAATTGGAGTACTCAAAAACCAGATGAAATTTTAGATTCGGTTCAAGCCTGTATCGAGGAGATTACAAAAAACTCAAAACCTGAATTCATCAGTTTTAGTGCTGCTATGCAAAGTATACTCCTTATAAATGAAGAGGGCTGTCCCATAAGCGATGCATTACTTTGGGCAGACAACAGAGCTATCGCTATCGCCTCAACATTAAAAAAATCTGAACTTGGAACAGCTTTTTATCAAAAAACAGGCATTCCTATCCATCCATTTTCTCCAATGACAAAATTGGCTTGGATCAAAGAAAATGAAACCAAATTATTCAATAACACCTTTAAATTTATCAGTCTCAAGGAATATATCTGGCATCAACTCACAGGAGAATATGTTATAGATTCTTCAATGGCATCGGGCACTGGGATTATGAACATTCACACGTTACAATGGGAGGAAACTGTTCTTAATTATTTAGATATAAAGGAAGACCAACTATCAAAGATTGTAACCCCAACACACCAATGCAAAGGAATCAAAGACGATTTTTTGTATATAATTGGCGGTGGAGACGGAGCAATGGCTAACCTGGGAACTGGCGCAATGAAAAAAAACCGTTTGGCATTATCCATTGGCACTAGCGGTGCCGTTCGAATACCTATAGATCAACCCTACATTGACTTAGAAATGCGGACACAGTGTTATCATTTAATGGACAATCAATACCTAAAATTAGGTGCGGTAAATAATGGCGCTATTATTTTACAATGGTTAAAAGAAGCGCTTTTACAAACAAATGAATCTTACGAAGCGCTTTTAGAACAAGCTGCAACAATCCCTGCTGGCTCAGATGGTTTGCTTTTTGTACCCTACTTACTAGGAGAAAGGGCTCCTATTTGGGATGCTGCTGCACAAGGAACTTTACTGGGTATTAAAATCACACATTCTAAAGCGCATTTTATCAGAGCTACACTTGAAGGAACTCTTTTTGGCCTGTTTAGTGTGGTAGAAATTTTACTTCCAGATCTAGAAAAAAGAAAAGAAACTACCGTCATGGCAAGTGGTGGCTTTGGAAAAAGTGAATTATGGCTACAAATGGTATCAGATATTTTTCAGATGAAAGTTGTAATTCCCGAAACTATTGAAGGGGCTGCCTGGGGAGCCGTATTAATAGGATTTAAAGCTGTCGGAACCTCAAATTCTTTCAACAATAAAACAGAAGCGGCTTTTTATCCCAATCCAAATCATAAAGTGATTTATACAAAAGCATTTGAAAAATTTAAAAAAGTATACCCATTGTTAAAAGATATTTAAAGCAAAATCATAAACTAAAAAAGCGCTGTATCACAAGTTGACACAACGCTTTTTCTTTGCAGAGAGGAAGGGATTCGAACCCTCGATATAGTTACCCATATACTAGCTTTCCAGGCTAGCTCCTTCAACCACTCGGACACCTCTCTATTTTATTTTGGTGTGCAAAGAACACTAAAAAAAATGAATTTTGAAAGTAAAAAATCAATATTATTGCATTTCTCCTCTTAATGAAGTTTCGAACACATTTTTGAACTCATCGTGAGCGATATTTTCGCCCAATAAATACATTAATTTAGTTATCGCTGCTTCAGTAGTTATGTCTTTCCCAGAAATAATTCCTAATTTTTTCATGGTGGTGCTGGTTTCGTATTGTCCCATACTGACACTGCCAATCGCACATTGCGTAACATTTACAATATGCAATCCTCTGGTTATGGCATCATGCAAAAGCGATAGAAACCAATCCTCTGTAGGTGCATTTCCTGCACCGTAGGTTTCTAGTACAATTCCTTTTAAACTTTTTATATTTAAAACCGCAGAAAGCACTGTTTCACTTATTCCGGGAAACATTTTGATGATAGCCACATTATTGTCTAATTGAGTATGCACTTTTAAGGGAACTTCATCATTTGAAGGCAAAAATGATTCCAAATTAATTTTTAAATGTACTCCCGACTCTACCAAAAAAGGATAATTGGGCGAAATAAATGCTCTAAAATGTTCTGCATTTATCTTGGTCGTTCTGTTTCCGCGGTATAGTTTATATTCAAAATAAAGGCAAACTTCCTTAATCAAAGGTTGGCTGTTTTCTTGTAATGAAGCAATTTGAATCGCCGTAATTAAGTTCTCTTTAGCATCGGTTCTTAAATCTCCAATAGGTAATTGAGATCCTGTAAAAATCACAGGTTTCGAAAGATTTTCGAGCATAAAACTCAATGCGGATGCCGAATATGACATCGTATCCGATCCATGAAGCACTACAAAACCATCAAATTTGGTGTAATTATCCTCAATAGTTCCAGCAATTTCCGCCCAATATTCAGGGTTCATGTTTGATGAATCAATTGGATTTTCGAAAGAAAAGGTATCTATCTCACAATCCAATAATTTTAATTCGGGAATATTATGAAGGAGCTTGCTAAAATTAAAAGCTTTAAGAGCTCCTGTTTCAAAATCTTTTCTCATACCGATGGTTCCACCAGTATAAATCAAAAGAATTTTAGATTTAGAGTTCATCGACATATTTTAATTTATTGACAACGGGATTGGCATACATATCCAAAAAGCCTTGTTTGGCCACTGGGTGTTCATGATCGATTCGCATTTCTAATCGTCGCTCAAAAAGTAATTTTTCGTTTTCAGTATACAAATGAGAAAATCGATTGGAGCAATTCAAAATATCATAGGCAATAAAATTGGTCGTCCATAATTTGTAATTGCTCAAAATAGAGTTGTCAATTACTTGCGCCAACGCTTGAACTTGTTTGTTGGTAGTATCTACATTTTTGATAATCTCATCAATTTCAGTATCCAGAACATCACCAATGTGTATGTGTATTCTTTTCTTTTGGCCAATAATACCACTCAACAAAGTCTTGAAATCTTCATTTTTTTCTTTAATGTAAATTTCATTATTTGCTTCAGCCAACAATTGCGGCATTTTTAAAGCATCTGTAGGGTCATATTCATAGGAAATAGAAACTGGAACAATTTTAATTTTCTTAAAATAATCCATTATATTCGGCTCATCAGATCCCATGGCAATCATTTTTAAAACTCCCGGATTGGTTTCGTCATTTCCGTCTTTGGTCCTTCCTTCGCGTTGCGCAATCCAAACCGAGCGGTTTTCGTGTAACAACAGTTGGGCCATATATTCGGATAGTAATTTAGAACTCACCAACAATTCTCTTGGAGATAATCCGCGTAATACTAAAAAATTTCTATTGAGTTTTGCTAAAGTTTTTAAGAACGATTTTTTGACCAAATTATCACCAATAGCAGATGATGTCATATCCAAACCATGCTCAAACAAAGATGAGTTCAGTAAAGTTGTATCCAAAACAATATCTCGATGATTGGAGATAAAAAGATAAGCTGTATTTTTTTCTAATTTCTCAAAACCAGATGTTGTTAAACCCTCCGAGCTTTTTTCGAGTACCTGTTGCACTCCATAATAAATAAAGTTGCATTGAAAATCGCGAATAGAATGTGTTTTTCGAAGTTGTTCTTTCCAAATTTCATCATCTACTCCAGGAAAACAAAAGTTCATCAAAGCTTTCATCATCGGATGATCAATAACCTTTATTATTCCTTCGTTTATTTCGGAATCATAAAAAGACCGAATCGCGTCAAATTTATTCATTTTGGATATCAATTTAGTTGGACAAAAGAACAAAAAAAATATTAAAGTTAAGGAAAATAGAGATTAAATACCGAAAATTTTTGCAGAATTATCAGTTGTTATCATTGCAATCTCATTTACAGAAAGACCATAAATTTGAGCCATTTTATCAGCAACATTTACTATATAGCTACTTTCGTTGCGTTTACCTCGATATGGAATCGGAGCCAAATAAGGCGAATCCGTTTCCAGGACAATATGTTTTAAATCAATTTTATTCAAAAACTGATCTATTTTTCCGTTCTTAAAAGTAACGACGCCACCAATTCCTAACTTCATATTAAAAGATATCGCTTGCAAAGCCTGTTCATAAGTACCAGAAAAACAATGAAAAATTCCAAACAACTCCGGTGATTTCTCCTCATCCAAAATTTCAAATATTTCATCAAAAGCTTCTCTACAATGAATTACAATAGGCAATTTGTATTGTTTTGCTAACTGAATTTGTTTTCTAAAAGCTATTTGTTGCTCGACCAAATGTGTTTTATCCCAATACAAATCAATCCCAATTTCGCCAATAGCCACAAACTTTCTTTTGGCCAATTCGGTTTCTAAATGTTGCAATTCCTCTAGATAATTATCTTTTACATAAGTAGGGTGCAAACCCATCATCAAGAATACATTGTTGGGATAATCGCGTTCCAAATCATACATGCTTTGCGTACAAGAAGAGTCTATTGCAGGAACAAAAAAACGGGTTACACCATTATCAATGGCGCGTTGCATCATTTCGTCTCTATCCATATCAAACTCTTCTGAATATAAATGGGTGTGAGTATCGGTAAGTATTGTTTTTGTTTCCAAGTCTAAAGTTTAAGGCCACAAAATTACTCGAAAAAACGGGCTTTACAAAAAAGGAATTACTCAAAGATTTTTTCACGAAGATTCACAAAGAAAAAAAAGATTCGCAAAGATTTTAATATCTCAGCGAATCTTTAAAAATAAACTTTGCGAATCTTCGTGTAATCCTCTGCGAATCTTCACGAAAGAACCATTATAAAATATTAATCCAAATCATTCAACAACGCATCAACCTGATCATTTCCTTCATAATCTTCAGGAATGGTCAATAGTAGTTCTTTACATGATTTATAATCTTTCAGTTTTAATTTACTCAAAGCCAAGCTCCAAATTGCCTTGTTTTTATAAATCGAATTCCCTGTTTTCAGGGCATTAAAAACTATTTCTGCATCAACCACCCTATTTTCCTCCAGCAAAGCCACTCCATAAAAATACTGAATCTCGGCACTTTTATCCGTTTTCAGAATAGTCTCAAAAAGCGGAATCGCCGTTTTATATTGTTTGGCGTTAAAAGCATCCTGCGCCAATTTTAAATTAGCATCTGCATCCCCTCGTTCCGTAAAAAATGCCATTTCAGGCTGATTGTAATCTTCAAAAGTAGGATTCGAATGCTGATTCAAAAAGAACAATCCAAACAAAACCGCAACCGATGCCGCCACTCCATAATACCAAGGCTTGAGCGCCATCACTTTAGGTTTAGACTTTTTAAAATGCTTCTTAGAAATCCCTTTCAAATTCTTCTTAAAAGCTAGTAATTCATCGGCTTGCCCAAATTTGTTTTCCAAATGAAGCTGCAACTCTTTATAGGTTGCAAAAGCCATAGCCAAATCAGGCTGATCTTCTAATTGTTGCTCAAAAGTCATTTTATCTTCAACAGTCATTTCGCCTTGAAGATATTCATCAAATTCCAAAAAGTGTTCTTCGTTCATGGCTAGGTATTTTTTATAGATTTAAAGCGATTGGTTTCTTGAATCCACTGCGTCAATTGACCAATGCAAAGCGATTTTTTCTTACGAACATATCCGTAAGTTACTGATAATTTCTCAGCAACTTCCTCCATCGATGGAAGCGTAAAACTTAGCTTCAGCAATTCTTGGCATTTATCGCCAAGTTTCTCAAACATCATGTCATATAACTGTTGCTTCTCGTCATAATGCTCGGTTTGCAAAACCATCTCATCAGTAGATTCATGTTTAGATGTCAAATCTTCCTTAATTGTTACCCCTTTATTCGATTGTTTTTTTAACTCATTGAGCCACTTTCGTTTACACAACAAAAAAAAGTACGCAACAAAAGGACATGTCAATTTTAGTCGTTCCGCTTTGGCTTGATTGAAGAGTAAAATCATCACTTCCTGAATCACATCCTGCGCTTTGTCTTCATCACCCGAATTGTTCCTTATATAATGCACCACCTTCGGCACAAATTTTTTATAAATCGCATGAATAATCACCGAATCATTATTCGCCAATCCTTCAATATACATTTGATCGGGATGAACAGTCGTTGGAGCCATAAAAAAAAATTTCATCGAAAATACTAAAAAAAGAGCGAAAACCATTGCATAACGCCTTTTATAAATACCAATAATCCCCTGGGCGTAACCCCATTATGAAAAGAGGCCAGCTTTACTTTGCGCTTATTCGGCCTCTTCTCATAATGCGGTCGGGCTATCCGTGCTACTTCGGTAGCTTACTACTATCCCTTACGCAGAGCCGTAAAATCAGATATTTAGAACTAAAATCAAAGCAAGGGGTAACAAATCAAAACCAAAGTTTATATAACAGTATAAATCAATAATTAGAACTTTTTAAAACTTTTAGATTATGGAAAATTTAAAAAAAATAGGAATCACTTTTATCAATACACTTTGGACATTAATTACTCGATGATAAAATAAATAAAAAACAAGGGTAACAAATCAAAACGAAAGTTGATATAAGAATGAAATCAGAATTAAAAAAGAATTTTCAAAAACAAGGGTAACAATATCAAACGGTATTTGATATAAACAAAAGAAACAAACAATTAACAACCAGAATCTGAAACAACCTCTTGAAAATTTTCAAGACAGATTTAAAAAACTTAGAAAACATGAAAACAAATTTTAGAACAATCGCAATTTTAGTAGTAGGAGCAATCACAATGACAAGTTGTACAAACGAGGACACTCCAGAAATTCCAAATGTACCCGCAACAGCAACCGAATTTGCAGCTGTGCGAACAGAAGCTTTGACCAAATTAAAACAAGAATTTACCATTACCGAAGCTTCAGGTTCTGTAACCCTAACTTCAGAAAAAGGAGTTAAATTAATGATCAACAGAGACTACCTTAGAAAAAATGGAGTCGCAGTAACTGGTGCCATTAAGATTGAATATGTAGAGCTATTCGACAAAGGACACATGCTTACCGCCAACAAACCAACCATGGGATTAATGGCAAACGGAGACAAAAATTTACTGATTTCTGGTGGAGAATTCTACATCAAAGCCACCCAAGACGGTGTAGCTCTAGAATCATTAGCCAACATGACCCTTCTTGTCCCAACTTCTTTAACCGATGGCCTAGACACAGCAATGACACTTTGGATAGGTAATACAGAAGACAAAGAAAACCTAGTATGGAGAGGTGCAGCTGATGCCACTGGTGCCAATGGCGGTAAAGGCGGCGTACAAGGAGAAGGCAACAATTATTATGTTTCTTTTGGAAACTTTGGATGGACCAATGTCGATAGATTTTACAGCGATCCAAGACCAAAAACGACCATTCTTGCCGATGCTCCCGAAGGTTACGACAATACCAATAGTGCGATTTATTTGTCTTATGACGGCGAAGGTCAAAACGCTCTTGCAAAATTGGACACCTATACTGCAGCAGGATTATTCAGCGAACACTACGGTCAAATTCCAATTGGACTAGCTTGTCATGTGATTTTTGCTACCGAAGACAACGGACAATGGAGATGGGCAATCAAAGGAGTAACAGTTGCAGCAAATGATGTGTATACCTTCACACTGGCCGAAACAACTGTAGGTTCCGAAGCGCAATTAATAGCCGCAATCAATGCTATTCAATAAGTTACAAAAATAAATAATAAGAAAAAGTGGTGATTTGCTCATCGCTTTTTTTTACATTTAAAAATAATTTGAATTGAAGCTTCATTGAAAAACGTTGCTAAAACTATAATGACTGACCAAAATAACCAAATATGAACAAATCGATAGTACTCTTTTTACTCCTAATTACGTTCCCTTTTTATGGCCAAACCAAAGTAAAAGATACCATTACCCGAAGAGCCAATATCGGATACGATCAAAAAGGAAATTTAGTCACGTACAAGCCCGAAACGCCACCTCTGATTCCTATTGCAGGTGCTCCAAAACCCAGTTATTCCTATTTATGGGAATTGGGCGACGGTCATTACAGCAAAGAGGCCGAACCCAAACATGTTTACAAAAAAAAAGGAACCTATACTGCAAGATTAGCGGTAACCAATAATTACGACAACGGAAAACCTCCTGCCACACGCCCAAAAAAAGTAGTTGTCAACGATATTGAAGACCTCAACTATAAAGACATCGCTTCAATAGCCGATCAAAATGGATTGTCTCTTTTTAAAAATTGTGACCCCATTCCAGACCAAGAAATGCAAGTGGTGGTTAGTTATGAAAATCTTGAAAATTATGTCACCAACGGAAAACTCTATCTTTTTTTCAATGAAAAAGAATTCAAAAGCAACAATTTTGATTTACAGGAAGTAAGAACATACGCTAATGAAAGAACTGTAAAGGAAAACAATGTAGTTTCGGCCGATGATATAGATAATTCAAATCGCTATTTGGCTTCCAATGAACCTTTGACTTTAGCCAAAAAATATAGAGAAACGACCAATGAAACCGACTTGGATTCGACTTTATTAAAAGCAAAAAACACATACAAAGACGTTTCTATTTTAGAAATCGACGATCACAATCCCGGAGAAACCCGAAATGTTTTTTACACTTTCAAAACGACTCCCGAAATGCTCAAAGACACGAGTGCAACGATAACGATGCGTAGCATTTATGTGCCTAATCGAAGTTTTAAAAATCATAAAATAAAAAACCTCGAAATGGAAATCGTCACTTCCCACGATCCCAACAAAATGGGCTCCAACGGAAGCTTTATGAATTATAGATTGGTACGTTATAAAAGAGTCAAATTCAAAACCAGTTTCCAAAATAATGGTGAAGGGCCGGCGAGAAAAATTCAGCTCGAAACCGATATTCCCGATATGTTTGACAAAAAAACTTTGAAAATTGAAAGCATGTATCCCGAATGCCCTATTTGCCCAAAAGGCGAGGCGCCATCAATAAGCTGTTTGGACACCATTGTCAGAAATACTCAAATATTTTTTGTCTTTAGGAACATTTATCTACCCGGAAGCAATCAAAAAAATGTAAAAGAAATTGACAGTACCAAAGGTTTTGTAAAATACTCAATGAAATTCAACGAAGACTTTCACAAAATAAAAACCAAAAGCAGAACGGCTATTATTTTCGACAAAAACGAACCAATTATTACCAATTATGCCACAACAAGATTTACGCCAGGAATTTCTATAGGTGCCAAAGCGGGTTACAATTTATATACTAATTTAGAAAATGCTAAAAGCTATTTTGTGGGCGCAACTGTTTCTCCTTTCAAATCGTATCGCTATTACGGACAAGCTGAATTTTTAAACAGCATAACCTCCTATGATGATGCCACAACAATTACAGATGCAATAGTGCAAACCAATGGCAACGCCCATTTGGAAAGAACCACAAATACAACCGAAAACAAAAATATAAATTGGGAGATTCCGGTTTTGTTTCGATACAACATTTCTACTTATATTGGTGTTGGAGCTGGATTTCAAGCTAATATGAACGTCTCTGAAGAGCAAACACAAAATTTAAAAACGGATGTTTATGAAGGCACTTCTGATAAATTAATTATTAGAACCGATTATACAACAAACACTGTAAAAAATTCGTTTACCAATCTAAAGACTGGATTGTTACTCGATTTTACCGCTGGTTTTGCCAGAATTGGACCGAGTTTAGGAGCGCGATATGTACTTAACTTTGATGGCGATTTTAATTATTTCCAATTTTATGGAATTTGGAAGTTTTAGTTTAGCAAAATCCGCTTGTTTTGTTAAATACTTTTTTCGAAACGAAGTGAAACAATATCTTATGTTAAAAATTACCTTAGGTTTTTTACTTTTTGCCTCTTTGGCTGTTTTCGGTCAAAAAATTCAAACTCAAGAAGACAAGACCTATGAGGCAATTGACTATTTTATAGCTAATCCGTCACTTTCTGGATTAGAAAATCTAAATGCGATTGAAACCAAGATCTGGAAAAACCAAGATCAAAAATCAAAGAATGAATTGCTTTCTATCGTTGTCTTAAACTGCAACAAAGCCTATTTCGAAAACAAATTTGGAAAAGCCAACCAAGCCATTACCAGTTATGAAAAAGCCTGGAAGATATACCAAACTTACCGACTCACCGATTATGACATTGTTGAATATTGCCTAAAACCTTTGGGTAATCTCTACACGATAATAGGTGATTATGACAATGCGGAAAACACCATCAAACACTATTATTTTATTGCCAATCTAGAAAAAAACGAAAGCACCAAAGCAGCTGCAATCCTCAATTTGTCGAATGTGTATCAAAGTTCCGGCAAGAGTACCCTAGCCATTGATTTGTTGGAAAACACCTTAAAAACAACAAAACTTTCTTCAATTCAAAAGGGAAATTTATTGAATAATTTGGGCAATAATTATTTGCTAAGCGTCAAAGAATTATCCTTCAATCCAAAAATATATTATAGAGCAGAAGAGAGCTATGAAAGAGCCATTCAGTTATTAAAAAACGAAAAAAATCAATCCGATGCTTTATCCAATTGCTATCGAAACTTAGCTTCCCTTAATGGACAAATAAATAATTTTGAAAAAGCAAACAACTATTTCGAAAAAGCAAAAATACTTTTTTTTACATCCAAAAATCATAGCGTTCGCGACATTGCAAAATTACATTATGATGAAGCGCTATTGTTTTACGAACAAAGAAAAATACCTCAGGCACTTCAATCCATTCAGTTGGTTTATCAAACCTTAATTCCTTTATACAAGGGTCAAAAAAGAAACATTCCGCAACAAAATTCCTTGTATGCAGAAACCGTTTTAATCGATGCACTGGATTTACAAGCTGATATTTACAACTTTCAAAACCAGTCCAAAAAAGCCCTAGAAATATACAAACTGTGTTTTCCTATCGAAGAGTTAATAAGTAATTTATTGCTCTATGAAAATTCTAAAATTATCAATCAGATGCGGATGTGCAATCGCACCGAAAAATGCATTACGATCTACAATGAATTATATTTAAAAGAAAATAAAATCAGTTACATCGAACAGGCTTTTCAGCTAGCAGAAAAAACCAAATCG